>NZ_JADYWY010000015.1:0-28109 GCF_015864635.1 Psychrobacter sp. SZ93C1 | reverse complement strand
TTTTTTAATTCGTTTCAATGAGTTAACTGGGTTTTAATTAAGTAATTATCTCCTAATTACTGCCAGTTTCCCCTGTTGAGGGGCGTATTATAGACGCTTTAAATCTCGAGTCAAGAGGTAAATTCATTTAGTTTAAAACTAATTGATTCGAAATATTCATTAAGTGATTGCTCACTTCCTAAATATCCTTCCCTTCAGACTGGGTGGAAGTATACTCGGTTTAAAGTGAGGGTCAATGTTTCTTAGAAACTATATATACAGTTTGCTTCAATCCCTCAAAAATACTGGCTACTTATTATGGGGTTAGTAATTTGGTGAGCTAGTTAGTTTTTGAATTTTCATTTTGTAATCGAACTTCGACCGTTTCAGACTTCATGATATGCATCTATATATCCTTTGTACATCCAAAATACATTAGTACATTAGTATAAATGAGCGTGTAAACATCACAATATGGATACCTTATATAGATAACTGACCTAAAGCAGTTGTTCAGCTATACATCCATATCCGAAAACTAAATGCCCTTAATTAGATTTCAGTCATGTGCATACTTCCACTACTGTCTACGAATTAACTTACTATAGATGAGTGCAGTTGTCTGAGTATATTTTGGCAGCCATCAAGTAAGCTTATTATCAGTCCCCTTAGCTTTACCCGTCATGAGAGTCATTAGTCTTTGAGGTTGCTAATCGTCACCTATTCATAGCAAAACGAAAAAGGCAACCTAATGGCTGCCTTTTCGATTCTGCATATTGTTTTAAGTTTCATCACTGCTAATAAGATAACACGATCGGTTTTATTACACTTAAAGGCAATCATTTGCATGGTGAGCAACTACTCACCACAGAAACTAACTTTCTAATTATAAATATGGTTGTGCAGTTTCTTCTTCAACTTCAACAGTACCATCACTTTCGGCATCAGCTTGACCCATATCATCCATACTTCCATCATCAGTCTGAGCCATATCATTCATGCTCTCGGCATCAGACATATTGTTAAACTCTTCAGTTTCAGTTTGAAGTCCGTTATCCATACTTCCAGCTTCGGTTTGCATGGTAGTATCTGCAGTCGCAGTTTGTACGACTGGTTGTTCAGCAGCCATGGCTAGACTTGGGATAGTAAGTGCGGCGCCAACAATTAATGATAAAGACAAAGTAAGGTTTTTCATTGATTAATTCCTTGATTCACAGATTTTATGCATCAGTTAAAAATAAGCCTAAACGGTATTTCGTACAGCTCGAATCTATTTAACAAACAGCACTGTCATAAATAAAGTTATGATAATTATTTGAGCTATTATCATGTTCGATTTGAGATCAGAACATTATGATCTAATCTTTATTAGCCATAATCTCCGAACACAAGACTACCAATTAATAACTTTGGCATTCAGTAGTACAAAAATTACCAGTCTAACGTGCTTATTTTTTTCTTGTGACATTGTGCAATTGCTATAGCATCTTTGTTATATCAACATGTTGAGAACTATTATTGATAACTCTTAATCTCAAACCCTTATAACTAAACAACATGTGCTCTATTAGTTATTAACCTCTACTTAATAATACATACTTATTATTTTTTAACTCTCTTATCGTTTCTTGAGTAAATTACTCTAAACTCCTTATATTTTCTGGATTTTTGAATATTTATTATGTTATGGCATTAATTTTCTATATCGCAAGAGTGAAAGTATGTTGGCAACAGTCTGATAACAAAATTTAGTCATTATATTTTTGAAGTATTGCGAGATTTTTTGAGGTCATCACACTTATTAAGGAAAAACATATAGATATGAGCATCACAAATTCCAAAAATATGTCACAACTTATCGTATTCTCAAGATCAATATGATTGATTTACAGCTTCCACTTGAATATCTAACTTCACCTTTTTTGCCATGCCTAACACTGTATATTTACTAATACCCCACTTCGTTCTATCGATAGTTGTCGTAAAACTTCCACCACACACCGATTTTTTTAATATCGGATTTAGATAGCAGTTGAACTTGGTAGCAGTGAGCGTAACGGGGTTGGTCTGCCCATGGAGCGTCAATAGGCCATCAACTTTGATGGTATCTTTATTAGATAAAAAATGCCATTTGGTAGACTTAAAACGAGCCACTGGAAATTTTTCGATATCAAAGAAATCTGCACTTTTAAGCGTGGCATCAAAAGCTTTATTGCCTGTATTTAAGGTATTCAGAGGAATTATGAGAGCAATATTGCCTGTCTTAGCCGTTGGGTCATAATCAAGCTGGCCGCTCAAATTATAGAACCCACCAGTGATTGTTGACGTATTGAGAGGCTCAATGGCGAAACGTACGTTGGTACGGGTAGCATCGATGTAGTAGGGAGTCGCATAACTACTGACGATACCTATTGTACTTAGACATAAACCCAAGAGAAATTTGCGATAGGATAATAGCGCCTTTGAGAGAAAAGCATGACTCATAATGACATTCCTTTGTGCAGTAAATGACAAGCCAATCACATCCTTTGTGATCGTCATACGACTCATATAGCGATAAAAAGACAATATCTAATCGATAGATATTGTCTTTTCCATTTTTGCAATCTGACTTATAAAAAATTAAAGCACCAAATTAAACTTTGCTATCTATAGTTGATTTGTCTTTGCCACTTGGTGTCAGCCATTTAGCAAACCAGCCTGACACGTCATCCATTAAGGTATAAACCACTGGAATGACCACGAGACTGAGTAGCGTCGAGGTCACCAGACCACCCAATACTGCTGCCGCCATCGGGCGACGGAAAGTAGGATCTGCATCACCCCAACCGAATACCAATGGCAACATGCCAGCGCCCATCGCAATCGTCGTCATAATAATCGGTCGAGCACGCTTATGACAGGCATCAACCATCGCATCAAACCTTGCTAGTCCACGGTTTTGGGCGATGATAGCGTAATCCACTAACAAGATAGAGTTCTTGGTTGCGATACCCATCAACATAATAAAACCAATCATCGAAGGCATCGACAAGCTGCTATTAGTAATCACCAAACCAATAAAAGCACCACCGATTGATAGAGGTAATGCCACTAAAATCGTAAAAGGCTGTAGCACTTTGCCAAACAGAAGAATCAATACGCCTAAGATACAGATGATACCGACTGACATGGCGATGATAAAACCACTGAAAAGCTCAGCCATATTTTCGGCTTGCCCTTGATCAATGATGGTAATTGACGCAGGCAAATTTTGCATCGTCGGGGTATTTTTGACTGCTTGTACCAACTCGCCAAGCTCACTATTTGCAGGCTGTACCGTAATACTGATCGCACGCTCACGATCGAGACGTTTTATCTGAGCAGGCCCTGTACCGAAATCCAAACTGGCCACTTCACTGATACGCACGCCTTGCCCTGCGGCACTATTACTAGATACGTATAGCCCTTCCAGCTGATTGACGTTTTGTTTTGCAATATCAGGCAAACGTACGACGATAGGAATCTGCCGTGTATCCAAATTAAGCTTAGACAGACTTTGCTCATAGTCACCGACCGTCGCGATACGCAAGGTAGTCGCGATATCTTGTGTGGTCACGCCTTTGTCTGCCATCGCTAGTCTGTCAGGCGTCACGGTTAGCTCCTGACGCGGTAGACTGCGGTCGCTAGTGACTGATCCTGCACCTGGCAATGCACGAATATCGGACATAATCTGCTGAGCGGTCTCTTCAAGTACTTGAGGATTGCTACTGGTCAGCGAAAAGTTGTATCCCGTCTCACCGCCACTCGATAGCCCAACCGTAAAACGAGCACTTGGCACCTCCGAAAGTATCGCGCTAATCTTACGCTCAACCTGTTGTTTCGAATCTCGCTCAGCACGCGGAGCCAATACAATATCCAAACTGCCGATATTTTCTGCTTTACCACTACCAGAATCAGAGTCCATCGACTCTTGTGCCTCACCGACAGACGTAAATATATTAGTGACTTCTGGCAATGCCAAAATACGAGCGCTCGCTAATGCGGCAACCCGCTCTGTGTCTGCTAGTGCCACATCAGGTGTTAGCTCAATCGCCACTCGTGTCTGGTCAATGTCATTATCAGGGATAAAGGCGGTCGGTAATAATTTGACCAATCCTAACGAAGCCACAAATAGTATCAGCGTCACGCCCATCGTTATCCAACGATGATGCAATGTCCACGTGACGGCTTTGAGATACCACGTCATCAGTTTGCTTTGCTTTTCGACATGATGCTTTTCTGGCCTGAGTATGTACGCTGCCATCATAGGCGTAATCAGACGCGCGACCAGTAGAGAGGCAAAGATAGCCAGAGCAGCCGTCCAGCCAAACTGCCGGAAAAACTGACCTACGACACCGCCCATAAAGGCCGTCGGCAAAAATACAGCGATTAAGGTAAAGGTTGTCGCCACTACTGCAAGCCCAATCTCATCAGCGGCTTCCATCGCTGCCTCATAAGGCGTCTTACCCATCCTGAGATGGCGAATAATGTTCTCAACCTCAACGATAGCATCATCGACCAAGACACCGATAACTAGGGACAAGGCCAACAAGGAGATAATATTTAAGCTAAAGTCAAACAGATACATTGCTAAAAAGGTAGGAACGACTGAGAGCGGTAGCGCAACTGCAGCCACAATGGTCGCGCGGACGTTGCGTAAGAATAGAAAAACCACGATTACGGCTAATATACCGCCTTCGATTAGCATCTTTATAGAAGCACTATAATCTTCTGCTACTGGCGTTGCGGTATCATAAACCTTATCAATCTTAATTTGGCTCATCTCTGCAGTCAGCTTTGCAAGCTCTGCATCGACCAACTCCATGACCTCAACCTCACTAGCACCCCGCGAACGAGTAATGTTAAATGCCACAACGGTCTGCTCATTAAGCTTGGCAAGAGAGCTTGGGTCGGCAGCACCATCAGTCACTTGTGCCATACGCCCAAGCGCCTGCGTGCCACCAGCTGGCACTGCTATCTGCAAGTCATTGAGCTCACGTGCCCGCTCAACTGCACCCAATACACGAATTGTTTGGGTCGCATTACCTACCTCAGCTTCACCGCCCGCACTGTCTTGCTGAATACCGCTCAACTGCTGCGACAACTGTGCAATCGAGAACTGCAAACCACTTAGCGCAATAGGATCGGCAGCGACTGTGATTTCACGTTCAAGACCACCTATCCGACCGACCGTGCTGACCCCAGGAATATCTGATAAGCGCTTGGTAATCGTGTCATCAATGAACCAAGACAGGTCTTCAACACTCATATTATCGGCAGCGACTGAATAAGTCACAATCGGAAAGCCTGCTGTCGATACTTTAGTAATGATAGGGTCATTGGCTGCTGCAGGAAGATCTCCGCTCACCTCTCCGACGGCTGAACGCACATCGTCGACAGCTTCTTGGATGTCTTTTTCTAATACAAACTCTGTTGCCACCGTAGCAACACCTGTCTGTAACGTCGTGCGAATACGCTTAACACCTTCTATGCTAGTAATTCTGTTTTCAATCTTTTTTGCGATATCGTTTTCGATTTGAGAAGGGGCTGCACCAGGGAGGGTGACAGTCACAACAACTGCGGGTAAGTCAATATCTGGAAACTGTTGCACCTTCATTTGCATAAAGCCGTAAATGCCGCCTAACGTTAGGAGCACAAACAGCAAAATAGCAACCAGCGGATTTCTAATCGAATAAGCTGAGACATTTAAACTCATGAGCGTGCCTGCTTATCTGTGCCAGTCGTGGTTTTATCGGCAGCCGTGTCAGCTTGGTTGCCTGTTTGAATTGCACCATTCACGACAAGCACTAAATCACCATCATTTAAAAAACTCCCGCCCTGCTTCACAATCTGACTATTGGCGGGCAATGGCTCTGTAATCGCTACACTATCACCAAGTCGCTTGCCCAATGCCACTCGCTGTTGCTTGATACGACCTGTATTTTTGCCATCTTGAGTCTTCATGTTAGTAACTAGCATGACGTAGTCATAACCATCGTTGCTCACGATAGCGCTATTTGGCACCGTCTGCGTACTGGCACTGCCTAGTAGAAACTCACCCGTCTGATACATGCCTGACCGTACTTGTGCATTGGCAGCCAAACTGGCATAAATAGTAATCTGACGGTTATTATCTGCCGTTGGCGCAATACGGCTCACTTGACCCATTACAGAGTCGCCACCCGGTAAGCTCACACGTACTGGCGTGCCAACATTGACTTCACCGATAAGTTTGGGATCGATATCTGCGCGCCACTCTAAAATCCCGCCTTTAATAATAGTAAATAATGGCTCACCACCAGCGACCATACCCACTTCAACCATTTTTTCGCTGATGATACCGCTCACTGGCGCGACCACTCGAGCATTATCCACACTCAAGCGCTGAGTGCTTAGTCGAGCTTTTGATGCTTGCAAAGACGCTTTGGCTCGAAGCTCAGAAGTACGATAGCGATCGGCTTCTTGTTTGCTGATAGCATCAATGTCGAGCAATGGTAATACGCGCGCTGCGTCAGCACTAGCGTTGGCCAGCGTCGCTTCTGCCTCTGCTACGTCCGCCTCTGCTTGTAGCACTTGCTGCTCCATCGCATCGGTATCGAACATGGCCAATACCTGACCTGCTTTGACGCGATCGCCTTCTTCGACCAAGATACGCTCGATAGCCACACCGTTTACTTTCGCACTGACATTCGCCGTATCTTTAGCATTAATAGTCCCATCAGCACTTAACGTGTTGCCTATATCATCTTGGCTTGGCGCGATTGTTTCTACTGATAATACTGACTGCTCTGTACTGCCGTCGCTAGTACCATCACTGGATGCACTGCTAGTACCTGGAGACTCAACCGTTTCTGCTTCACCATTACCCCAATATTTCCCGAGCAGGACCCCAATAATCAGCACCGCCACTAAAGCAGGTAACAACCATAATGGTAACCTTGAGGAGGGTTTATTCACCAATGACTCAGACTGACGATACGGTGGTAGCTCAGCTCGTTGAGAGGTTTCAATATCAGGAGTTTGCTCGCTAATCGACGCTTGCTTATTATCAGGGTGTTTAAAATCACTCATAGTTGGTCTCTATAAATAAGCACGGTACTAACGCCGTAAAAAGCATAAAGGAAACAAGATGATGCAGTCCCATCTTATTAATAAGGGTTTTTAACATTGTAGACTAACTCGTCAGCGGGTCAATTATGTTACATACCTGAGGGGTCAGTTTTTGGTCATCATCAGAATATAGTAAGACATTGAACTTCATAAAGATATTGCTACTAGAAATTATAATATGGACAATGACTACAGATTGAAGACGCCAGCATAGCCCAACATTCCTACTTAAATTTTGTCCGCATGTGCCTCTCCTCTCAAAGTCTAATGACCAAATCGAATACATGATTGGAGGTTATTACACCGTATTTAATAAAGATACTTCTATGATTGAGTGTGACGTCATATTAAATTGCTTGAAATGAGACTAGCACTCCTTGATTAATCAACTGTAAAAATCAATGATACATACCACCTACAGTTCAGACTTGAATTTACGAGGTAATTTGTCATTATTAAGAGGACCTCATCAACAAAGGAGCCAATCATGGCTAATAAGTCAGAAGTGAAAAAGCTTAAGAAAGAGATCAAAGAGACCAAAGCAAAAGTTAAACAGCAAAAGAAAAACCTCAAAGATCTCAAAAAATCACTGAAGAAAGTAAAAAAATCTAAATAGCTTTATCTTGGCAAACAAAAAAGAGGACAGCATTGGCTGTCCTCTTTTTTATTGAGTATCAATTTACTAATGTAAACTGCACAGCTGATTAACTTTGGTTCAATGGTTAAGCATTAGTATAACGACTGGCCTCTGGCATCCAGCGATGTATCAACTGGCTGACATCCGCTTTACGTGTAGGGTCTGAAATTAAATGCTTGGCCAAACGCTGCGCAATCGCAAACAGCTGCTCATCACGGATGAGGTCAGCTAAATAGTAACCGACATTGCCAGTTTGCCGCTTACCGAGTAGCTCACCCGGTCCACGCAACTCTAAATCTTTTTGGGCAATGACAAAGCCGTCGGTACTATCGCGTAATACATTCAAGCGCTCAGTACCCGTCTCTGATAGTGGCTTTTGATACAACAGTACACAGTAGCTTTTAGTAGAGCCGCGCCCTACTCGCCCACGCAATTGATGTAATTGCGACAGTCCCAATCGTTCCGCATTTTCGATAACCATTAACGAGGCATTGGGCACATCAACACCGACCTCGATAACCGTTGTAGCAATGAGCAAGTCTAGCTCTCCTACTTTGAATTGCTGCATGATGGCTTGTTTATCAGCAGATTTCATTTTGCCATGTACTAATCCAATACGAATATCCAAACGCTCGTTTAAGTCTTCATAAGTCGCCTCGGCCGCTTGTGCATCCAGTACGCTAGACTCTTCTACCAATGAGCAGACCCAATATGCTTGCCTACCTGCCTCGCAATTAATAGCGATACGCTCAATCACCTCATCACGGCGGTTCCGATCAATTGTCACCGTAGTAATCGGCGTACGTCCCGGTGGTAACTCATCAATGATAGAGGTATCCATATCGCCATAGACACTCATAGCTAGCGTACGTGGAATCGGTGTGGCGGTCATAATCAGCTGATGCGGTGTACTGTTGGCCACGCCTTTATTGGTTAGTGCCATACGCTGCTCAACGCCAAATCGATGCTGCTCATCAATGATCACTAACCCTAATTTGGCAAACTGTACTTGCTCTTGAAACAACGCATGCGTACCGACTACGATTTGTACGGTATTTTCAGCGATTGCCTCCAATGATTCACGGCGTTGCTTGGCAGTTTGCTTGCCAGCGAGCCAGCCAACACCAATGCCCAACGGCTCAAACCACTGTTTAAAATTAACTAAATGCTGTTCAGCTAAAATCTCAGTCGGTGCCATCACAGCCACTTGCCAGCCACTATCAAGCGCATAGCCCGCCGCGCCCGCCGCTACTAATGTTTTACCAGCACCCACATCGCCTTGTACCAGCCGCAACATAGGAATAGATGTCGCCATATCAGCGGTAATGTCTCGCATTACTCTTTTTTGTGCGCCCGTTAAGTCAAAAGGCAATGCGCCAAACAAGGCATCAGCCAATGGACTTTGAGCGGCGCATTTAGGCGCTTTGTGTTGATGCAATTGCTGGCGTCGATACAATAAACTCAGCTGATGCGCAGTCAATTCCTCAATAATCAAACGCTGGCAGGCAGCATGAGTACGGGCACTCAGTTGGGTTAATAATTTATATTGCTGTCCAGCATCGGTATAAGTGGGCGGCGTGTGTAGTAATACTAAGGCTTCAAATATCGTCAAATTATAGACATTGTTGTGCGCCGATCGAGCTACTGCCGTATGGATTTCGCTATTAGCACTGCTGCTAGTACTACGATTGCTATCATAGGCTGTTGCACCGCCTCTATGAACGCTATTACCAATCGTATTGTCTGGCACACTACGTGCCAATGTCGAAAAGATATCTTCTGAATAATCATGCTCTGCTATTAATGACTTCGTCGGCTCAAAAGGTGCTAACGGCAGATCAGCTACCACTGAAAAATCTGTGGGAGTAAACAATGTCATCGGCAGACCTTGGCTGCGGACAGTTTGTAATGCCAATTTGATTAAGGTGCGCAGCTTATTTTGATGTAAGCCTTTAACGCTGGGATAAATCGGCTGCAATCCCGTATTGGTCATGGCAACACTATCAGTAATAATCTGATATTCAGGATGACTCATCTGCTTGCCATATCGACTGACTTTGACTTCGCCGAACAGCTGCAGATGTGTACCCAAACTCATCGTTTGCGAAAGACCGCGATAAACCTTAAAGAATCGTAAGGATATCGTCCCTGTATCATCATCTACCACTACCGTCATACCACTGCGCTTAGTATCGACGTGTACCACACGCCCAGTGATTAATCCCGATTGCCCATGCTCTACGTCTGCTATGGAGACCAGTCGGCTACGATCCTCGTAATCACGTGGCAGATGCAGTAGCAAATCAAATATTCGCTTTATATTTAACTGTGCTAACTGCTCTGCGACTTTTAGGCCAACGCCTGCCAGCGCTGTCACAGGCATATCTAGCGCTGAAACTGGCTGCTCAGATCTAAAGTGGTCTGATGAGTGAGCTAAAGAAGGGCTTGTCGATGTTGGCATCAAAGATCCTAGCGAGATTGTTTTATAAGTATTAATGTTTTTAAGTATTATAGATTCAATTTTCTTAGTCTACATTTGCTGCATCTTATAAAAACTATAGTTATCAATTTGATATAAAATACTAAGTCATTGTGACTGTTATTAATAGTCTAACTCCACTCCCAAAGCCCAAAATAACAAAGAAAACGTATGTAAGTACTATATGGTATAGACCAAATAAATTTAACACCATTGGTCGTATTTTTGAGATTAATAATCTATTGAGCATCCATGACTTATAAACATTGATTTCTCAGTATGGGTTTGCAAACCCTTTAACATAAATGAATCATCTATATCATAGCAATAACTGATGCCTTGTTTTCTAACTTATACAACTCTCTAAGGTCTTTTTATGCCTACTCCCACTTTCAGCCATCCCCTCAATCATCATTTATCATTACTACGTGTGGGCATACTTACTACACTAGGACTAATCATCAGTGCTTGTAGCACACTGACTCCAGCGAGTGTCACACCTATAGTTCCTGAAATCGAACCACCTAGTGTCGCATTGGTATTGGGCGGTGGTGGCGCTAAAGGCTTTGCTCATGTGGGAGTAATCAAAGCACTAGAAGAGAACGGTATTACACCGACACTTATCGTTGGCACGAGTATCGGTAGTTTGGTTGGTAGCTTATATGCAAGTGGATACACGCCTGCACAGCTTGAGCGACTGGCACTGACGACTACGGATAGCGAGTTGACTGATTTCACTTTATCCAATCAAGGGTTTATTGAAGGCATCAAACTAAAAAACTTTATCAATGCAAAAGTAGGCGAACGCGCAATAGAAGACTTTCCAATTCGCTTTGCAGCAATTGCTACCGAAAAAAACACGCTAAAAAAAGCAGTCTTTACCACTGGCAATGCAGGACTTGCTGTACAGGCGTCTTGTAGCGTTCCTAATATTTTTATCGCTCCACGCATCCCTGAAAAAGTCGGTAAAAAATATATCGATGGCGGTGTGGTTAGCCTAGTACCTGTTGATAGCGCTCGTGATTTGGGTGCTGATATTATCATCGCAGTAGATGTGACAGATGCGAGTGACAATAATGCCACTAAGCTTAACGGCATACCGAAACTCAACTCACTCAGCAGCTTTTGGGGATTGCTAGAAAATACGATCGCGGCTCAGCCAAGTACCAATCATAGCGCAACAATGCGTCGTGAACGGGATGGTGCAGATATTGTCATCACTCCTGCTGTCAGTCACATCAGCTCAATAGATACTAGCCAGCGCCGTGCCCTCATTACGGCTGGATCACAAGCCACCAATTCACAAATCAATGTAATCAAACAGTTGATAAAGCAGAAGTCTGAAAGCAAGTATGCAACCCTTTGAACGATAAATAAGCAACCTATCTAAAAATCTAAACTCGAATAAAAAAGCACCACAGCAATAAGCTATGGTGCTTTTTATAACGGCGCAAATCATGAAAAATGCATGATTACATGAAATCTAATATTCAAACGTCGACGTCGTTTTATACGGGCACGATAGTTATTTTACACGTGCACGATATTTGACTGCGACTGTGTCGTTAAGACCAACGCCTTCCATATCCCAACGTACTGCTCTATAGTATTTCATATCAACATCTTGCAGCTGATTATCTACTCTCGTACGCAATGGCATACGCGCAAAATTATTACCGTCGACACTACCATACGGGAACTCCGGTGCTACCGTACGCATTAACTCTACTTCATCAGGAATACTCATGGTAACCGTCATTTTACGCACACGATCAGCATTGGTATTGGTAAAGTACCCTTGATACTCTAGGACATTGCCTGACTGTAGGCGCGTACTTGCATTGACAGGAACCAAAATCTCTTCACCATTTGCATCAACACTAATCAATGATGCTGTGATTTTGCTATTCACAGCTTGTGCACTTGAACCTTGATTGGCATTGGCTTGCACCGCAACTGAGCTATCTACAGCTTGCTCTGGCGTAGGCAGCATCGCCGAGGCTTGTGTTGTGACGACCATCGCACCGATGAGTGTGCCGGCGACAACGTGAAACAAGCGATGACCGCTCCAAGCGCTAAACGGACTAGCAAATTGATTATTTTTTTTCATGGTTTTCATTATCCCTAGTTGATATATCGGTAGAACGCAATTGGTAAAACTTGAAAAGAGTTTAATATATTTTCAATCACTCATCGCCGTATTCTTTATATGAAACTATATATGATTTCGAGTACTGCTTACTTAGCGCTAGCTTACTTTATAGACTTGAGCCCATCTGCTATGACGCACCTGATAACTATTGATAGCGGATCATTCGTAGTGAATGAAGAACAATCTATCTATCATTCTATAAATTCACAGGCAATCAAGTAATGGTATGAGTCTCATTGTTTTTATTGATTATCTGCGTTCGCTATCTGTAAAGCAATAGCGTTTAGCATAACAAAAAGCATTTGTACGTACACTAACCCCGTGTTGAGGTTGTGTATATAGTCAATCAGCTATAAAGATTCATTAACACAACTGAAATAAAAGATAGCTCATAACGGCATTTTTTGCTATGGTAAATCTTTAGCGGCCAGCATCTTTTTGCTACGCACCTTTTCTTATTCTAACGACTGCTGCTCCCATTATGACTACTAGCGCCATGCCCCAGATTAACCCTGAATACGTTCATTGGTTTCGCAACTCTGCTCCCTACATAAATACACATCGTGGTAAAACTTTTGTGATTATGTTTGGCGGTGAAGCGGTCAATCACGCCAACTTTAGCACGCTTATCCATGATTTTGCTCTATTGCATAGCCTAGGGATCAAGTTGGTACTGGTTCATGGGGCACGACCGCAAATCGAAAAAAACCTAAAAGAAGCAGGTATCGCCTCTCCATTGCATCAAGACATTCGAATTACGCCAAGAGCGGCAATGCCTTCTATTTTACAAGCAGTAGGCGCTATTCGCCTGCAACTTGAAGCGCAACTATCGATGGGACTGGCAAACTCACCTATGTATGGCTCACGCATTGATGCTATCTCAGGTAATTTTGTCACAGCGCGTCCTTACGGTATTCGTGATGGTATTGATTACCAAATGACTGGTGAAGTCCGTTCTATCGACGTTGAAGCCATCAAAAACAACCTACTTCATGATCATATCGTCATTTTGGGTTCGATGGGCTATTCAGCAACTGGCGAAGTCTTCAACTTACTTGCTGAAGACGTTGCTCTCAATGCCGCTGTCGCACTTGGTGCTGACAAATTGATATTCTTGGGTGAAGAAGCTGGTATCAATGATGGTGATCGACTATTACGCGAGATGATTCCAAACGAAGTCGATCGATTCTTGCGCGATCGGGATTTGAACTGCGAAATTAATTATTTCTTAAACTGTGCAAGTTTGGCGTGCCGCAAAGGCGTTCATCGCACACATATCATCTCTTATGCCAAAGATGGTGCATTGCTAGAAGAGCTTTTCACTCGTGACGGCTCTGGTACACTGATTAGCCATGACCCTTATGAAGAAATTCGCCGTGCTAATATTGATGACGTAGTAGGATTGATCGAGCTACTATCGCCATTAGAAGAACAAGGCATTTTGGTCAGCCGCTCACGCGAATGTTTAGAACAAGAGATTGACCATTATAGTGTCATTAAGCGTGATGGTATGATTTTGGGCTGTGCAGCCTTTTATCCATTGGACAAGGATTCTGCAGAAATTGCATGCGTTGCGGTACATCCTGAATATCGTAACGGTAGCCGAGGTGCTGATTTACTAGCATTTTTGGAACAACAAGCACGTAGCCATGGTCTACATAAACTGTTTGTGTTGACGACTCGCACAGCACATTGGTTTGTCGAACAAGGCTTTGCAGAAGTTGAAGCAAGTGCACTGCCTGAAGCACGCCAAGAACAATATCATAACGGTCGCAACTCTAAAGTATTCCAAAAGAATCTTTAGTAAGTTAGCAGAATGCTAATTAAGACCGCTTTGATCAAGTGAACACACTTACCAGTTAGAAAACTTGGTTAAAAACTATGATCAGTTAAGAGCTATAAAATCTAGTCATAAAAAAACCCTCTAATTTAAGAGGGCTTTTTTATTATTCAGTATGATGATTAGTAAGTATTAACACTAAATAATTACTAGGGCATGTCCTCATTTTAAAAATGGTGATAAAAATGAGATAAATTGCAGTCAAACAAGGAAAATAGCGCAGATAATATCGAGATATTAGTTAGCTATTTGACGCCGTTTGGCAAGATTTAGCCATTTTTAACCCATTTAGATAACTATCGATTGAATTGAGGACACGCCCTAATACTCATTATTTCACTGATAACAATTCAACCGTAAATACTAGCGTGCTGTTAGGTTCTATACCAGCATTACCAGCTTCGCCATAAGCGATGTCTGACGGAATATAGAACTCATATTTTCCGCCTTCTTTCATCAACTGTAGACCTTCTGTCCAGCCAGCGATAACTTGATTTAGTGGGAACTCAATTGGCTCACCACGCTCATAAGAGCTATCGAATACAGTGCCATCAATCAATTTACCTTCGTAGTTCACTTCAACCACGTCAGTTGCTTTTGGTGATTTACCAGTACCTGCGGTTACTACTTTATACTGTAGGCCAGACGCAGTTTGTTTTACGCCTTCTTTTTTAGCATTCTCTACCAAGAATGCAGCGCCTTTAGTTTTGTTGTCTCCAGCTTTTGTTTCCATCTCTTTGACGAACTTTTCTTCTTGCTCTTTCTGATACGTCGTCAATACTTCTTGCATTTGCTCTTGAGTCAATGCTGAATCAGTACCTTCATAACCATCACGGAAGCCTTTTTCAAAAGTGTCCAGATTCAGATCACCGACCGCTTCTTTATTTCCTTCAGCCATCATATATCCTAAGCTGTAACCGACCTTTTCGCTTGCTGAACTTTGTTCGGTGATTGAAACACTTTGAGCAGCCGTTTCTTGGTTGCCATTATTTGTGCTACAGCCTGTTACTAACAACATAGCACTAGCAAGTGCACTAACGCTTAAAGTAGTGATTTTTTTCATAAAGTACTCTCAAATTGTAAGAATAGTGGCGAGATGTCACATGGTTCTATAATAGCAAATCTTAGTTTTAGGAGCCATGTTTGGAATAAAATTATCGGATGAGTGTACAGTATGTGTTAATATTTATATATATAATAACAAGTTATCACACAAATATAGTAACAGGTTAAGCTTTCTGTCTTTAAATCTACTGACACATCAGCTAAGCTGAACCAGTTAAGGTGATAAATAGTCAAGTATTTACCCTATCAAAGATATCTAAATATCAGCAATAAAGTTATAAATACAAAGTACACAGATATTTTTTGATAAGACTAACGACTCGAAAATTAGAATATCACTCTATAGCTCATTTTGAAAAATACTATTTATTATAACCATTATGTATTGGTCACATTCAATATCAGCCACATTGACGATATTGTTTGGCAGCCTCTGTATGATGATTAAAGGAGGATCAAATGAATCCAATGTACACGTCTTTTAACGGTTATCTTGGTGGGCCTATCGGCTCCATTATCGGTGCTATTTTAATATTTATCATTGGCTGGTTGGTTGCACTCGGTATTGCAGCCCTAGTTCGTAATGTACTATCTAAGATCAATCTTAACCAACGTATGAGTTCTTCAACAGGTAAAGCCTACGACTTGGAAGGTATTATCTCCAAAATCGTATTTTGGTTTATTTTTATCATCGCAATCTCTGGAGCGCTGAACCAATTGAATTTGAACTCAATTTCGACACCGTTCGCAAATATGATTAATCAAGTGTTGGCATTTATTCCTAATCTTATCGGTGCTATCGCTGTCGGTGTCATTGGTTGGGTTGTGGCTACCGTTGTACGTACAGCCATCAATGCGGCACTGTCTAAAACATCAATGGACGAGCGTCTAAGTGCTCAAGCTGGTGTAAAACCAATGAGCAGTACCATCGCTGATATGGTGTATTGGTTCATTTTACTGATTGTTTTAACCATGGTACTTGGTCAATTACAGCTTGATGGTTTATTTGCACCATTGACTAATATGGTTGATAAAATCTTCAGCTTTATTCCTAATATCTTAATTGCAGCTGTAGTCTTTGTCGTCGGTTATATCATTGCTAAAGTAGTACGTGGCATCGTAACCAATCTTGTTTCTACGTTTAATGTGCAAGAACTGGCTTCAAAAGCAGGTTTAAGCGAAAAAAACAGCCTACCTAACATTGCTGGTTCATTAGCATTTTTAGTGGTTATCATTCCAACTATTATTGCAGCATTAAATGCTCTAAAGATCGAAGTTATTGCTCGTCCTGCGACGAACATGCTGAATAAAATCATGGAAGCATTGCCAAATATCTTTATGGCAGCTGCCATTTTAGTGGTAACTTTCTATGTAATTCGCATGGTTGCCAACATCATTAAAGGTCTTATCGAAAACACTCAAATCAACCAATTGCCAGCCAAAGTTGGCCTGCAAGACACCATGGGCGATAAGAAAGTATCTGACCTAGTTGGTTATGCGATTGTTTTCTTTGCAATGCTGTTTGCTGCCATTGCCGCTGCTGACTTGTTAGGTTTTGAGCCTATTTCAGCTATCATTACAATGTTCATTGCCTTTGGTGCTAATATCATCCTTGGTGCTATTATCCTATTCATCGGGTTTTGGCTTGCTAACATTATTGCAGGTGTGGTTGAGCGCTCTGAGCAAGGTTCACAATTCCTAGCAAATATCGTACGTGTATTGATCATGGGCTTAGTACTAGCCATGGGTCTAAAAGCGATGGGTATTGCGGATTCAATTGTTAATCTAGCATTTGGTCTAACATTAGGTGCAGTAGCCGTTGCTTTTGCCCTATCATTCGGTCTTGGTGGTCAAGAAGCAGCAGCACGCTTCCTACGTAAGATGCAAGACAAGATGGATCATGAGCGTACCGAAGCCAAAGCAAAATCTGCGCTTCAGCCAGAGACATCAACTCAAGAAAAAGTGGCTGATTCAGTGCGTGAAAACACGCCTGCAGCTACAAGCACGTCAACTGATGATTTACGTACAGATGTAGTGAATACGACTCCTGTTAATACTGATGACATCAATAATGACGGCAACGTATTACTGCCTGGTAGCGGTCTAAATGACGATATCAACAATAACTAAATAGTTATTCTGAATTTTCAAATATAAAAAAGACAGCCTAGGCTGTCTTTTTTTATGGCGCTTAATGGCGCTTAATACAGTCATTTGTGGATTGTATTGCTCATCACCTGTTACATAGTAGAGAGCTTAATTTATCACTTATCTTTTCGCGCAGGAATGGAAAGGTTTAAGTGTACTTGAGGTCGCCTATCCGCTTGGCTGTCTTTTTTAGAATCTTTATTTATTGGTGATGTATTTGAAGCTGTTTGTTGGTCTGGCTGTGAGCTACTATTCTGATGCTGAATATCTTGATGCTTGAGACGTTGCAATTGCTTGGTTAGCTGACGTTCACGTTGAGTCATGGTATCGACTGGCTGAATCCATAGATCAATATCGATAAAGGTCTCATCAGTCTCAGTAATAAAATCAATACCCAACACAATGACATGATGAAGCTCAATTATTGGTAAACGTGTGGCAACATCTTTTGCAATCTGTGCCAACTTTGGTTGAACAGCCGCTTTGCTATTATGTCCTGTAGCCTCATGACCATAAAACACCAGTACATAATGTCGACCCAAACTCTCATAAGAATGTTGGTGTACGACATAGCCATCCTTCTGCAACGAGGCGCTTTGTTTGGGATGTCTATATAGCGTGCGGATAAGTTCGTGACGTGAAAACAGAGATTCACCTAGCAGTTGTTGCTGCCAGTAAACAAGCGGTACTTCTAACTGATCGTCATTATTAATTGTTTGCTTTTCACTATACGTCTCTATCATTTGCATACTTAGCTGAGACCATAGTGTTGCTGCTTGCAGCATATGCTGATGATACATCTGCGCAGTTGTACTTTGGTTTTTGTATGCGAGCGTTATAGCTACAAGTGCTGAATTAGGCTCATCCTGTGCTTCGTTTTTGATGAGTGCATTATCAACTGCAATAGCAGAGGCAAATAAATCTGGACTTTGTAAGAACTTCTCAACCAATAAATCTTCTGATTCAAAGCTTGGTATATGACTCGTGGCCGAATGCTGTAGCTGCTCTAGATGATACGACAAAAAACGCCATAACTCAGATGGTGTGCGTACCGCTGCCGCTATCGAGTACCAATCATCCCAGCTAAATACTTGTAGCTGCTGCTGACCTTCACTCATATCTACCACTAGGTCTTCTAAAAAATAACGCGCACCAAAACTGTGTTTCAGTCGCTGTAGGGCGTTATATTTTTCACTATCTTTATCGTTTTGTGCAGAGCTATCACCTCCCCCCACAAGTTGAATATCGAAGATCAAAGCCTCATAACCGACTGCATCATTATCTTCATCTTGAGACAGTGATGTTTTGTACCATGCAAGCGCAGACTTTACTGCGATCATACGTACAGCCTCAACATTAGCTGATCCCGTATCAAATGGTAAGTATAGGGTTAGCTCAAGCAGCTGTAGCTTGCCAAGTGGCAACTGATATTGATAGTGACGAGCGATATACTGAGCATTATAGTCATGCTCAATCATATGCATGCCAGCTAAAGCGACTGCAGTAGAATCTGCTTGTAAGTAACAGACCAGCTCGGTAGTAAGATAGCCCCAATCGGGCATTGTCGTAATCGAATGGGACACAAGTTCTGACCTTTTATTATTGAAGGGGTATATTGTATGGTATGTTATTTTTGCTGATTAGCACGATGAAACACAGTCGCTTTCACAGTGCTGAATTGTTATGATGATATCAAAGTAGCATCACTTATACACGAATTTGTATATATAGACTGCCTTAGAGAATACCTATCTTATAGAGTCAAAATAATACTGATATAAGAAAACATAGCACAAGCGCTATATTATTAAGGTTAGCCAGTTCAGCGACTTAATGACTTTATAGTGGGCAAACTCTACATTCATCAAACTTATTTAATTATTCTCATATAATAACAAGGATTGAACAATATGAAGCGCTTCAAAGAAAAGACTGTCATCATAACAGGCGCAGATTCAGATATCGGTCGGGCAACCGCGCTGCGATTCGCACAAGAAGGGGCTAACTGTATCATTGTTGGTATTAATTCTGATATCTTAGGATACATCTACGAAGATCTGCCACAAGACCATACATGGATCAACACAGGTAACCACCTTACCGTAACCAGTGATATTAACGATCCAACTCAAACGGCAAGATTAGTAGAGCATGTACTCGAGAAGTATAATCATATTGATGTCATGGTCAATATAGACACTGCTGTCGGCATTCATCAGTCAGTCATTCCAGAGCTAATAAAAACAAAAGGTAATATCGTTAATATATCAGCACTGACTGATCTATCAGCGGACTGGAGTATTGACACGTATAAAGCGGAACAAAGCAACCTGACTGAACTTACCAAAAAACTGGCATTAGAAAATATACCAAACAATGTGCGTATCAATGCGGTCACTGCTGGGTTCGTCACAACAGATGTCAGTTCAAATCCATTTGTTACTCACTCTCCACTGGGAAAAACAGCCACTCCTTTTGATGTTACAGCGGCTGTGATGTTTCTAGCCAGCGATGACGCGGCTATTATTACGGGTTTGAACTTACCTGTCGATGGCGGGGTTAGCACCTTCACAAATTAGACCAATTAAGAAATCTTAGAAAACACTCTTAATGTTTACAGAGAAAAACCCCCTGATATATGTATATCAGGGGGTTTTTGAATAAGAGCTATTATAATCACGGCTTTAAGGTTTTTTAACTAGCTGAGTCATTCACGTCTTGTAGAGGCTGCGATAGACGCTCAGGATATCTTGGAATCACACCTTCATACTGCTCATAGATTTTTGGCAAGTCAGCATCGATATCTCCACTAGGATAGACCAGAGACATAAAGCGTATCTCTTTGGTATTGTAATCCATAGCAACTGGTAAAATCGGTACACCAGCGCCCAACGCTAAATAATAAAACCCTGTTTTCCAACTCTCAGTGTATTGGCGCGTACCCTCTGGTGACAACCCTAAAAACAGTGGCTCACCCGTTTTGAACTTATCAATACTTGATTGCAGCACCGAACCCTTGTTATCGCGATCAATAGGGATAATGCCCATCCAGCGTAGTAGTTGCGCAAGGACTGGTACTTTGAATAGCGTATGCTTACCCATAATACTAATTTGCAGATCTAGTGCAAATAGACTGGGTATCGCATACACACCATCGACATTAGAGGTATGCGGTAGCGCTAATACCACCGCCTGCGAAATATTTGGTATCTCACCAACGGTAGTCCATCCCGATGCTTTTAGCATGGTTGACGCAATGAAAGGTGCAATTTTATTACCACGTCTTGGAACTAAGTCACCGAGCTGCGCTCTACTGAGCTTGGGTAAAATCTTAGATCGCTTAAACGAAGAAGCTTTAGAACGATTAGAAAACTTTGATGTCATGATGGCACCATATAATAAAAGATACTTATATAATAGCATTAAGCTTATGCGACTAAGTTGCGTTTTATAAGCTTTTATTGCCTAATAAACCCTCTATTTATAAATTAGCATTCATGAGATGTCTATAAATAAGTACTATTATAGCGAGCAAACTAACAAAGGCATTTATGGAATATTAGCCAAATTGCCTTTGTTCTCAAGCCATGACTTGCGATCAGATGCACGTTTTTTTGCGAGCAACATATCCATGACACTATTAGTAAGCACCATATCGTCCATATCCAATTGAACCAAACGTCGAGTATCACGGTTCATGGTGGTCTCACGTAACTGCTCCGCACTCATCTCACCCAATCCTTTAAAGCGGGTAATTTGCGCTTTTTTATTGCCCGGCACATTGGCTAAGATATGAGCGAGCTCTGGCTCATCTAGTGCATAATGCACCTCTTTACCGACATCCACTCGGTACAATGGCGGCATCGCCACAAACAAATGACCCGCATCAACCAATGCAGGGAAATGCTTCACAAACAAAGCGCAAATCAATGTCGCAATATGCAAACCATCAGAGTCAGCATCCGCTAAGATACATACTTTGTCGTAACGCAGCTCAGATAAATCATCAGAAGCAGGATCGACACCGATAGCAATCGCGATATCATGAATCTCTTGGCTTGAAAGTACCGTATCTGATGATACTTCCCACGTGTTTAGAATCTTTCCACGCAGCGGTAATATCGCTTGATAATGACGATCTCGAGCTTGCTTGGCACTACCACCAGCAGAGTCTCCTTCTACCAAGAATAGCTCTGCCCCATCACGCAAATCACCGCGACAATCTGCCAACTTACCCGGCAATGCAGGCCCTTGCGTTATTTTTTTACGAGCAACTTTTTTAGCAGATTTAAGACGGCGACCTGCCTTATTGATAGCCAACTCTGCAATTTGAGTACCCATGTCTGCATTTTGGTTTAGCCATAAACTAAAAGCATCTTTCGCCAAGGTCTGAACCGCTCCAGCAGCTTCGCGACTAGATAAACGCTCCTTGGTTTGACCAGAGAACTGCGGCTCAGAAAACTTAAGTGATAGGATATAATTCACCCCATCCCATACATCTTCTGCTGTCAGTTTTACACTACGTGGCAATAAGTTATGAATATCACAAAACTCACGCAAGGCTTCCAAAATACCAGTGCGCAATCCATTGACGTGTGTACCACCCTGAGCCGTCGGAATAAGGTTTACATAGCTTTCTTGAATCGGTGTACCACCATCAGGCAACCAAGACAACGCAAAAGTAATACCTGCCCGCTCGCCACTTTTTGCCTCATAGTTATAATAGAAAGGTGCTTCAGGCAAGGTCTCAAGACCATCTAATTGTTCATTTAAATACTCAACCACACCATCGGTAAATTGCCACACGACTTTTTCATTATTGATCTCATCAGTAAACTCAATCGTTAGCCCAGCTGCCAAAACTGCCTTAGCCTTCAAGTTATGCTTGAGCTGTTTAACATTGAATTTCGGCGAATCAAAGAAACTACCATCGGCCCAAAAATGTACTTTAGTACCGCGCTTACGCTTGTTCGAGCTGACAGCTTCAGTCAAAGGCGTTACTGGAGCACCATTTTCAAACGTCATATCAAACTGTGTGCTATCACGCCATACCGTGACTTCGACCCGTGTTGATAGGGCATTGACGACAGAGATACCCACGCCATGCAGACCACCTGAAACCTCATAATTGGAGGTCGAAAATTTACCACCGGCATGTAAACGGGTTAAAATTAGCTCAATACCTGATTGATTAAACTCTGGATGGATATCGGTCGGCATACCGCGACCGTCATCTTCGACGGACAATGACCCATCACTATACAACTGAACCTTGATAGTCTTTGCATGACCAGCCAATGCTTCATCAACTGAGTTATCGACAACCTCTTGTGCCAAATGGTTAGGGCGCGTGGTATCGGTATACATTCCTGGGCGACGGCGTACTGGCTCAAGTCCTTCTAAAACTTCTAACGATTGCGCATTATATTGACTCACAAATGCATCCTTAATTATTCATGTGCGATTAATTCTATTAAGCCATTATAACGAAAAATAGCGACAGTAACGTCAATAGTCAGTCGCTCACGTCATATAATGTCGTCTATTTAAGTTTAATTTGAGCCTATAGCAATTGCTTTAACGTATCAATCACCACTGGTAATTGCTCACCAAAATCACTAAACCGATGATCACCACCAGCTTGTACCGTTACCATCGCGCCCTGCTCTTCATAAAATTGCTTGGACATCTCAGGGTTTAGCAGCTCATCGCCTTCTTTAATAAGTACCGAAATCTTATTAGGATAATTAACGGCTGATAGTTGATGCGCTTCAAACCATTGCAAATCTGCCTTGGTAATATCCCAGCCACCAGCTGTCGAGTGGACAACATTTCCTCTTAAATCATAATCTTTAGTACCGTTATTTAAAGTCGAATCTTTAGAGAACCGCTGCAAGGTAATATGTGGCTGAATACTGGGGTTTAATAACAAAGCAGCACAACCTATATGATTACTCACCAAAGTAGAGAAATAGCCACCCAATGAACTACCGATCAATACCGTATTTAAAGGTTCAATATGCTTATTTTCAATATTGTTGTTATTTAGACTCTTAATTAATAATAGTATTTGCCTGAAGACTTCGTCAGGCGTTTTATTCAAATCAGGACGCAATACGTTAATATCAGGATGATGCTGCTGACAGTATTTCTCTAACAATAATCCTTTAGTAGAGTTAGCGTCACTATCCAACCCATGAATATAAATAATGTTCACTTACAATCTCACTTATTAATTTTGTTATGATTAACTTATGTAGCCATTAAAGCTAAGCATAGCACCCGCTAAACAAAAATTATAACAATAAAATGGCACACTATTATTCAGCATTTGCGACATAATAATCTTTTACAATGAAGCTAGACAATAAATTAGGCAAGTTAAAGGAATAACGGTAATAGCAATGGAGTCGCCATGAATCAGCAGTTTGAACTGTTCGAGATTGCCAATCCATGCATTGGTGTATGTCAAAGCAATAAAAAAGGCTATTGCTTTGGCTGCTTGCGTAGTCGGACCGAGCGTCAATTATGGCATGATATGACGACAGAGCAGCGTCGCGAGGTGCTACGATTAGTCTCTGGACGTAAGCTGCGCATCGAACAGATGAAGCAACGCAAAGGCGAACAATTAGGATTTAATTTTGAAGAAGACATTGAGATGGGTGAGTTGTTTTAGAAAGTACTTGAAATTGATTTAAAAAAGAACGTTTATCATATGATAATTACTATTACTGATTCATTACTTGGTTAGTTCTAGAAGTGACCTATCTTAATATTGACATCATGTTTCTCGATATAAGTTATTAACTCTCTATAAGAATTTAGAAGAAAAGGTCTATTCCCCCAATTGTTCCCCTCATCATAAACATTAGGATTGATAAATGTGCCATTTGAGGAAATAAAGAATTCACTATCAACTAAACATCCCTTTGTATGCTCCCAATCCATATCAAATATAGCATCAAATGCCGAAAGGAAATTTGATATGAGTTTATTTAATTCCTCATTAGCTTTAAATCCGCCAGATTTTTCTATTGCTAGTGCTCTTGATAAATTGAGCACTTCTTCGAGAAGTTCTCGATCTGAACGGATATCATTCAGATTATTACTTTTTAAAGAACTTTTTTCCATAATACTTTTAACTTTTTCTTCAAATTCTGGCCAAAATTTTTCAAAAACTTTATGAAGAACATTTTCTTCTAAGATATTAGATTTATTTGCTTTGTTTAAGTCCGATACTAATCGCCTAAAGTCACTTTTTTCAAATAACGTTGTCTGAAACTGTGTTAGAGGTCCATTAATGTCCGAGTTATCTAAGCCAATTAGAATAGGACAAACTAGTGACTGATCAACTTTTTTAGAGATTGCTCCAGCCTCAAACATCAACCACTGACTATTTAAGTTTTCTCTCGTAACGCAGAATATACCAGCCGTAGAGTTATTAAGCTCATCTGCGACATCAGATGACCAGCGTGTACCTTTTTCAATATCGCTTGGCGTGAAATAAGGTTTCACAGTTTGCAATATTGTAGGAAGCCATTCTCGAATTGCTTCTGCTATGCTCTTACTAGTATCACCAGACCAACTAATAAATACTTTCATATAATAAAAACTCTAAATAATATTTAAAAAAATAATTTTTATAAAATTTGTACTAGTCTGCGGAATACCTATTAGAATATATCGCTATTGCTATTTTTCTACTTTGGCTATCCACTGCGTATGTTCACGAGAAAAAGCGTTTTCTGCATCACGTACAAAATCTGAAAATAACTCATCCGAATTAGCCTCATCTAATTTTGTCCTGATAATTCCTATTTCGTGTGCAGTAAGAGCATAAGCCGTTGCAATTTCCTGAAATCTTTTAAGTTGAATCCAAGTTGTTACAGTACCCGCAGCTACTACAAAAACCTCAGTTGGCCAAATCTTCCATTCGGGAAATGAAATTCGCAAAAGTACAAAAGCAATAGCTATTGATTGTAGCAAAACTAGAAGAATGAAAAACTGTAAACTTCTCTTCTTGTTATGCTTAGATTTTTTTGCATACCATTTTCTTTGCTCATCAATACGAGTTAAAAGATAAAAATTCTTTCGATGGTCAATATCATAGGCTCTTGTACTTTTCATCTCTGGTGTTATTTGCTCGTAAGCACAATCATCACCATTTAACAAATCACCAATTTGGTTATTCGAGGTAAGTATACCCCGAAGCATATTTCTAAAAACTGCATTGACTTCATAAACTGAATGAGCATCTAAAAACGGTTCTGCACGCATCATGTAGCGCCAAGTTGCAGTTTTTACCGATTCTGCCACTGCTCTTGCACTATACCAACCACGTTCATATCTTTTAGAGGCTATAAAAATTGATACACCTAAAGCAACTAAAAATACAAATGCATTAATCAATGAATATGTAGTGTTGGGTAATGGATTTATTGCAAGAATAGCACCTAAAATTAATGTAAAAATATGAAATTGCACGGATCGTAAGTAGGCATTCTGTGCTGAGATTGATGCGTTATCTGCTGCTCTATAGAGACCAGGGTAATCTTTTTGTTCCATAGTCTAGACTCTTTAAACTGATGCCAACGCTTGCAAATTAGCTTCACTCCAAGCATATACTATAATTCCATTTTCAGTTAGACACTTAGGAATCGCACCCTGAACTCCATTAAGACGAATTGCATAAACTTGCTTTCCTCGCTGAAGAGACATTTCAACTTCATGAGGTACCCAGTAACTCTTCCAAGTATCATCTCCGACAAATACTATAGTTCTTGATGTACCAGTTAAACTCTTAGATATTGCTTGTTTTATTACAGCTTCATCTTCAGTTTTCCACCTTTTCAACAGATCACGGACTCGAAAGTCCAAAGATGTATAACGAGGATTTACAGCACGACCTTTGATAGTTAGTACTACACCACGATCTTCTTCTTTAAAACTAAAGAATACTACGTTAGACATATACCTGATTCCTTTTAAAAAAATTTTAATACGGAAAATAAGATAACATCATACACCATTACACACTTGTTGGTAGTAAAGTAGGGTCAGAGTTATATTGACCGTACCACCAACAGCTTAAAAACCACGCACGAAACAAAACCCCCTTAACAATTAAGTTAAGGGGGTTTTCTAGGAATAGAGAGCTGACGATGACCTACTCTCACATGGACGAATCCACACTACCATTGGCGCAACGATGTTTCACTTCTGAGTTCGGGAAGGGATCAGGTGGGGTCATCGTGCTATTGTCGTCAGCAAAGGGGGCTAGATATGAGTCTGTTGTTTTTATTGTTTAACAGTAAATGTTTAGTTTACGGCCTATCAACTTATAACCTAACTGAATCAAGGTTAAAGGTGATATCGAAATATTCTTTCTTTATTGAATCTTCAAATATCATTCTCTTCTGTAAAAATTTTGTCTCAACTGATAAATAGCAGCAAGAAGACCTAAAAAGTCAGATATAAAGCTAAAGAGTCTATATTCGTATCTAACTCCTGAAGAATAAAGCCTCATTCAACCAACCTATCATGACTATATTTTGAATGGCCTCAGGTCTATATCTTCAAATTCACATACCGCCTTTACACTAGGGTTTTCACTTAATCGATTTAGATACATTGCCAAGTTTGTATAATCCATCGGTGACTTCTCTAATAGCAATGACCACTCTGCCAACATAAATAAGAAATAGTCACATGCCGATAGTTTTTCACCGAGCAAAAACTCATTACCATCTAGCTGATCGTTAATTATAGACAAGGCATCTGCAATACGCTCATCTTGAGCAGATATAATATTGGGTATATTGCTTTCGTCATTGGTATGACGATGTGGATAATAACGAACCATCAATTCCGCTTGTAATGTATTGTTTAAGAATGTGAGCCACTGAAAAAACAATGGTCGTTTAGGGCCACCAATTTCCGGTATTAACTCATACTCTGAATATGATTCACAAATATGAATGCAAATAGCAGGACTTTCAAAAATTGGCTGGTCATCAATAACGAGTGTTGGAATACGTCCAGCAGGGTTCAGTTTCAGATAGTCGGCAGATTTATGACCTTCACTCTCTCGTTCGACAAGTACTAACTCGTAATCTACTTTTACATGATGAAGTAGAAAATGTGGTGCTAAGCTAGCATTGTTTGGGTAATAATAAAGCTTGAGCAAAGTAAACCTCACCTTAAGGTTAGTAGAGACTTATCAGAGCTGATCATCTTAACAATGAACGGCACACTCTACCTGATACTAATAAGTTATTCTTCCATCTGCCATTTATCATCTACCCAAACTGCATCAGTATCGTCTAAGTGCACATGCCAATCTGCATCAATCACCGCAAGACGGATATCAGTCAAACATTCTAGCCAATGACCAAGCGTATATATAAGATCCTCAACATCCATGCTAGAAGATATTTTCGTGGCACCTGCTAATATTACCTCTGACTCACTATCATCATAGGCGTAAAGATCAAAAGACTCAGCATCTTCTGTGTGCTCAAAATTGTCATTATATTTATCAATGATTGATGCAACCTCTTCTTGCTCTTGCTCCGTTAAAAGTGTCGTACGCTCAGCTGTATAGTAGATGGAAACGC
This sequence comes from Psychrobacter sp. SZ93C1, assembly GCF_015864635.1. NCBI lineage: Bacteria > Pseudomonadati > Pseudomonadota > Gammaproteobacteria > Moraxellales > Moraxellaceae > Psychrobacter > Psychrobacter sp. SZ93C1. Next base: position 62 of record NZ_JADYWY010000015.1, on the reverse strand, counting down.
CCATGACTTACTCCGAAATGTGATAGTAGTTATAAATAATAGCACACAGCACTTTATCCCAA
>NZ_JADYWY010000014.1:0-53836 GCF_015864635.1 Psychrobacter sp. SZ93C1 | reverse complement strand
TTGCTTATGATAAAGACATGAGCCAAGCAGGCGAGCTTTTACGTGGTAGTGCAACGGTCGATCTAGGCAAATACATGGCAGCGCCAGTTACTTTAGGTGCCATGTATCAAGTAGCTGATTTTGACGAAGGTACTAAAGACGAAAAAGGTTTGGTCGTCAGTGCTGAGATGGGTCTAGCTAACTTTGCTCGTCCAGCTGCTGTTTACCTTCAATATAACGGTACTAGAAACTTAGCTGGTGTTGAAGACCGTGATTCAGACCAAGTCGTTCTAGGTGGCAAATATATGTATAAAGACAACATCATTGCTCACGCTTATGTTGGTAACAACTCTGCTGAAGATAGTGCTACTGGTGCTGATCTTGATGTATTCGCACTTGGTGGTGGTCTAGAATACAAATTCTAATATAAGCATTAGAATCTGATTATAAAAACTCATCCTTCGGGGTGGGTTTTTTGTTGGTTAGCATTTAAATTGCAGAAAAATGTTGATTACCAACACAAAAACAGAAGAGTTTCTGACAGTTTGCATTTTTGCCCTATATTTTATGGCGTATTTTTAGTAAAATCCTTCTTTACCAATTACCGAAAGAGTACTATGACCAAGTTTATATTTGTGACCGGTGGGGTAGTGTCCTCACTAGGAAAAGGTATCACCGCAGCATCTCTTGCCGCTATCTTAGAAGCACGTGGCGTGACAGTCACGATGACCAAGATGGATCCGTACATCAATGTCGATCCAGGTACGATGAGCCCATTCCAACATGGCGAAGTTTTCGTTACCGAAGACGGCGCAGAGACAGATTTAGATTTGGGCTACTACGAGCGCTTTTTACGTCATTCAAAGATGAGTAAAAGCAATAACTTCACCAGTGGTCGTATCTACCAAAACGTTTTAAACAAAGAGCGTCGCGGTGAGTATCTCGGCGGTACAGTACAGGTTATCCCGCACATCACTGATGAAATCAAGAGTAAAATCTTGGCCAGTGGTGAGGGTTATGACATCGCTATCATCGAGATTGGTGGTACAGTCGGTGACATTGAGTCACTGCCTTTCATGGAAGCCGTACGCCAAATGCAAGTAGAGCTTGGCCGTAATAGAGCCATGCTGATGCATCTAACGCTAGTGCCGTATATTGCTAGTGCTGGTGAGACCAAAACCAAGCCTACCCAACATTCTGTAAAAGAGCTGCGTTCTATTGGTTTGCAGCCTGACATATTGATTTGCCGTTCTGAACATCATATCTCACAAGACAATCGCCGTAAGATTGCGCTATTCACTAATGTGGAAGAGCGTGCGGTCATTATGTGTGAAGACGCCCAAAGTATTTATCAAATACCGCGCACTTTGCATGAGCAAGACCTTGATGACTTGATTTGTGAGCGTTTCGGTATTGATGTACCTGAAGCAGATTTGAGCGATTGGGATAAAGTTGTTGAAGCGCAGCTTAATCCTGAGACGACTGTGACCGTAGCGATGGTTGGCAAGTATGTCGAACTGCCTGATGCGTATAAGTCTATCAATGAAGCATTGCTCCATGCTGGTATCACACATAAAGCAGACGTAAAGATTGATTATATCGATGCCGAGCGTTTGGAGAGTGATGATAGTTTATTCGCGCAGCTAAATAACGCTGATGCTATCTTAGTACCAGGCGGTTTCGGAGAGCGTGGTACTAATGGCAAAATGAAAGCCATTACTTATGCACGTGAAAACAGCGTACCTTATCTAGGTATTTGCCTTGGTATGCAGTTGGCAGTGATTGAATATGCTCGCAATGTGCTTAATATTAACGCTAACTCTTCTGAGTTTGATCGCAAGACCGCTGAGCCGATCATCGGTCTCATCACTGAGTGGCTAGATGAGCGCGGTGAGCTACAGATTCGTAGTGATGATTCAGATCTTGGTGGCACTATGCGTCTAGGTGCACAGCAAGCCGAATTAGTTGCTGGCAGCAAATTAAGCCAAATCTATGGCGCGAGCAATATTACGGAACGTCATCGTCATCGTTATGAGATGAACAACCGCTATATTGAGCCACTAGAGCAAGCAGGTATGACCATATCTGGTTATTCAGCCAAGCAGCATTTGGTTGAGTCAGTTGAGATTTCTGAGCATCCATGGTTCGTTGCTGTACAGTTCCATCCTGAATTTACTAGCTCGCCACGCGGTGGTCATCCACTGTTCAACAGCTTTGTAAAAGCGGCGAAAAACTATAACGAAGCCAGATAGTTCAAACCAAGTCGTTATCAACGCCTGACATATTTATATGTATAAAAAAGACTGATTTTCGAATCGGTCTTTTTTTTGAGCCTATATTTTAGAATTAGAGAACATGGTTATCGCAATATAATTGTCCATTACACATTAGTTACGGATAATACCAAACCCAAAAAATATCATTAACCACGTTAAAAGTGATTAGTCTAAAAAATGTGGTAGTTGAACTCATTTCCCTGACTATTCTGATTTTTAGGAATGGTATGATTACGCTTGGATACTTTTATTAATTGGGCTATCGGTTACAATATGCGATAGAACCACTGATAACAATAAAGAGGATAGTTGTTTAATGGATAATTTACTAAAAGCACAATCACATATTCAGCTTAATACGCCTAACAATAATACTATTAATATTGGTAACGATCAGCCGTTTGTATTGTTCGGCGGTATGAATGTCTTGGAATCTAAAGAGTTAGCATTTGAGATTGTTGAACAGTATATTGATATATGCCAACGTTTGGGCATCGATTATGTCTTCAAGGCCAGCTTTGATAAGGCCAACCGTTCAAGCTTGCACTCTTATCGAGGCCCAGGGTTGGCGAAAGGCATTGACTGGCTTGGCCAAATCAAAGAGAAGTTTCAAGTACCCATCATTACTGACGTTCATGAGCCTCATCAAGCAGCACCTGTCGCTGAAGTGGCTGATATCATTCAGCTGCCTGCATTTTTGTCACGTCAGACTGATTTGGTTCATGCGATGGCGAAGACAGATGCCATTATCAATATTAAAAAAGCCCAGTTTTTAGCACCCCATGAGATGCGCCATATCGTCAATAAATGCTTGGAAGGTGGCAATGACAAACTGATATTGTGTGAGCGCGGCAGTGCTTTTGGTTATAACAATTTGGTCGTCGATATGCTTGGTTTTGATACGATGAAGCAGATGGATATTCCTGTGTTTTTTGATGTGACACATAGTTTACAACAGCCAGGTGGACGTAGTGATAGTGCAGGTGGTCGCCGCGAGCAAATCACGACGCTTGCACGTTCAGGTATGGCAGCAGGGTTGGCAGGGTTGTTTTTAGAAGCGCATCCAAGTCCAGAAACAGCCAAATGTGATGGCCCTTGTGCGCTACGTATGAGCCAGTTAGAGCCGTTTTTACGTCAGCTTAAGCAGATTGATGATTTGGTCAAAGGTTTTGAAACGTTAGACACTCATTAGTAGTACTAGCTAATAGGTCAAAGATAGGAGGATAATGTAATGGCGATTCAAACCGCACAAGTAAGTATCGAAAATATCGATGACGCGGCAGGACTCGATAGTGTGATGACGGCATTGAGGAACATCACTGGCGTAACAGCTATCGATTTAGATACCACTCGCCATGTTGCTAGTGTGCGTTATGAAGATACCGATACGAGTATCCATGCTCTGACGGCGGCAATCAGTATGGTTGATTATGTTACTCAGCCGTTTCCTATCGATGCACCACAAAACTCACATCATAATGATTAGTTTTGATATCGGGTATTATTCCTCGAATGATCCTCAGCTCGAATGATCCTCAGATAGTATCTGCGTATCATTCATTTAAAACATAAAAATAAGGAGTCTCATATGACAGACCAAACTCGTGTTATCAAAATCGACGGCATGACTTGCGGTGGCTGCGTAGCCAGTATATATAACGCAACCGCTGATATTGATGGCCTAGATGCTATCAGTATCGAGCTGATAGACAATCAAGCAACCGTTACTTTTGATGATAGTAAAACAAATATAGAAGCCATTGTTTCAGCGATCGATGACGCAGGCTTTGATGCGACTGTCGCTAACTCATAAGTACCGTCTTTCATTTGAAAAAACCAGCTGTCATGGCTGGTTTTTTAATGGTTGAAGAGTAGTGATATTAGGTTGCTTCCCAGATGGCTATAAATAAATGGATTGATTTGAATGGATAGTAATCCTGAGTGTTTTTTAATTTAGATTCATCCATCCACTGATATTTTTATGGTTCATCCGATTTTACAAACGCTATAACGAATAAATGCCTTACCGAGTTTCTTTATGAATGATATTACCCGCACCACTAATGACAAATCCTACGATGTTGAAACTGATGTTCAGTCAAATACGTCACTTACGCCGCAGCGTGCGCATCTACAACTGGCGATTGATGGTATGACATGTCAGGCTTGTGCCTCACGAATCGAAAAGGTACTTAACAAAAAGCCATCGGTATACGATGTGAGTGTGAACTTTGCTGGCGAGACTGCCAATGTCGATTATGATCCGTCTCAGACGACGCCTGAGCAGGTCACAGAGTGGGTGAATAAAACAGGTTTTGTAGCCAATGTGCAGGCAGCCGATAGCTTATTTGCTCAAACTGACGAAGATACCGCCACTCAATATCCATGGCGTTTAATTGGATTGTGGATTTGTTTGGTGCCGTTTTTGGTGGGTATGGCAGGTATGCTGACGGGTTCTGGTATGGCGTGGATGCCGCCGGTCTGGGTTCAGTTTATTTTAGCGACAGTGGTACAGTTTGGCTTGGCGTTACCGTTTTATAAGAGTGCATGGGCATCGATTAGAGGTGGTCTTGCCAATATGGACGTATTGGTCGTTATCGGTACGGTCACCATTTGGGCATACTCGACTTATCTGTGGCTGACACATGGCGATGGCACTTTAAATAGCTTGCTGCAAGATGCTCACATGGGTGGTCATGGTGCAGGTAATAGCCCTGCCGTATATTTTGAAGCAGGAGTGATGGTTATTGCTTTTGTTCGTACGGGTAAATACTTAGAGGAACGTACCAAAAAGCACAGCTTAAATAGTATTGATTTATTATTATCACTGACGCCTGACCAAGCTGAGCAGCAACAGTCAAATGGTGATTTTCATAATGTTGCACTCCAAGACGTGCAGGTTGGTGATATTTTGCGCGCTAAGCAAGGTAGCCGAGTAGCCACCGATGGCATGGTTATAGGTGGTAGTGGCTGGTGTATTGAGAGTCATTTAACGGGCGAGTCCGTACCGCTCAAAAAAGAAGAGGGCGATGGGCTATTGGCAGGTGCTCTAGTCGAGAATGGCAGTTTGCTATATCGCGTCAGTGCTAAAGGTAGCGATACCAAGCTAGGTGATATGGTACAAGCACTCAGCGATGCGCAAGGCTCAAAAGCCAATTTAGCGCGTCTGGCTGATAGAGTTACGGCTATTTTTGTTCCCATCGTGGTTACGATTGCATTGGTTACCTTTGGGGTCACATGGTGGCTGACAGGTATGGTGGATACGGCGCTAATGCACGCCGTATCGGTACTGGTTATTGCCTGCCCTTGTGCGCTTGGCTTGGCCACACCTGCTGCAATTATGGCAGGTATGGGCGTTGCTGCTCGTCATGGCGTTTGGTTCAAGGATGCACAAAGCCTTGAAGCAGCAGGCGACATCGATACCGTTGTCTTGGATAAGACCGGTACACTGACCATTGGCAAACCGACTATCGTTGACCATGTCATGGTGGACAAATCGCTTGCTGTTGATGACGTATTGCAGATTGCCGCCAGTGTTGAGGCGCATGCCAGTCATCCATTAGCAACTGCTCTAGTCAACACGGCCAAAGACCGTCAACTGCCTTTATTTAATGTGACCGATATCAGCGTGATAAAAGGCGCAGGTATACAAGCAAACATTGATGGCCTTGGGCTTATTAAAGTTGGTACGGCAGAGTTTGCTAACTTGACGCTGCCAAAGTTGATGCCAAAAGCATGGCAAGTGGCCAGTACGGTTGCAGTTAGTATTAATAACGAACCATTAGGCGCTTTTGCACTAGCGGATGACCTAAAAGCGGACACTCCACAAGCGATTACTGCACTACAGGATGCAGGCATCAACGTGATTTTGATGAGTGGTGACAAGCAGTCTGTCGTCGATTATGTCGCAGGAAAGCTTGGTATTAAAGCGGCTTATGGCAAAATGAGTCCGAGAGATAAGGCGAGCCAGATTGCTAAATTACAAACAGCGGGTCATAAAGTTGCCATGGCAGGTGATGGTGTTAATGATGCACCAGCGATGGCAACTGCCGATGCCAGTTTTGCCATGTTTGAAGGCACTGACGTGGCCCAGCACAGTGCCTCTGCACGATTGATGGGTGAGTCATTGATGCATATCGATGCGGCACAAAAAATCGCTCAAGCAACACTGCGTAATATTAAGCAAAATTTGTTTTTTGCTTTTATTTACAATTGCATTGGCATTCCACTCGCTGCTTTTGGGTTTTTAAATCCTATGATTGCAGCTGCTGCCATGGCGCTTAGTTCCATCTCAGTATTAATGAATGCACTGCGATTGACACGATTTAAGACAGAAATTGAGCTAGATAATACAGTCTCAAACACCAATATTAAAGCAGAGCAGCTGTCTAAAGCATAGGCATTCATTCGCTTTTTACATCGTCACCGATAAAACGATTCGATAACGGCTGACATTGCTGCTCATATTTCATTTTATGGGCGCAAGTTGGTGTAAGATAAGGGAAGTTTGGCAAAATTTATGCTATGATGCCAAGCACTATAGCCAGCTATCGATACGCCAAATAAACCTTTAATCGTACTTAGAATTGACCGATTTTACAAATAGGCAAAGCTGTTTTAGGCGCACGTGCTATACGATAATTTGCTTTATCTTTTTTGTATTCTAGCTGCCGTTATTTACCCCATAGACTTGGCATGACCAAAGGAATTAACAGACATTATGTACGCTGAAGAAACCAACAACGTCACCGCAATTAAAGACATTCGCGCTCGTGAGATATTAGACTCGCGCGGTAACCCAACGATTGAAGCCGATGTTATCTTGGCTGATGGCACGATTGGTCGTGCTGCTGCCCCAAGTGGCGCATCAACTGGCTCACGTGAAGCGCTTGAGCTGCGTGATGGCGACCAAAGTCGCTATATGGGTAAAGGCGTGAAAAAAGCCGTTGCCAATGTGAATAGCCAAATCCGTAGCGCTTTGATGGACAAAGACGTCACAGAGCAGCAGGGCATTGATGATGCAATGATTGCACTAGACGGTACAGAAAACAAAGACAGCCTTGGTGCCAACGCCATGCTAGCAGTGTCACTTGCTACTGCTAAAGCGGCTGCCAAATCAAAGAACTTGCCATTACACCAGTATATTGCCAACTTGCGCAATCAGACATCGCTCACGATGCCTGTGCCAATGATGAATATCTTAAACGGTGGCGAGCATGCTGATAATACTGTTGATATCCAAGAATTCATGATTGAGCCAGTTGGATTTACGAGCTTCTCAGAAGCATTGCGTGCGGGTACAGAGATTTTCCACAGCTTAAAGTCTGTTCTAAAATCACAAGGCTTGAATACAGCGGTCGGCGACGAAGGTGGTTTTGCACCAAACCTACGTAGCAACGAAGAAGCCATCACTGTCATTATGCAAGCGATTGAACAAGTCGGCTATAAAGCTGGTGAAGACATTCATCTTGCGTTAGATTGTGCAGCGAGCGAATTCTATAAAAATGGTCAGTATATCTTGGCAGGCGAAGGTAATAAATCTTTTGATAGCCAAGGTTTCTCAGACTATCTAGTTGGTTTGGCACGTCAGTATCCTATTATCTCTATCGAAGACGGTCTTGATGAGTCAGATTGGGATGGTTGGAAGTATTTGACTGAGCAAATTGGTGATAAAGTCCAATTGGTCGGTGATGATTTATTCGTAACCAATCCTGCTATCTTGCAAGAAGGTATCGATAAGAAAATTGCTAACGCGATTTTGATCAAGTTTAACCAGATTGGTACGCTATCAGAAACGTTAGATGCGATTTATCTGGCAAAGAAAAATGGTTATGCGACAATTATCTCGCATCGTTCAGGTGAGACGGAAGACAGTACTATTGCAGACCTAGCAGTTGGTACTGCTGCTGGTCAGATTAAAACTGGCTCGCTATGCCGCTCAGATCGCGTTGCAAAATACAATCAACTACTTCGTATCGAGCAGCAAGTACGTGCAAGCTATCGTGGCCGTGAAGAGTTTATTGGTCTACGTGGTTAATAAGTCCAAGTTAATCAGGACTTAATGCTAAAGCTGGGCAGTATGTAATCATTATTGTGTTTATATATTGCCTAGTTGCTTTAGCTGATTCTTACTATATTTATGTCGTTTGGCGTTATCCCCTTATGAAATATTTTAGCCAATTTATGTTACTCGCGTTAGCCGTTGCTGTCCTGTTAGGGCTGCAATATCAGTATTGGCTAGGCGAAAATGGTCGTTTCGAGCACAACGAACTGATGACTCAGACAGAAGAGCAACAGCGCTTGAATGAGAGCCAAGTAGCAGCAAATAATTTATTACGTACCGACGTATATGATTTAAAAAATGGTCTTGAAGCAGTAGAAGAGCATGCTCGTTTAGATTTGGGTCTGATTAAACCAAACGAGACATTCGTGCAAGTATCTACGGCACCTACTACACACAGCAGTCAGTAATCATTTTTAATTTTCGAAAAAATACTATCTATTAGTATCTAGAATAGATATTCGGTTCACCTCAATCTCTTTACCTCTCTTAGCACTTATTTTCCTTTAGCCATATTGTCATGGATCTCAATTACTAGATCTGCTTGATGAGTACTATCCTATGAATACCACACCTCATATACATGCCATGATCGTCGCTGCTGGCCGCGGTAGCCGTTTTGGTGCGTCTGTTGCCAAGCAATATACTCTGTTGCAAGGACAGACACTGCTACAGCATAGTGTGGCAAGGCTCGCCTGTAGTGATTATGTTGATAAGTGCTTGTTGGTCATTGCAGCAGATGACACCACTGCTCAAACACTCGATTTCGCACTTCCTATAGATTATGCCATTGGCGGCGCTGAGCGTTGGCAGTCAGTACAGGCAGGTGTAGGGGCAATCAGTCATTCAGGCGCTGACGATTCAGACTTAGTGTTGATTCATGATGCTGCGCGTCCTGCTGTACCTAGTAATGATATTGATCAAGTGATTGAAGCGGCAATGACAGAGCCTTATGGCGCTATCCTAGCAACACCTGTGGCTGATACACTAAAAGAGTCAAATGTCTATTCTACTGCTCAATCTGAGCTTACGAATGAGACTGTTAGTAGTAACCATAACCACGCACATTCTTATGCTAAACGCACTATCGACCGCAGTAATATGTGGCAAGCGCAAACCCCACAAGTATTTCGATTAGGTGAGTTGAAGAGGTTATTGGCTTATGTTCTTACCCATAACCTTTCTATCACGGATGAAGCCAGTGCCTTTGAATACTTAGATTTCCCTATTCGTCTAGTGACTGGCAGTCGCCAAAACATAAAGCTCACTTATCCAGACGATGCTATCTTACTTGCAGCTATTCTGACTGCACAATCGTAATTATCCTAAAGTATCTCCAATAGCTCTTTTTTATTCACTTACTGTGACCTATCTCGTATCAAATACGTCTATTTAATGGAGATGTAGGTGTGCCTATATCTCACATATTTCAGCCAGCACCTATTTTAAAATAAAAACATAGGCTACTTCATTCATTTGAATTCTTCTCAATTATGAAGAACAAACAGTATTGTCAAACATAGATTGCTTTGATGACCAAACTAGCCTATGATGTAACCAACTTAATACAATTAATATAAACATTTATAAAATCAATAATATACCAGACCAATTTGATGCTTCTAAAAGTCTTGTCTCTATGTTTTTTCTAAAGTTAGTATGGTTGTTTTAGCTCCATTTATCTAAAAATAGGGAGAATCGAATTGTCAAAAATTAATGATTCGACAAATCCAGTCACAATAGATCTCTGCCAGCTTGTATATATCAGCCAAATCACGTCGACTGGTCTGTCAGGCTCTAGTACGCTTAACGACATTTCAGAGATTTCGATTGAGAAAAACCAAGCCGATAACGTCACGGGTATTCTTTGCTATGGCAATGGTTACTTCTTACAGTGTGTAGAAGGGTCAGAACAAGCGCTCACTAATTTAAAAAATCGATTGCTAGTAGATGACCGTCATAAAGAACTAAAAATTCTAGATTTTTCACAAATCTCCCAACGCCGTTTTACGAATTGGTCTCTACGTTCTGTCACACTTGAACGTTGGATGACAAAAGAGCCTGAGCTGAAAAACTTTATGCCGTTTAAGCCTTACGATTGGGATTCTAGTGAATGGCCAAGGTTTGTAGATATCCTACAAGGGTATTATGAAGAGCAGGCAAGAACAGGTAATATAGATACACCACCTATTAAGTACAGTACATTAGGGGTGACCTTAAGTAAGGTGGTCGGTCAGCATCAAGCATTCTTTTTGATTCAAACCGTACTTGGTGTGATGGTTATCATGACACTATTATGGTTGATGTTATCAGATAAAATCTGGTAAATTTTATAAAGAAATCGTATTCGATCTAAAAAAGCCAACATTCAATGTTGGCTTTTTTGTCAGTAAATTTTCGATAAAACTTTTAATATAGATGCAGCAGCAAATCAAGTTGCGTATTCATAGTACACATTACTAGCTGCATTAAATTAATAGTGATATACATTTGAAGATCTTAGGTATTGTCTTTTTGAGACAGTTAAATGCACGCATAAAAAAAGCCCAATCACGATGTGATTGGGCTTTTCGATGGTACGCTTGTTAGTCTTAATAGATGCTTTGCAGCAAGCTTGCTAACGAGTGACGCCAAATAGTGGCGTCCCCAGGGGGATTCGAACCCCCGTTACCGCCGTGAAAGGGCGGTGTCCTAGGCCTCTAGACGATGGGGACTAGTAACACAACACCTCAGCTGCTTTCACCATTTATGCCGAAGTGGTGCGTATTCTAATGGTGTCTGCGCTTGCTGTCAAGCCTTTTTCTTCGTCTTTTTAAAATTAAGTATCTTTTTTTAATTGCACGGCGAGGATGTAAGTCTTTACGCTTTAAATGATAGCGAATCCACAAAGAAGTACAAGCGCTAATCGTCAAAGCTAGCAGCATATAGCCTATGATTGTTCCCCATAATTTGAGTTGTGGATCCATGATAAAGTCCCTCCTATCAAGCCTGATAGTATGAGCAATGTCATGCTATGAGGCAGTGTGGGCAACTTAAACCATCTACAGGATACGACAACACCGTTTCAGAGTGCGTACTTACAGGTCGTCGACTCGTTTGTTACTTTTGAATGATGGCCATATCATATTCAATAATTAAACGAGAGGCTTGTTGATCATGATATCAATCATATCCCTATTGATTGTAAAATCAAGATGCCAAAGTCATCAAGTATTAAAAGTAGCACTATTAGGAGACATGGGCAATATAGGATATGTGGCTTATTTATTATCGCTGTCAGGTAACTCATCTGTATTTGCTTCATTATGCATTGCATTAGCCAGCATGGGGTAATGGTTAAGAATATGACAAAACAGCTCAGCAGTCTTTTGCGTATCATATAGCGCTGAGTGAGCGTCTTTACCATCAAAATCTAGCCCTGCTGCCTTACAAGCCCGCGCCAGTACCGTCTGACCAAATGCGAGTGCTGATAGCGTGACGGTATCAAAGACTGAGAAGTTATGGAACGGATTGTGGCTCTTATTATTGGTACGTAGCACAGCGGCATTCAAAAATGCCAAATCAAAATGGGCATTGTGTCCGATTAATACACATTGACGGCAGTCTTCCTCACGGCGTACTTCTTTTAGACCCTTAAAAATCCGGCGTAGGGCAGTTTTTTCGTCTTCAGCAATGGCTTTACGCAGTGGGTTTTTAGGATCAATCCCTGTAAAGGCGAGGGCACTTGGCTCTAGATTTGCCCCTTCAAAAGGTTCGATATGAGCATTGAAAGCCTCTCCAGGATAAAACACACCTTGCTCATTAAGTAGCACAGGAATACAGGCAATTTCTAATAAAGCATCAGTTTGTGCATTAAAACCAGCTGTCTCAACATCGACGACCACAGGTAAAAACTTACGAAAGCGATCTTTTAAGCGTATTGGTGCTTGTTCATCTGTCACGGTATTGTCAGGCAAGGTGGCATCGTTTTGAGTGGTCATATCAGGTAAAATCGCTTTTATCAGTCGTACTGTTATATTGAATTAAAAATAAGTATGTGATGATATCTGTCACACCGCTTAAGATAGGGATATGACAGATATTATAGAATAAAATATAGAGGGCTTTATATCAGGCATGTCATCAATTGGTTCACTTAGCATTTAGTTCACTTAGTACTCTTAAGCTTTACGATTTAAATGATGACATACCTTAGCGTGCTCTAGTCTCTAAGAGACCATGGTAGGGTTTCACCTGCCATAAGCGGGGTGAGAGAGCTACCATCGAAGTAAGGATAAGCGATAGGCACTTGCATAGGCGTATTGACAAGCGTAATCGTACTCTCATTTAATGGCATGCCGTAGAACTGGGCACCAAAACGACTGGCAAAACCTTCTAGCTTGTCTATTTTACCAACGCTATCAAAAGCAGTGGCATACAGTGGCAATGCAGTCGCAGCGCTATAACAGCCGGCACAGCCACAAGCGGCTTCTTTTTTATCTGTCGCATGTGGAGCAGAGTCAGTACCTAAGAAAAACTTTGGATTGCCACTGGTCGCCACATCTAATAATACTTTTTGATGGCTTTCACGCTTTAGGATAGGTAAGCAATAAAAGTGCGGCTTGATACCACCGACCAATAGATGATTGCGGTTAAACATCAAGTGCTGCGGGGTGATAGTGGCGGCAACATGGTTGCCTTGAGCCAATACAAAGTCCGCAGCATCACTGGTAGTGATATGCTCGACTACAATTTTCAACGTAGGGAACTTTACGATAATCTGTGCCAACACTTCATCTAAAAAGCGCTTTTCACGATCGAAAATATCAATATGGTCTTGAGTGACTTCACCATGTATTAATAATGGCAAGTCGTACTTCTCTAGTGCTTCAAAGACATCGACACAAGCATTGATATTGGTGACGCCGTCAGCAGAGTTGGTGGTTGCTCCAGCAGGATATAGCTTAACGGCCTGTACGATACCTGATTTTGCTGCCATCTCGATGTCTTGTGCAGTCGTTTTATCAGTCAGGTATAAAGTCATACGGGGGTCGAACGCCGTTTTGCGTTCTGTGCTCAAGCTACTAGCTTCCAGATGCGACATGATACGCGCGCGGTAAGCATGTGCATCGTCGACATTCTTGACGGGAGGTACTAGGTTTGGCATGCAAATAACACGATTAAAGCTATTTGCCGCATGCGGTGCTGTCGTACTCAATGCTGTGCTATCACGTAAGTGGATATGCCAGTCGTCTGGTTGAAGGATGGTCAACTCTCTAATCGAATCAGTCATAATGTCGTAGCGCTCTGTGTCGTCATATATGGGAATAAAACGGAGTGGTGTTATGTGGCTATCATAACAGATTTGCCCACTTGACTAAATATGCGACTAACGCTCTGTACATAATTCATTGGTTGTACTTTAGAAGGTTTTGATTGTTCTGCTACCATTTTATGGCGAATAATGATTTTTAAATATATAAAATGGTCTGGTTTATCATGATTAGATAATAATCTCATAGAGATAGCTTATATCCATTGGCCCACCATTCAACCAAAAGCGCATTCCTTATGGCCGTGGCACTTTTGCCTATAGTAAATATGATGTACACTGAGTAAGTAGTTTACCTTTCGATTGAATCTTAGTGCTTTTACCAAAATCAAATTCTCATAATAGGAGTTATTCATGGCTCAACTTGATCCGAAAAATATTAATAAAATCGTATTGGCATATTCAGGTGGTCTTGATACCTCAATCATCGCTAAATGGCTGCAAGAGACTTATGATGCAGAGGTTATTACCTTTACCGCAGATATTGGTCAAGGCGAAGAAGTTGAGCCAGCACGCGCTAAAGCAGAAGCCATGGGTATCAAACATATCCATATCGAAGACTTGCGCGAAGAGTTTGCCCGTGACTATGTGTTCCCAATGTTCCGTGCCAATGCTATCTATGAAGGCGAGTATTTGCTCGGTACTTCTATCGCACGCCCGCTAATCGCCAAGCGTTTGGTTGAGATTGCTAAAGAGCATAATGCTGATGCCATTAGCCATGGTGCTACTGGTAAAGGTAATGACCAAGTACGTTTTGAGCTGGGTGCTGTCGCCTTGTCACCAGACGTAGTGACCATTGCCCCTTGGCGTGAGTGGGATTTGTCTAGCCGTGAAAGCTTGATGGAATATGCGAAAGAGCACAACATTGCGATTGATTATGCAGGTAATAAGAAAAAATCTCCATACTCAATGGATGCTAACCTACTACATATCTCTTATGAAGGCGGAATCCTAGAAGATCCATATGCTGAAGCAGAAGATGATATGTGGCGCTGGTCAGTCAGCCCAGAAGAAGCACCTGACGAAGCACAATATCTAGAGCTAGAGTATCAAAAAGGTGACATCGTTGCTATCGATGGCGAAGCACTTAAGCCTTTCGAAATCATGATCAAGCTTAATGAGATTGGCGGTAAGCATGGTATCGGACGTCTAGATATCGTAGAAAACCGTTATGTTGGCATGAAGTCACGTGGTTGCTATGAGACGCCAGCGGGTACAATTATGTTAAAAGCGCATCGCGGTATTGAGTCATTGACCTTAGACCGTGAAGCCGCACATCTAAAAGATGAGCTAATGCCACGCTATGCTAAAACTATCTACAACGGCTACTGGTTCAGTCCTGAGCGAATGATGTTGCAAGCGTTGATTGACAAATCACAAGAATACGTCAACGGTACGGTTCGCGTGAAGCTATATAAAGGTGCAGTGAGCGTTGTTGGACGTAAGTCTGATGATTCGTTATTTGACGAAAAGATCGCAACTTTTGAAGATGATGCAGGCGCTTATGATCAAAAAGATGCAGAAGGCTTTATCCGTCTTAATGGTCTACGTCTAGCTATCGAAGCAAGCCGTGGTCGCGATTTATCGAAGTAAGATTGTTAGACTACTCGTAATCAATTAGAAAATTAAATCGCACAAAAAAGAGGCCTTAGATATAGGGCCTCTTTTTTATTGCTGATAGTTTGTGATTAAATACTTATGACAACAGCTACGTTTAAATGGTTGTTTGCGTCTACTCAGCTTCAGCTGTTTCTGCAACATCTTCATCGTCTACCATCACGATTGCGACATCCTGCTGCTGGCGTTCTTCGAGAGTCTTTTGTTCCAGTAGCACTTCTTCTGTTGCTAACATAGCACCGTCAGACTTTTGCATCTGATATTTGAGGGTTGCCAATCCACCCAGTATACTAATGACCAAAATGATAATGATAATAACGGGGTTTTTCCAAAGCGGCGTGGTGGCCTCGTATTCAATCGGTTTTTCACTGATCGTTGCGGGCGTGTTGTCGCTATTGCCACCGATGAGTCCCAAGCTAACCAAAGGTGGCTTGGGCGGGGTAGCAGGTTCAGAATTTACGCGCAGTCGATTGCGACTTAGATAGATGTCTGATATTTTTGCGAGTTGTAATAACCAACGTTGATGTGGCAGTGCAATATCATGCATTTCTGCAAACACCAGCATGTCGTTATGGCGTCCTTGTTGCAAGTTGTCAGGTGAGCGGCCAATGGCTTTTAGATAGTTACCTGTGGCCATTTGCATGTCTTGTACAGGCTCATAGTTTTCAGGTTTGAATGCCGTCAGTTCGTACCAGTAAGGATCGAAAGTCGGCGGGTTGCTTGACAGCTGTTCAGTGCTTAATAAACCAACCTCTGATGGGTTTTCAGCTCCCGTGTCTACTGTATTTTCTGCTGCTATCACGGGCGCTTCGTTGCTGTTAGCTAGTTCAGCTGATAGCGTTTCTGGTTCACTGGCTGCGAAACGAGCTAATGACAAAAATTGTGGTTGTAGCGCAAACCATTTGTTAATCTCGTTATTATCAAGTTGACTGTATTCTGCCAATATAGCCAGCTCACGGAGCACAACCACACATAAAGAGGTCAGTAAAATTTGGACTTGTTGCGTCGTTGCGTCAATTTGACTGGCGATACGATCGCTCGCTTTTATGACCCGAGCATTATCAGAGAATATGGCATCTGCCGCATCGTGACGATGATATAACGTCGCACTAATGGTCGCAAAGTTCATAGAGTTGTATTGACGGAGTTCCTTGACAGCACCACGCCCAAACAGTTTTTTACTCACTGCCTGACCATCGTAACGCTGTTGGTAAGCGAGAAGGGCACTAATAATTGCCTGCAAACTGGCATCCATTGCTAAGCGGGCTTGTGGTAATGAAAGCTTTGCGGCATCTGCCAATAATGACACCATCGGTATGGTATCTTGATATAGAAAATCATACATCGACACACGTGTCGGTGAAATAGTCGTCATAATCTGCTAGCATCAAAAAGTGTGCCCCTATATTACGGTGCCCAATGCCTTGATACAATCCCTTGATAATAGAAATTTTCAATCATTTTACGAGGATGTGTTGAATAATCCGAATATAGTCACTGTGAGTGACCTAGTTGGAAGTTTCATATGTCCTAATTGCCCTAACGATATTTTTACGAATGACTGATAGTTGGAAGCATTTATGAAAAACAGCAATAATCTTGATATACAGATATTTATTAACATCGCCCAACAATATTTAATAGTACACCAGCAGAATAAAGAAATAGCACGATACTCGATATCGACTGCTAAAAACGGCATCGGCAGTCAGCAAGATAGTGGCTGTACACCGCTCGGCAGACATATCATTGCCGAAAAAATAGGGGGTAGTGTCCCTAGCAATGCTGTGTTTATAGGTCGCGTGCCCACAGGTGAGATATATGATGCGGAACTCGGTAAGTCTCATCCTGAGCGCGATTGGATATTGAGCCGTATCCTTTGGCTCAGCGGTCTGGAAGAAGGCGTGAACAAAGGGGCTAACAGTCAAGGTGGTTGTGATACTTATGAGCGTTATGTCTATATACACGGCACACCAGATACCGAGCCAATGGGCGCACCATTTTCGCATGGTTGTATACGTATGCGTAATGCGGATATCATTCAGCTATTTGAGCAGGTAAACGAGGGTGCGTTTGTAACCATTACAGCTGAATAGCAATGTGAATAGATGGTAGTACAAATATGTGGATTAAATAATCTATATTAATTTATTTGAATTAAAGATGATCAAAAAAAGACAGCCCTCGTAGACTGGGCTGTCTTTTTTATTTTACGTTTTTGCTATTTTACGATGAATATTTCACCAAAATATCGAACGATCTCTCACTTTGGCCAAGCATTTATCGCTGCGTTTAGTGTCGTTTTTGAGTACGGCTGCAAACCAACCTGCACCATATAATGCATTATTATCTATAGCTGATTTTAACTGATAACGCTGTTGATATTGTGCATAACCATGATATTTCTCTAATGATTTTTGAGCTTTGAGCAAAAATTTTAGCTGGCGTTCGGTGCGTTTTTTAGACCCTTTCTTACTTAATAGAGGTGCACAAAACTCAGTGATGTAACGCAAATCTGTTAGCTGATGCAATTCAAAGTCTGCTTGGTCATCAGTATCAAGGTTTGAGTTCGTACTTTCTAAATCAACATCTTCTAAATCAATATTTTTTAAATCAACGTCTTCTAAATCCATACTCTCGCTTTCAACATTGTTTCCCTCACCAAGCTCTTCATCAGTATGGAGCAGTTTTTCATATTGTTTGGATAAGACTTTTACAATTTTATCGGTAGCAAGCTTGTTGTTTTGAGGCTCAAGGCTTGGATCGCTCATGGTAAAAGCAATGAGTTCTAATAAGGTCAGCTGAAAATCAGGGACGCTGATGGCATCGATAGGCTTGATTTTGAGAGCATCAATATCCGTCGCCCAGTTAGTTATAGGCGCGCCATATTCTTGCAGCTTAGGTTCGATATAATTTGCTAGGTAATCCAGCTCCTGATAATCGCCAAGTAAGGTGGCCGTTTGACTTAGTATTGGCTGCCAATCAGGGTTGATTTCATCAGAGAAGCTAGCAAATGCATTTAGAGCAGCACATAAGCGGCGAATGCCTATCTGTAACTGCAAAATGTGGCCATTGTCAGTGCTACCTGCCACGATAGCACTGCTGTTCGGTAGTATTTGTAGCAGACAGTTGTGCGCGGCAGCCCTTACAAAGGCAGGCATACTAGTTTTTTTATTGATGTTTAGCTGACTAAGATCAGCGCTAACTGCTAGGCTATGATTTTGTCCGTTGATGAGCAACCCACCACGTTCGGCTTTGGTCACAGTAGATAGGCACAGCTTATAGCGCTGACACCAAGTTTTGGCTGTCATAAACAGAAAGTCTAAATCTCCTGATATGAGCTCGAATTCTATCTCTTGAATGACTTCTCGCTGAGCATCATCATTACCATGAATAATCTCTCCATGATCGTAGGCTATCTCAATGCTATTGTTTATTTGATTGTCTATTTGATCGCTACTGTCTTCTACTAGCAATCGAGTGGTGCGCTGTACATCAGTAACATATAGCCGTGTCAGTGTTTTTGCCAGCTTTTTGAGCTTAAATTTAGACAATGCAGGAGCGATTGGAGTGTCTTTATAAATGGTCAAATCAGGCATGAGGGAGTTGGCATCGAGCATTGCTTGTACTTGTTCATTATCTAATACCACATTGTGCTCTAAGCGCGCGGCAATGCCATCGCCGCCAGCTTTGATTGTCTGCACCCACGACTCGCCTTCTTTACGAATACGCAAGCCAATGCCTGCTTTTGCTAGTTGTTGGTCAGGCGTATCGTAATAATGGGCAGCCAGTTGCGTCAGCTGTGAGGATTTGACTTGAGCTTGCCGCATCAAGCCTTTTAGCCGTGATTCTGGCACCAAAAACTTCAGTTCTATCTCTTGCATGGTGGCTCCCAATTATTTTGATAAATGTTAAGTGAGTACTTTAGTCAATCTATAGTCGGCTCAATATAATTTGGATACAAGGAAGTCGAGTGAAAGTACTACACATCTGTACTCGGCTACTTGGTACTTTTTTAGATTGAATCAACTCTATCGTATGAAAGCTATCATCTAATAACAAGTAATATTCTATAGAACTATCTATGTGTTTTTCTATAAAAAATACACTTTTGTTTTATTGTCGTTATAATTGAGAAAATATTGAACAAAAGTATATTTAATATGAGAGAAATCCTTATGGTATCTGAAAGCCACCTTTTGAAAAAGCAGGTTGGTTTTGATAGGCAACACGATTCTATGATGAGTAAGCTTAAAACATCATCACCACCCAATCGTTTGTCATTAGCTATAGCAGCGGCAATGCTCGGGTCTGTATTACTGATGAGTGGCTGTAGTCAATCTGAGGAATATGCAGAAAGTGCCTCAGAGGAACCAAGCGATTATACGAATGAAAAAGCCGTTGACGCTGATATAAATACCATGATGTCTGAGCAATCAGCTGTTGCAGAGCTAGAATCAGAGGCTGACAATCAAGCCAATGAGCTGACGGTTGAGAGCTTATCAGAGAGTAGTGAGCAGACACTTGCTAGTCAGGCCGCTAATATCCAAATACAAGGTAAAGAGCTGCTGATTAATGCCAGTGCAAACTTTACTGTCAAAGACGTGGTCAAGAGTAGCGCTGCTATTGAGACATTGACACGGCAGCAGGGTGGCTATGTGGCGCTCAGTAATATTAGCAATTATCCACGTAGTGATAGAACCTTTGTTCGAGGTGATAAAAATATTACAATCACAACCTATAATCGCCAAGCTGAAATGACGGTTCGAGTTCCTCGTATCAACGTCAATAAGTTTTTAGAACAAATGCAGCAGCAAGTGGCTTTTTTGAATGGTCAAGAGTTCACAGCACAAGACGTTACTTTAGATATTTATCGTGAGCAGCTGGCAAGTCAGCTAAATAGCGATATGGCGGATGAGCTCAGTCAAGAGCGTCTCGATAGCAAAAATGATAAAGATCAGGGTAGTAATGTCGATGCTATCACCGCTACTTATGCAGCACGTCGCCAAAAAGAATTGGCAAAGCTTGAGCAAATGGATATCGCCGATAAGGTTAAATACAGCACCATCAATCTGAGCTTTATGCAGCCAGATGTCAGTTATAAAGAAACCACGCAAAACCTAGACGTTTTGATAGATGCTGAGCGTCCAAGTTTTGGCACCGAAGTCAACAAATCATTCAAAGATGGTTGGAGTATGCTCAGGTCATTTGCACTTGGCATTATACAATTGTGGTGGCTAGTGGTGCTTGGTGGTGCTTTTTATCTCATTTATAGAATGATAAAAGCGATCTATCGTAAGTTTTTTAAACACAGCCCTCGTGTAGAACACTTACGACGTAATCTGATGGGTGAAAACCAAGATATCCATCATTCAGAGGGTATAAAGAGCAATCAGGTAGGTGATAATACCGACAGTGCTAAAGAGACTGATAGCAAGGATGCTAAGCACTAGGGCGTGTTCTCAATTCAAACGAGTGTCCTCTAAATGAGCTAAAAATAGCTAAAAATAGCTAAACATCGTCAAATAGCTGGTTAATATCCTGATATTATCTGCGTTATTTTCCTCGTTTGACGGCAATTTATCTCATTTTTATCATCATCTTTAAAATGAGGACACGCCCTAGAATTGAAGCTTAAAAAGCTCACAATAACAGAGTGTCAATAAACAGCCATAAAAAAGCCGCCCTACATAATGTAGGGCGGCTTTTTTAGCAATTACCTATAGATGGTCGGTGATTAGAACTGGTTCATTGTGTTCTTGCCGCCGCCAGCTTTAAGTGCGTTGTCACCAGAGAAGATTTCTTTGTGGTCATCACCTAGGTCAGAACCAGCCATTGCTTGGTGCTTAACACAAGCGATGCCTTCGCGGATTTCTTTACGTTGTACGCCAGCTGCATAAGCAAGCATGCCTTCTTCACCGAAGTAGCCTTTAGCAAGTTCATGAACGCTAAGAGCAGTCGTGTGGTAAGTCGGTAGCGTGATTAAGTGGTGGAATACACCAGCTTCACGTGACGCATCACGTTGGAAGTTCTTAGCAGCGATATCAGCTGCTGCATCAAGCTCAGTACCGTCATAATCAGCACTCATCAAGTCATCTTTATTGTAGCTAGAGATGTCTTTGCCTTCTTCTTCCCACTGTGCAATGACTTGCTTACGGAAGTTAAGCGTCCAGTTGAATGATGGGCTGTTGTTGTATACAAGCTTCGCTTTAGGTTGTTGCTCTTTAATACGGTCAACCATCATTTTGATGTGTTCTACATCTGGAGTAGGTGTCTCAATCCATAGTAGATCGGCACCATTTTCTAGAGCGGTCACACAGTCAAGTACAACGCGGTCGATGTTTGTGTCTTCACGGAACTGATATAGACCGTTTTGCAGACGAACTGGACGTACTAGTTTGCCGTTGTGCTTAAGTAAGCTGTCGTTTTCTTTTGCATTTTCTAAAGTAACTTCTTCCATTTCGATGAAGTCGATGTATTTAGAAGCTAGATCGCCTGGCTCATTTGATACTGGGATTTTTTGTGTGAGTGATGCGCCTTCAGAGTCAGTACGAGCAACGATAACGCCGTCTTCAACACCAAGCTCCAGGAATGCATAACGGATAGCGTTTAGCTTAGAGATGAAGTCTTCATGCGGTACAGTTACTTTACCAGCCTGGTGGCCACATTGCTTAGCATCAGATACTTGGTTTTCAACCTGAATGGCACAAGCACCTGCTTCGATCATTTGCTTAGTCAATAGGTAAGTGGCTTCTTCGTTACCGAAACCTGCATCGATATCAGCGATGATTGGCACAACATGCGAATCAAAGTTTTCGATTTTTTCTACGATAGCTGAAGTATCTTGACCAGCTTCTTCAGCAGCGTTTAGCTCACGGAAGTAATCGTTCAATACTTTAGCATCGGCCTGACGTAGGAACGTGTAGATTTCTTCGATTAGCTTAGGCACTGATGTTTTTTCGTGCATAGATTGGTCAGGTAGTGGACCAAACTCAGAGCGTAGGGCTGCAACCATCCAGCCTGATAAGTAGATATAAGTTTTAGAAGTCGTGCCGAAATATTTCTTTTTAGCGTACATAGTTTGTTGTGCAACAAAACCATGCCATGCACCTAGAGACTGTGTGTACTGAGACGTATCATTGTCATAGTCTTCCATGTCTTGACGCATGATTTTTGCAGTATATTTTGCGATATCCAAGCCCGTTTTAAAACGGTTTTGTGACATCATACGTGCCGCATCGGTTTCGCTGATATTCTGCCAGTTACCGTGCTTTTGCTTCAATTCACGTACTAAGTCGATCGCTGATTTATATGCAGTTGACATCTATGTCTCCTTGGTGGGGTGTAAAAACAAATAAGTTAAGTGCTAAAATAATGACGATTGTGTATGACTGAAAAGGTATACATTTAGACTTTATATTAGTGCTATTGACATCTCATAAGGTCAGACAGAATTACAAGCTATCAGTTAAAGCCTTATTTACCCTAAACAAACTTAGTCACTAATACAAGAGAATTACTAGAACTTGGTAGTGAAAAAAAATAGGTAATGTATAAAAGGTTGCTGAGCTTATTCATATATTTCTAAGGCACTTGCGTTCTTTATTGAGTGGCGATGTCATTATCGGCAATAAGAAATGTTACAATAATAGACAGTTTGTGCGATAGATTTGGTCATTGTCTAATGACTATAACGGTCTTTTAAGCAATCAATTCATCGTATGATGCTACCGATAAAGACCATCAATATACTATATAATTGTGTCGGTCAAATGAATGTAGCCAGTCTATAAAACTAAGCTGTATCGTTTGCGTTACAAGTCATCCTATGAGACTTACTATAACTGCCTTACCAAGATTTATCTAATTTATGATTATTATCTTGGGTATTTTCTTTAGTTATAATTCATATATAACAGTACCTTACGTTAGACGGTTTGGGTTATACTTAGCAGATATCGCATAAAATCAGATAAAAAGTAGCAGAATTACACTGTTATAGACCATAAATTGTTAGAACAGCACCAAAAATGCCAAGCTTATAACGGCACTTATCCAAAGGCCAAGAGAACTATATATGAATTTGCAGCGGGTAGATTTAAACTTATTGGTACATCTAGATGTGTTGTTACGAGAGAAAAATGTCACTCGTGCAGCTGAGCAGCTTGGCATTACCCAACCTGCGATGAGTAACATTTTGCGCCGTCTGCGCAAATTGTTTAACGACCCTCTATTGGTTCGATCATCTGAAGGTATGACACCAACGGAGCGGGCTTTAGAGTTGCAACCTCGTATTCGTGAGATACTGGCAGATTTGACGCAAGTGTTAGAGCCACGTACTGAGTTCCGTCCTTATAGCACCTCTCGCGTCTTCCGTATCATGACGTCAGACTATGCAGAAGCGACGCTAGTTCCTAAACTGGTCAAAGCACTACGCTCAGAAGCACCAAATGTCATTTTGGATTTCTTGACACCATCGGACGTCTCTTATCGTGATATGGAGCAGGGACGTGTTGACTTAGCAATTAACCGCTTTAATGAGATACCACAGAGCTTTCACCAAGTGTTGGTGTGGCGTGATACTTTTAGTTGTCTGTTGTCTTCTGACAGCCCTTATGCCAATCGTTTTAATTTAAAAAACTATCTGAAAGCGCAGCATGTTTGGGTATCTAAAACTGGCATGGGTGTGGGCTTTGGGGTCAATCCTGAAAAATCAGGTGGTCTAGGGTCTATCGATCAAGCGCTACAACGTTTAGGACAAAAACGTCAAATTAGTGTCTTCACTCGTCATTATCAAATGCCAGCCATGCTTGCTGCTAATAAAGATTTGGTAGCAACGTTACCAACCCGTGTGGCAAAAATGCAGGCAAATAACGATAGTATTAAAATGGAAGAGCCGCCATTCTTCATTCCTGAGTTTGAGCTGACGATGGCGTGGTCACCGTTATTACAACATCATCCCGCTCATCGTTGGTTACGCCAACTTATCATGCATGTGGCTCGTCAAATCGTTGATGAGGAAGAAAATCCGCCACAAGAGATTCCTGTGATGAACCATCTGTTTTAAATTGGTTATTTTCTAAGACAGATAAATTTTTAATTAAACCAGCCGCAGGGCTGGTTTTTTATGTTCTAGCGATTAATGATTTATATATGATGTTTAGCTGTACTTAATATATCAGTCACACTCTTAACATCTTCAACACACTTCACAATATATTGTAAAACTCTTAGCCAAATTACCTTGTTATGATGACCACGGATAGAAAGCAGTGCACCAATAAGCTGATACCTATTTGAGTGATCGGTTGCTATAAGAACTTATGATACAAAAAGAACTTATTACATAACGTTTGGCGAGTATGCTGAGCCACAAAACAGTAACCAACGCTTATTTTATAAACTGAAAATACTAAACATAAAATAAAATATAACAAGGACAATAACATGTCAGATATTACTACTATCAACCCAACCACGGGTGAAGAGATTAAAAATTACGATTACATGAGCGTAGACGAGGTTAATAAAATTGTTGATGCTTCACATGAAGCTTTCTTAGCATGGCGCACTGTTAGCCACGAAGAGCGTGGCCGAGTGATTCAATCTATCGGTGATAAGCTGATTGAGCATAAAGAAGAGTTGGCTAAGCTGATGACAGAAGAGCGTGGTAAGCTATATAGCCAAAGCTTGCAAGAGATCGATCTGTGTAAAGCAATCTGTGACTATACGGCTGAAAATGGTATCGAATCATTGGCTGATGATGTACGTGATATTGAAGGCATGAAAAAAGGATTGGTTAGCTATCAACCTATCGGTATCATTTATGGTATGCAGCCTTGGAACTTCCCAGCATATCAAGTATTTCGCTATACCATTGCTAACTTGATGGCAGGGAACAGTGTCTTGTTAAAGCATGCTTCTAACGTAACCGGCTCTGGTCTATTGATTGAAAAAATCTTGCATGAGTCAGATTTACCGAACGATTTGTTCCGTACTATCATCATCGGTCATGACCAGTCAGAAGATTTAATCAATAACGATAAAGTACGTGGTGTAACGCTCACAGGTAGCGATAAAGCAGGTGTCATCGTTGGTCAACAAGCGGCAAAAGCCATCAAAAAAGCCGTGTTAGAGCTTGGTTCAAATGATGCTTTTATCGTATTAGAAGATGCTGATTTAGACATAGCAGTAGAGACTTGTGCACAAGCACGCTTAATCAACAACGGTGAAACCTGTGTCGCAGCAAAACGCTTCATTGTAGTAGATAGTGTATACGACGAATTCCGCAAGCGTATCGTTGAGAAGTTTGCCGGTACAAAATCTGGCGATCCTATGGATGAGAGCTCAGACATCGGCCCATTGGCTCGTAAAGATCTACAAGAGCAGTTACATGAGCAAGTAGAGCAAAGCGTGGCCAAAGGCGCAACGATTGCGGTCGGTGGTAAAATTCCTGATAGTAAAGGCAGTTTTTATCCAGCGACTATCTTAGAAAACGTTGAAAAAGGTCAGCCTGCCTATGACGACGAATTGTTTGGCCCTGTGGCTTCACTTATTCGTGCAAAAGACCAAGACGATGCCTTACGTATCGCTAACGACAGTCGCTATGGTTTGGGTGGTGCAATCTTCTCAAAAGACACAGACAAAGCAGTACGTCTAGCACGTGAAGAGTTTGACACTGGTATGGTCTATATCAATGGTTATGGTTTGGCCAATCCTGCATTGCCATTTGGTGGCGTCAAAAACTCAGGCTATGGTCGTGAGCATGGCGGCTTTGGTATCAAAGAGTTTGTAAATATCAAGGCTGTGCATGTCTTTTAATGGCGGTTGATATTATTGCTAGATATTAATATGGTCGTCATTAGATGACCATTGGATAAAAAAAGCCCAGTTACTCATAACGAGCGACTGGGCTTTTTCATGTAAAAATGTTATACGTGCCAAAACTAGGTTCGAGCTAACTTATCATGCTCTAATGCCAATCTAAGCGTTCATAAAAAGCTGTAATGGCAAGGCTGGCAAGTAATTTTCCTTAGTTTTATTACAGGTTCCATTGCTAGTATCCAGCGACAATACTTTATTTGCTAATAGCAAAATTGTCCAAGGTAGCAATTTATGCTCAAGTTTTTGTACACGTGCTTGTAAACTATTAGCCGTCTCTGTTTGATTGATCTCTAACAGCGCTTGAGTCAAAACAGTGCCTGCATCGAGCTCAGCAGTGACAACATGAATACTACAGCCATGGTGACGCTCACCGGCTTGAATAGCTCGTTGATGGGTATCAAGTCCCTTGTAAACAGGCAATAGAGAAGGGTGCAAGTTAATCATAGGTGCTGGCGCATTGTCGATAAATGGACCACTTAATACACGCATAAAACCAGCTAATACTATTAAATCAGGTTGCCATTCAACAAGCTGCGCATTTGCATGAGTCTCAAAAGTTTTGATGCCCATACGTTTGCCGTTAGCAACATGTGACAGTACCGCGACTGGAATGGCAGCATCATTGGCACGCGTGATGGCATAAGCGTCATCACGATTGCTGATGACACCTACTATTTCAATCGGTAGTGCGCCAGCTTGCATGGCATCGATCAATACTTGCAAATTGCTACCACTGCCTGATACCAGAACGGCAATACGTAATGGCTTGTTGGCGTGACTGGTATTATTGGCTAGCATTAACGGTACACCACTGCATCCACTTCACGACTGACCATTTCGCCTAATTGCCATGCTTTTTCGCCAGCGTCATTCAATATATTGATAGCCGCTTCAGCTTTATCTTTAGGCACGACAATCACAAAGCCAACACCGCAGTTAAAGGTGCGGTACATTTCACTCTGCTCGATGTTACCTTGGGTTTGTAACCAAGTGAATAGTTCTGAAAACTGCCAGCTATTGGTATCGATGCTAGCGGCTAGCGTTTCAGGCAATACACGCGGTAAGTTATCGGTTAAGCCGCCACCTGTGATATGTGACATCGCATGAAGGGCTGAACTGCCAAGGGTGTCTTGCAAAGCTTTGATGGCTTTAACATAGATACGAGTAGGGGCCATGAGTGCGTCTTGGATAGGCTGACCGTCTAATTGTGCATCGCTAGTAGTGACATCAACGCCACTTACTTCGATAACTTTACGAACCAATGAATAGCCGTTTGAATGAGCGCCACTTGAGGCAAGGGCGATCAATACATCACCTTCTGCGACATTTTCACCAGTGATCACTTCGGCTTCTTCAACCACGCCCACACAGAATCCAGCTAGGTCATAATCGTCATCTTGATACATGCCTGGCATTTCAGCTGTCTCGCCACCGATGAGCGCACAGTTTGATAGTTTACAACCTTCGCCAATACCAGTGACGACAGTCGCTGCTACGTCAACGTCAAGCTTGCCTGTTGCGTAGTAATCTAAGAAGAATAATGGTTCAGCACCGCAAACCAACAAATCATTGACGCACATAGCGACCAAATCAATACCGATAGTGTCATGACGATTCAGTTGCAAGGCCAGTTTAAGCTTGGTACCGACGCCGTCAGTGCCTGAAACCAATAAAGGTGAGGTGTAACCGGTCGGAATACGACAAAGCGCGCCAAAACCGCCAAGTCCGCCCACAACCTCAGGACGAGAGGTGGCTTTTGCCACTGATTTAATACGTTGAACCAACGCATCGCCTGCATCAATATCAACGCCGGCATCTTTGTAGCTTAAAGAAGGCTTGTTACTCATGGTCATCTCACAAATTTTATAGGGAATGAAGGTCTATCGGTAGAAAAGCGAGTTGGTCGTGTTAATTCTGAATATAGTGGGCGCATTATACCCAAAAACGACCCATACTCGCAAAGCAACTTGCGGATATTTGACTGATATTTAGTGAAGACTTGCTTTAAGTGGCAAATAAAGCATCAAGAAACAAAAAATGACTGATTTTTAACGGTACTCTGCGATAATGGGAATCTAAATCTACTGTCAATAACTGTTTGCTATTAAGGTGTTGTTACTCAATAACACTTATTTCAAAGCAATCATATCGCAACCTTAAATCAGCCTAAGCCTAGGATAACTTGTTATGATGAACCAACCAATCGACCTCTTTTTTCGACGCTTATTTATCGTCGTTGCTATGGTGGTGGTTGTCTTTTTATTGTATTTAATGATGCCCGTCATTATACCGTTTGTCTTTGCTTTCGTACTCGCTTACTTATTCAATCCGCTGGTTAAACGTCTGTCGAAATATATCAAACGCTGGATAGCGATTATTATTGTCTATTCGACTATTACGCTAGGAATGGTGCTGCTGCTATGGTGGTTGATACCGACATTGTGGAATCAGTTGCAAGCGGCATGGGATTATTTACCCAAAGTGTTGAACTGGTATAACCAAGTGGTGCGAGAATGGTTTGTTAATAACAGCCGTATTAGTTTGCCTGAGCTGGAGTCAAAAGGGTTTTCTGAGACGTTGGTCGATTATATGCAAACGAATTATAAGTTCGAAGATGCCAGCACGATGATGAGCCATATCATTGCCTCAAGTATGAGCTTTATCAATAATGCTGGACTCATCGTATTAGTGCCTATTCTGACCTTTTATTTCTTATTCAACTGGGATCAGCGTTTACATACTTGGAAAATGGCGGTTCCAGCGGCTTATAACGAAAAGTTTATTCAGATCGCCAAAGAGTGTGACCGTGCATTGATGGCTTTTATTAAAGGTCAGTTATTGGTGATGGTGCTGTTGGGCATGATTTATGCGGTGCAGTTGCAGCTTATTGGGCTTGAGCTTGGACTTATCATTGGTATGGTTGCAGGTGTTGCTAGTTTTGTTCCTTATTTGGGGTTTGGTATCGGTTTCATCGCTGCCATTACTGCATGTCTCTTCCAGTTTGGACTAGACTGGACTTATCTGTCATTAATCGCCGGTGCATTTTTGGTTGGTCAGGCCGCTGAGGGTTATGTACTGCAGCCATTGCTATTAGGTGATAAGATTGGTCTATCACCGCTATGGGTTATCTTTTCGGTATTGGCAGGGGCAAGTTTGTTAGGCTTCGTTGGTATGTTGATAGCCTTGCCTGTCTCAGCGGTGCTTAATGTATTGTTCCGCCATTTATACGCTTATTATCGTTCGACTGATTTTTATAAAGGTCGTAAGCAACTGGCTTTGTTTGAAAAGAATTAGATGGTTTACTGTCAAATTAACGTGTTTATCATAAATTGGCGGTAGAATTATGAGAGAGATAAAGGGCGGTTGATAAGGCTTAATAGGTAAAAGACTTGTCAGTCATTTTGCAAATATGTTATATATAGGCGCAGTGTTAGTAGTATCAGTGGTTATTCGTTGGCAAGAGCCATTTTTATAATGGTAGTCCTACGATATGTCCATAGCCAAGAACACGGCAGACCAACGCCACAAGTTTATATCAAGTCGTATTGAACACAGTAAAGTCAGTTCTACGACCGTTATGCCTCCTATTTTCCATTGTGTTACGTAAAACGAGTTGATGATTCATGGCAGAAGCACAGCTAAGTCTCAATCTGGACATTAAGCATGATGCAAGTCTAAGCGACTTTGCCGGTCCTGGTTGGATGTCGATTATTGATGCAGTGCGGCAGTTACATGTCGGCCTGATAGGACAGCTGTATCTATTTGGTAGTCCTGCTACTGGTAAGTCTCATTTGCTATCAGCAATCTGTGAGTCGTTTATTGAGATGGACAAATCTGCTATCTGTTTGTCACTCAACGAGTTGATTCATGCCGATGTCCACGTGCTTTCATCTTTAGAGAACTTTGATCTGATCGCAATCGACGATTTAGAAGTCCTTGAGCAAAGCAGTCAGTGGCAAGAAGCTTTATTCCATTTGATTAATCGTAGTCGTGAAGGTCAGCGCCAGTTATTGTTTGCAGCCAATAAACCTGCTGATGATTTACCTTTTCAGTTGAGAGATTTATTGACCCGTTTGGCACAAGCACCTACGTTTAAAGTACCTAATGGTCATGATTTGGCAGATCGTCAGGCATTGTTGCAGTCTATCTTGCGTCGACGTGGCTGGCAGTTTGATGATCGAATTATTGACTATTTGCTTACGGAAGGACCGCACCGTATCGGGGCGATGATGGAAGTACTCAACTATATTCAACCGATGTTTTCTAACCTTGGCCGCAACAATATATCCAAAGCAGTCATAAGTGATGCGTTACGTACTATTGATGAGCAGACACTAGCGGCAGAGCTAGCTGATATTGCGCAAGAGACGCAAGTAGATCATGACGCTGCAGATCAAGATCAACATACTATGCCATTCGACTTTTAGCCCTAAAAATACGAATACTTTTATCTAAAACGTTTTTACTATTAACGGAATCACTTATGAAACCCAATGCTTCTTTGCTAAAAAAATTGACTATCGGTACGTTACTTATTGGTGCAAGCTCTGTCTCTATGTTGTCGCAAGCAGAGGTCACTCTGTTGGTTGATGACCATATCAAGGTCACTGCGATTAATGGGCAAGAACTTCAACAGAGTGCTTTTCAACCTCTAGTGAAAAAATTCACGCTTGAACCTGGACAACATGCCATCACTGCTAAGTATGACCGCTTGTATAACCTGCCTCGTGATGAGCATGATTATTTACGTTCAGGTAACGTCAGTGTGACAGCACAGTTAGCCGATAATCAAACCTATCGTTTGACTATGCCAAGTCAACCAGAAGAGTATAAAGCGGCTAGAGAGTATGCCAAACGTCCAACGTTAGCTGTGCAGCAGAACAATACTGTGATCGCTAGCCAGCAAAGTATGGCCAATAACCAAGGCGGATTGTTTTCAGGTTTGGGTAACGTAATAGGCGGTGTGTTTGGTGGCTCGGGTGATGCTGAGATGCAAAACCAACGTGTTATTGCATCATTAGACAAGCCAGCGGTTGCAAATCAAAACACTGTACAGCAAACGACAAGCGTTAATTCATCTAACAGTAATTTAGATCAGTTTATGCAAATCTGGCTACAAGCAACACCTGCTGAGCGTGAAAAAATGAGCCAATGGATTCAAAAATAAATTACCATTTTCGTAAATATCTAACAATAAAAAAGCACCTATCTAGGTGCTTTTTTTATTTATACATGATAGCTTTTATCTCATTTTAGTCTGGCTACTATTAGCCCAAAAAGGCGTTGTACATCCATACTAACTTTTCTTGCTCTTGTACATATGCATCGACAAGATCAGCTGACCCTTGGTCTTCGCTATCTGCTGCTAGAGTAGATACTTGACGCTGTTCTTCGATAAGCTCTTGTAGGCCTTTTACCACGCCTTTAACACAAGTCGTGCCATCTTTCACGTTCTTATCTTCGCTAATGCTGGTATGCTGAGCAAAGTCGCTGTAAGCATGTAATGGCGTGCCACCTAGCGTTAGAATACGTTCAGCGATTTCATCAATTTGTATTTGTAGTGAGGTATATAGCTCTTCGAACTTTGGATGTAAAGTGAAGAAATGCTCACCTTTTACATTCCAGTGATAGCCACGTACATTGATGTAAAACATATGGTAGCTTGATAATAGGCCATTTAACTTAGCAATTACTTCGCTCATGTCTGCTCTTTCTAGACCGATTTGGTTAGTCTCATTATTACTCATGATATTATCCTTATAGTGTGAGTGTTGATGTAAAAATTAAATGAAGAAGGTTATAACTTTAACTTATTTATATAACCCAGCGTTTCTACCACCTTTCTTCTGATGCCTATTATGATAACAAAGCATCATCGACAAGTTAAGTTTAATAAATACAATAATGCGATTGGTTTATCAAAAGAGCTAAACCCTTTATCGTTCAATGAATGAGCGATAAAGAGCTATTTAATACTTTATGCTGGTGGTTGTAAATTCTCAGGGTTTAATCCTTTAACGGCAACGAATTCCTCTAAATGCTGACGCACTGTGTCGATTGGGAATTTCTGTGCTTGCAGGCGTTTAGGTACAATTTGGCTGCCTTGCTGACCTTTCATCTCAAACATGATAAATATGTAGTCATCAGTCTCATCCCAGCTTTTAACCGCAGACCATGGGATAACCGCTTGTTGAGTATTGCTCGCGCGCATTTGCATACCACGCATTTGCGAGTTTTTCATCAAATCAGGTTGATTGACGGGCATTGCCATCACTAAGCCATGCTTTTGTACACCCAGTTTCATCTGACGCATCTCATCTGGCATTTCTTGGTCGGCCACTTGCTTTTCGAATTCTCTTTTGACATACCATTTAAAACCAAGGGTACGAACCAGTAAGTAAACCACCACTGAAACCAACATTAACCAAAAAATAATGGTTGAGTAGCCTGTGACAAAGACCAACCCTGCAATCGCTAGTACCACGACTACTGCCATAATGATCCACTCTTTCATTTTGATACTTTTTAGACCAAAAGAAGGGCTGGCACTAGAAAATAGCTCGTATTGTGCTTGGTGAAATTCTGCCTCAGTTAGGTTTAAGGCGACAGGTTGCAGCGTGTAGGGGTACAGGGCCATAAAGGTTTCTCAAATACTTGTGTTAAAAGTGTTGGGTTTAAATCACCAAAGTGAAGCAGCTACGCGGCACTTGGCTGAAAGTGAAAAAAGGTATGCACTTATCTTACCGAAAAGCGCTCTCAAATGAAACATATAAGCAGCACTGTTCACGGATAGACGCGATATTATAGCGATTAATTAATACGGATGATGATTATGGGGGCTTGTGAATGCCCAAAGCATATTATCAAGTTAAAAATCGCATGCCATTAATCATCAAAGCGATGAATGAAAGTATCGCCAAAACATGGTCAAATGAGATGGGTCTTGGTATTATAGCGGCTACCACTTATTTTGATAAAAGCATCACCTTTAAAAACAAAACCTTTAAACCTCTTATTCACTTCTAGCGTTACAGGCAACTATTATGATTGATCCGAAACTCTTACGCGGCGATTTAATCGACTTACAACAGCAGTTGGCCACTCGTGGTTATGCACTTGACATAGATTTTTGGCAAACAGTTGAGTCAGAACGTAAATCTTTGCAGATCAAAACTGAAGAGTTGCAGTCGCGCCGTAATGCTGGTGCTAAGCAAGTAGGCGCGCTAAAAAAATCAGGCGAAGACGCCAGTGAGCTATTGGCTGAGATGCAAAGCGTCAGTGGTGAGATTAAAGCGGCTGAAGATGAATTGCGCACTTTGCAAGAACGTATCACAAAAGCTGGTATGCAAATCCCTAATATTCCAGCAGCCGATGTACCAGTGGGTGCGTCAGAAGATGACAATGTAGAAGTACGCAAGTGGGGTACGCCTCGTACATTTGACTTCGAGATTCAAGATCACACCTATATTGGTGAGACACTTGGTATGCTTGATTTTGAAGCGGCGACCAAGCTGACTGGTAGTCGCTTTAATGTGCTAAAAGGACAGTTGGCGCAGATGCATCGCGCACTGATTCAATTTATGCTCAATACGCACACGATGAAGTACGGCTATCTTGAGACCTATGTGCCTTATATCGTGAATTCAGACAGCCTCAAAGGTACAGGGCAGCTGCCAAAGTTTGAAGATGATTTGTTTAAGCTGAAAAATCACACAAACAATGAGGACATGGACTTTTATTTGATTCCAACCGCTGAAGTACCAATGACCAACTTGGTACGTGGTGAGCGTTTGGACATTAGCGAGCTGCCACTTAAGTTTACCGCGCATACGCCTTGTTTCCGTAGTGAGGCAGGCTCACATGGCCGTGATACTCGTGGCCTGATCCGTCAGCATCAGTTTGAAAAGGTTGAAATGGTCAATATTGCGACGGCTGAGCAGTCTGATGAGTTGCTAGAAGCAATGACTGGACAAGCTGAATATATCTTGCAGCAGTTGAACCTGCCATACCGCACGGTTCAGCTATGTACTGGTGATATGGGGTTTGCAGCACAAAAGACTTATGACATCGAAGTATGGCTACCGAGCCAAGATACCTATCGTGAAATCTCTAGCTGCTCTAACTGTGGTGATTTCCAAGCGCGCCGCATGGGCACACGTGTCAAAGACGGCAAACAAACCAGCTTGGCTCATACTTTGAACGGTTCAGGTTTAGCCGTTGGTCGTACGCTATTGGCAGTCATGGAAAACCATCAAAATGCTGATGATAGCATCACGATTCCAGAAGTATTGCGTCCGTTTATGGGCGGTGCTGAAAGAATAGAGTTGTAATAATAGTAACGTCATGAAGACATTGTCTACAATTGATCTGCTCAATTACTCACAACATCTCATCCATGGTCAAAGTAGTGGTGACGATTTGTTAGGCTTTGAAATAGATGCCAATGTGTTTTTCTGCTGTATGGAAAAAAATCTTGGTTGCGACTTTCTTTATCAAGAGCGCCATGATGATGCAAATTGTATGCTGACGTTGTGTTGCAGCTTTGCACATAATGTAAGCCATCAGCAAATAGCAGATTTTCTAGAGGAGAAATGGCTTCAGTATGTTTGCTATCAAGAATTTGAGAAACATCATATTGAAGTCGTTAACGATCAGTTGATTTTTTATTATGTGACCCGATCAAGTTCTGGACTAGGGGTAACAGGGAAAATTGTTGCCACTTAGTTTATAATGAGCCATCTATTTCAGTATCTAAGCAAATTTAGTTCAATAACTTTTTTCAATCAAATAAACTCTCCTTTAATCTTAGGACACTCTATGCCAGCTCCAATTAGCGAACGTAAATTAGCCAATGCCATTCGTGTACTGTCGTTTGACGCGGTACAAAAAGCCAACTCTGGTCATCCAGGCGCTCCGATGGGCATGGCTGATATTGCTGAAGTTCTGTGGCGCAAGTTTTTGAAGCACAACCCAACCGATCCACAGTGGCACAACCGTGACCGCTTTGTCTTATCGAACGGTCATGGCTCAATGCTTATTTACTCATTGCTGCATTTATCTGGTTATGATTTGAGCATCGATGATCTGAAAGGTTTCCGTCAGTTGCATTCAAAAACCCCAGGTCATCCTGAACTTGGCTATACACCAGGTGTTGAGACAACTACTGGTCCACTAGGTCAAGGTATTGCTAATGCCGTTGGTTTTGCAATCGCTGAAAAAACCTTAGCCGCGCAGTTCAATCGTGAAGGCCATAACATCGTTGACCATAACACCTACGCATTCTTAGGCGATGGTTGCTTGATGGAAGGTATCAGTCATGAAGTTTGTTCATTGGCTGGCACGTTAGGTCTTGGCAAACTAGTATTCTTCTATGATGACAATGGTATCTCTATCGATGGTAATGTCGAAGGTTGGTTCACTGATGATACGCAAGCGCGTTTTGAGTCTTATGGCTGGCAAGTTATCAAAGTCGATGGTCATGATGCTGAAGCAATCACGCAAGCAACTGAACAAGCGCTAAAAGAGACTACCAAACCAAGTCTTCTGATTTGCAAAACCACGATCGGTGCTGGTAGCCCGAACAAACAGGGTCTAGCAGCCAGTCATGGTGCACCACTTGGTGATGACGAAATCGCCTTAACTCGTGATGCACTGTCTTGGAAGCATGCGCCATTTGAATTAGATGATGAAATCTATGAAGCATGGGATGCTAAAGCCAAAGGTGACGTACAACAAAAGAACTGGGATGCGGACTTTGACGCTTATAAGAAAGCCTATCCTGAACTGGCGTCTGAGCTATTGCGCCGTCTAAATGGTGATTTGCCTGCTGACTTTGATAACCAAGCACAAGCTTATATTCAGCAAACGCAAGAAGCGGGCGGCGATGTCGCCAGTCGTAAAGCCAGTCAAAATGCGATCAATACCTTACAGCCATTATTGCCAGAATTGCTAGGTGGATCAGCGGATTTAGCTGGCTCGAACTTGACGCTATTCAAAGGCGCTAAAGGCATCGAAAAAGATGCTGACGGCAACTATATCTATTATGGTGTACGTGAGTTCGGTATGACCGCGATTGCCAATGGTATCGCACTCCATGGCGGCTTTATCCCTTACGTAGCGACGTTCCTGATGTTTATGGAATACGCACGAAACGCGGTACGCATGGGCGCATTGATGAAGCAGCGCGTCATCCATGTCTATACACATGACTCTATCGGTCTGGGTGAAGATGGCCCGACGCATCAGCCAGTTGAGCAATTGACTAGCCTACGTACCACGCCAAATCTACGCACATGGCGTCCGTGTGATGCGACTGAATCTGCAAGTGCTTGGGTAGAAGCAATCAAGTCTGAAGATAACCCATCAGCATTGATCTTTAGCCGTCAAAGCTTGCCACATCAAGCACGTGATAATGAGCAAGTAGCGAACATCACCAAAGGCGGTTATGTACTTGCGAAAGAGCAAGGTGAGCTACAAGCCATCATCATCGCTACTGGTTCAGAAGTTGGCCTTGCGATGGAAGCGTACGAGACATTGAGCGCAAACGGTGTTGGCGTCCGTGTAGTCTCTATGCCATGTGCTGAGATTTTCGTTGAGCAAGATGTTAGCTATCGTGAAGCCGTATTACCTGCCAATATCCGTGCTCGCGTCGCAGTTGAAGCTGCGCATGTAGATTACTGGTATAAGTTCGTTGGTCTAGATGGTAAAGTCATCGGTATGACTACTTATGGCGAATCTGCTCCTGCAGACCAGTTATACAAAG
Source organism: Psychrobacter sp. SZ93C1 (assembly GCF_015864635.1). Classification (NCBI taxonomy): domain Bacteria; kingdom Pseudomonadati; phylum Pseudomonadota; class Gammaproteobacteria; order Moraxellales; family Moraxellaceae; genus Psychrobacter; species Psychrobacter sp. SZ93C1. The sequence goes on along the minus strand of NZ_JADYWY010000014.1, from coordinate 16,946 downwards.
AGTTTGGTATTACGACTGACGCTGTGGTTGAAGCGGTAAATAGTCTGGTGTAATTAAATGTTAAGCCTTTCACTAATCATCAGCGTTGCATCCTTAATTATTGCTATTTCCTCAGTATCTATAAACTGGATACTGTGGAGAAAGGTCAACCGTCCTATTGTGACTGTAAGGTTATCTTCTGATATCGATTCACCTATTGCTTTAAACATGATAATCGAAAATACTGGAAACCTTCCAGCTAAAGATATTAGTATTAAGGCCAAAAAACAAGACGCATTAGCCTGCGTCAATGGAGATGTTATTCCTCGTGACGCTGAGAAAATACTATTTAGTTCAATGATTATTCCTATATTGGCTAATGGGAAAACAACTACCAATTCTTTCTCAGCATATGGAGAAGAAATGAATGGACGTTGGAAGTCAGGAAGTTACTTACCTATAACTATCGAATATAGTTCCTTGGATGGAAGAAGGTTTTTGGAGTCTTATAATTTAAGGTTTGCTAGTGATAATGCTTTTGCTTTTTCTCAATGGGAAAGTAAATAGTAAATAGCCATATAATTGAAAAGAGTTGTCAAATAATTTGGCAGCTCTTTTTTTGTGTTTAATGTTTCGGTTTTAGAGTTGGTTCCTGATTTTGGTATTTTATACCTCACCAATGGCATACGGACTATTGTGTCTGGAAGCACTCCATCATTCAAGTGACCATATCCAATCACAGTTTGCAACACCATTGTTATCAGCAGGATAGCAGCTTCAATCAAGGCTGAAATGCGTCATAAGGTAACTATTGTATGATAAATTAGGATTAGCTTGATTTTGAGAGGTAAGGTTCGCCCAATACGCATTTTTATGCAAGGATACACATCTGATCGTTGCGCTAGGCGCACCCTACGGCTAATTAGTAGTTTAGTCTGAAAGGTGAGCAGGACGCACCCCTATAAACCTAAAATGAAGGAGACCAAAATGGATATCATGCATCAAAAAGTAGCTATCTATAACAATAAAATTAAAGAAAGTGCTGAGTTAATATTTGAAAGCTATTCGGATTCTTCTGAAAATGTTGGACTAACTCTTGTATTGGCTGGACTTGGTAGGTATCAATTTCAAGATAGTGATTTTTATAAAGCTTTATTCGGACTAAGAGCACTATTAGAGCCTAAAAACATTGTTATATGTATTAATGGATGTAGATTAGATTTTGTCTGCTCAAGCATGGGGCAGCAAATGTCACAAGGACAAGTTGGCTATATAATTGAAATGGGAAAGCAAGGTACTAACCGAGTTAGGACTTTTGATTACTGCGATGATCAAGATAAATTAACCACAGTAAATAAGCAAATGGACTATATCAGACAATGGAGTGAGTCGTTAAAAGGTTAGTTTATTGGTTATATTAAATGAATATTTGATGTGAGTGCCAATATCCGTGCCCGCGTCGCAGTAGAAGCGGCGCATGTAGATTACTGGTATAAATTCGTTGGTCTAGATGGCAAAGTCATCGGTATGACCACTTATGGCGAATCTGCTCCTGCTAGCGACTTGTATAAAGAGTTCGGTATTACAACTGACGCTGTGATTGAAGCGGTAAATAGTTTGGTGTAATAAACCTAACTTAGTTAGTGTTTAAACAAGAAAGAGCTACCGGAGAAATCTGGTGGCTCTTTTTATGGCTTAATCTTTGGCTTTTCTTTTGGTCTGCTTTCATCAACATGGTGATTGGTAAAATAACTGCTGCAATCAGTACTAAATTCTGTGCCTCAATATAATGATTTAGTGGTAAATTAGAATAGATTGATTGCTCACAAAGTTACATTTTACGTCTCGTGCAGCTCTCATATAAAAATAAATTATATGACTACAGAATTGGAAAAAATAGATGGATAGTATCAAACTGGCAAATGTTATTACATGGCTAAAACATATTGCACTAAGTGAAGGCTTGATAGCAGCCTGCATAATCGGAATATTTGGACTATGTGGTATTCTCATTACTCAAAAATCTAAACGCAAAAAGGAGTATGAAGCCTTTTTGAGAATAAAGTTTGAGGAAGTGGCTTTTAGACTGGTTGATTTTGCAGCCATTATTCAGGAAATTCAATCCAAAAGTTTTTCAAGCAATGGCGATGAAGCTTTAGATGTTGATGGATTTTACAGAGAAGGTGGCAAGATAGAAATCTTGATAGCTTTATATTTTCCAGAGCTTGAGAAAAAATATGAGTTGTTTTTAAATGCAGGGGGAAACCTGATAAATGCACAGCAGGAATATGAAACCAATCCTAGCGATAGTACTTTAGAGGTACTTAAACAGTTTGATGAAGAGTATGATCGGGTTTATAAGAGTTTTTATAAACATATCAGATCATGCTCTTCTAATTACGCTAAGCCTTTAAAGCGTCGTAAGAGAGTGCTAGTTAATTAAATTTAGAGAGTTTCGTTAGTACGCCTAGCATATTCTATAACCATTCTAAAGATCGCTATTATGTCCCTAAAATCCAGCTTTAAAGGTTTCCTAGGTGAAACCGTCATCAACGTTGCCATGTGGTTAAAGCTTGAAAAAGATGTTTACCACCGATTAAACGGTATTACCTTACCAAGAGACAATGGCGGCAGTACCCAAATTGATCATGTTATCGTTTCTGTATACGGCATATTCGTCATCGAAACCAAAAATTATAAAGGCTGGATATATGGTAGCGAGAAGCAAAAGCAATGGACACAAGCTTTCCCGAATGGAAGTAAATTCAAATTTCAGAACCCACTGCGCCAAAATTATCTGCACATCAAAACGCTCGCCGATTTATTAGGGTTGGAGCTGAGCTATTTTCACTCGATGATTGCTTTCATCGGTGAATGTGAGCTGAAAACCCGTGATGAGTTGCCCGAACATGTATTGACGAGTGGTATGGTGTCTTATGTGAAGAAAAAGCAGGATGAAATACTGACTGAAGACGAGGTTAAGTCCATCGTTGAGCAGATTAATAGCAACAGATTTAGTAAGTCTTGGCGCACCAATCGAGAGCATAAAGCCTATCTAAAAGACAAGCATAGCCCCTCAAGCAAACAGCCTAGCGGTAACGCCAATGATAAACCAGTTGCTAAAATGGCAAATAAACTTGCAGCAGAGTCGATAGCAAGAGAAACCGCTAAACGAGCCACGCTGAAAAGCCGAGAAGTGCTGCAATGGTCTGGTCAGACTGAAATTGATTCTAGTAATTTACCAACTGATAGTCTGAATACGCAGCAGACAAGTACACCGTATGATATGGCTAATAAAGTGTTTCTTACACCGTTTGAGGTTGTAGAGCCTGAGTTATCGGGCAATGATTTTAAAACGGCTGAATGTGAGATTATCACGTCTAATAGCATCGATCTTAAAGCTGTTGAGCAAATCAATCATACAGCTATTACAGAGCAAGTACCTGCCTGTCCAAGATGTCAGGCAGCAATGGTCAAACGTGTTGCAAAAAAAGGCCAGCACCAAGGTCAGGTCTTTTTTGGTTGTAGCAAATTTCCTAAATGTCGCGGTGTGGTGAATATGAACTAGCGGTATTCTATATAAGCCTTACTCTATACAAGCTGTACTCTATATAGCTTTAGTTAAGCACAACTGGCAATTAACCAATCAGCAACTGCTCTCACTCGTGCAGAGCGTCTGACATCGGGATGCATCACAAGATAGAGAGGGTAGTCTTGAGTGAGTGGAATGCTGGCATTTGAGATTGAATCCTGATTGTCTGAAACGAGTGTTGAAGAATGGATGTTCTCCAATGTTGGTTGTGTTCGAGCGGTCAGCGCTACTCGATTAATAGGGTCAACTGTCGTCAGCTCTGGGTATTGGTGAGCTAAAAATTCTGGCAGTAACGCGATGCCTATTTTTTTACGAGCAGCATGACAGGCCATATATAAATCATTAGTGTTAAATGCAACCGTATAGGCATGCTGTTTCATTAGCGCCTGTGACCAAATCAGCACTCTAGCATTAGCTTGAAACTCTATTAATTGCCATTGATCAGAATGGGTGTTTTTGAGGTATTCATTATTAGCAAAGAAACCGTATCTTGTGGACCCAATTATACGAGCAACCAGATCTTCCTGTGTAGGACAACGCGTTCTTATGGCGATGTCTGCTTCTCTGTGATGTAAATTGCTCAAGCCAACTTCACCACTCAACGCGACTAATATATTTGGGAACTGCTGGCGAAACTCAGTCAGCGCCGGTATCAGTATTTCATTCGCCCAGACAGGTGGTGCCGATATAACAACTTTTCCCTGCATTGCGTTCTGATCAATCGCCATTCTCTCAAATACAGCTATCTCTTTTTCGACCTCAATGGCTTGGCTGTAGAGCATCGACCCTTCTGGCGTCAGTGCATAGCGTTTGCCTAGTCGATCAAACAGATTTACCGCTAATGTTTGCTCAAGATGATCAATTCGCCTCGCCACGGTACTGTGTTGTACGCCCATTTCCTCAGCACAGGCAGTCAGAGTTTGTTTTTCCACCAAGCAAACAAAGTAAGCCAAATCATCCCACTGCATCTCATTATCACCTTTTAGTCTAAGCACTAATGTCAGTATGAATAATAAGTTTAGCAAATTTCACCGTGCATTTTTGCACAGTGATTGCCTATCTATCATCTGTTTATCTTTACGCTACTATATTAGACTCGTTATCTACTTTATAAAATATTGAGAGACGTATGCAATCACCATCAAACACCCAAACACTCGATCAATTTTTGGGACACATCTTTATGGGTGAATATGAGCAAGCCATGCAGCGATGTGATGAAAACGTTAAATTCGTGGTTTTTCGAGAGGATACAGACAGTCAGGTGCCTATTTATGGGACGCACAGTGGCAAAGATGATGGCATTAATTTTTTTAAAAATCTTGCAAAAATGTTCGAGTTTGGCGAGTTTATAATGGAGGAGTCTATCGTCGCTGATAACTATGTGATCAGATTTGGCAAGCTTGCTCACACAGTCAAACACACGGAGAAAGTATTTAATAGCCTATGGTCAATGATTGTACGTTTTAACGATGCTGGTGAGATTTGTCTGTACCGTATGCACGAGGATACAGCGGCTTTAGAAGCTGCTATGCAAATCTCAAGATAGAAGGTGAATAAAACGTTGAAACTGCTTGAGGTGTTTATGGATCAGATGAAGCGAAAAAGTTATAAGTTCCGTATTGTTAATACTGCAATTATGGCAGTCTCATTATCAGGGATGATGACAGTTTATATTACCTTTATCAACCTTGGTATGGTGGATAGGTTTGTTTATTACTGGTTTAAGGCTTGGATGCTGGCAGCGCCTGTCGCCTTTGTTTGTGTCATGGTAATAGCCAATCCGGTGCAGAAATTGACTAAAAGGCTGCTAGACTCATAATTCATCAGAGCGCTACTACTCAGAACGCTTGAATTTATTGCCACGACTGCTATTGAAACAAGTTTTATCGGTGCGCTAGACGTACTCTATAAACTAACCGCTACTTCATGATAAAAGCGACGTCAAAATCATGAGTTGGCACAAAATTACTTTCTTTGATTTCAAACGTCGTTGGTCCAACCTTCTTAACGTTGCCCTTACCTTTCCAGCAGAATGAGACCAGTTCGTTAGGGTCGCGCTCTACGGTCAGCTTAAAGTTGGCAATCGGTTTGGCCCAATTTGCTCCCGTAGTCAGGATATAGCTTAAGGCATGATAGGGACGACCACCATTCTTGTTAAACCCTTTCTGAGTTGAAGCATCTACGCAAAAATTTGGAAACTCTTCCTCACCTAGATGCACCGAGCCACCCACTAACGGTTTATACGTGTGTTTGACCTTGGTAATAGTATTGGCTTTAAAGGTTTGCTCCCAACTATAAATAATTTGTGAATCCCAAGGTATATAGAGACTTTCTCTATCATCGATAAAGTTATTGAGTGTCTTACTATTACAATCCAAAAGCCGTTGATTGATATCATCGGTATCAAATTTATAGGTCCAAGGTGACATCATTTGAGCATCACTAATACCACACGCCTTAAAAAGGTTGGTGGTATCAATAGCTTTTTCCGCATAGTTTTTCTCACCATTTTTGATGATGATCGGGTACATAAAAGTACGAACATGCTGATTAGGAATAATAGGCTTACCACTGGCCCAAACTTTAAAGTTATCATAAGTGGCACTTATATCAGCGTAATCTGAGTCTATAGAGCTAGGCACAGCCGGCATAGGAAAAAGAACCGTCTCAGTAATGTCTTTATTACTGAGATTTTTGAACTCATAATTGACGCGAATTTCATCTTTTGAGATGTATAAATCCTCACTATGCATGCTGATGTTTTTATTTTTCAGATACTCAACACCGCCTGTGCCGACGTAGCCCGTAGTGTCGTTCGCTTGAGCAGCAGCCATCGCTAGTAGCATAGTGCAAGCTAATGTACCACTAAACATCAGATGGCGCTTATCCATATATTTCTTCCAAACGTAAACAAGCAACCAATCGACCGTCCCATTCTCGCAGTTGTGGCTCTACTTCGCTACATTGTGGTTTGGCATATGGGCAACGTTTGTGCAGGGCGCAGCCACTTGGTGGATTGAGTGGGCTTGGTAGCTCACCTTGTAGCGTCAGATCGTTTTTATGACCATTTACCGTTGGTGCAGCAGCCAATAGGGCGATGGTATACGGGTGTTTTGGCGCGTTATAAATCGCTTCTTTGGGGCCGTGCTCAACAGCTTGACCTAAATACATCACCATCACATCATCAGCGACGTGGCGTACGACTGACAAGTTATGCGAGATAAAGACATAAGCGGTACGATACTCATCCTGCAAATCCATAAATAGATTTAAGACTTGAGCTTGGATCGATACATCGAGCGCAGAAGTTGGTTCATCAGCGACTACAATTTTAGGATTGAGCATCATCGCGCGGGCGAGGGCAATACGTTGGCGCTGACCACCTGAAAACATATGTGGATAGCGGCCTGCATGTTCGGGACGTAGACCAACATTTCTCATCATCTCGTTGATTTTGTCACGCTTTTCTTCTTTAGAGAGTTTGGTATGGATATCCAATGGTTCAGTCAACTGATAGCCGATAGTATGGCGTGGGTTGAGGCTACCATAAGGGTTTTGAAACACCATTTGAATTTCGGTACGTAAATCTTTGAGCGCCTTTCTACTATAGCCAGTTGTTGCTTCATTATTGATAAACAGCTCGCCATGAGTAGGCGCTTCGATCAGCGTTAGCTGGCGGGCAAGAGTGGATTTACCGCAGCCCGATTCACCAACGACGGCCAATGTCTTGCCAGCTTCAAGCTCGAATGAGATACCATTGAGGGCTTTGACATACGCTTTGGCTTTGCCCAGACCTTGTGATACTGGGTAGTGCTTGTGTAGGTTGTCTGCTTTTAAGACCACTTTGTTACTCATACTTGTGACTCCAAGGTAGCAGCGTGAGAGGGGCGAGAGGTAATATTAGAATCAATACAACGTACCTTACCAGTTGGTGTATCTAAAATAGGCGGTGGTACTTCACAAGCGGATTCTTTATACGGGCAACGAGGAGACAGTAAGCAGCCGCTTGGGCGATCGTATTGACTTGGCACGACACCAGGCAAGCTGTTTAGACGGTCTTGACCGATAGCCAGCTCAGGGATGGCTTGTAGCAATGCCTCGGTATAAGGGTGAGCAGGATTTTGGAAAATCTCCGGTACAGTACTGGTTTCAACCACTTGTCCGGCATACATGACCGCGACATCACGTGAGTTCTGTGCGACCAGTCCCAAGTCATGAGTGATCAATACCATCGCCATTTGCTTTTCGCGTTGCAATCGGCTCAGCAAGTCCATGATTTGCGCTTGTACCGTGACATCGAGTGCGGTAGTTGGCTCATCTGCGATAAGTAGTTTTGGCTCACAAGCAATTGCCATCGCAATCATAACCCGTTGACTCATACCACCTGATAGCTGATGCGGATATACCTTGAGACGATTCTTGGCATCGGGCATCTCAACCAACTCTAGCAGTTCTAATATGCGCGTCTGTACTGCTGCGCCTCGCAAACCAAGATGTTTGCGTAGTACTTCGCCCAATTGCATCTCAACGGTGAAGCTTGGGTTTAGGCAAGACATTGCATTTTGAAAAATCATAGAGATGTCTTTACCAATGATGCCGCGCTTCTCTTTGGCTGGCATGCTAAGCATATCTTTGTTATCAAACACCACTCGCTGAGCACGTACCGTCGCAGAGGGCGGCAACAGTCCCATCAGTGCCATCATAGTGACGGATTTGCCGGAGCCAGATTCACCCACGACGGCGATGACTTCACCTTGTGCAATTTTCAATGACACATCATCGACTGCACGGAAAGCACGTATCCCTTTACCGAACGTAACCGATAGATTCTCGATATCTAATAGTAATGGTGATTCTTTTTTTGATGTGCCATTCATAGAGGTATGGTTGATAGGCGTTTTAATTAATGGATCAGTCATCTTAGGTCACCTGCTTTAATTTGGGATCTAGCGCATCGCGTAAGCCATCACCAGTCAGGTTGATCGACAGAGCAGCCAAGAAAATAGCGACACCCGGCCAAATAGCGAGCCAAACATTACTCTGAATATACTGACGTGCCGTACCTAACATCGCACCCCATTCTGCATCGGGTGGCTGTACGCCAAAGCCTAAGAAACCAATCGCGCCTGCTTCTAGAATGGCAGAAGAGAAAATCATTGTCGCCTGTACGATGAGTGGTGCCATACAGTTAGGCAAAATGGTGATAAACAATAAGCGCAGCACGCCAGCACCCATTACTTGTGAGGCGATAAAGTACTCACGTTGTAGCTCTACCATAGCCGTAGCACGAGTCAGACGAATGAAAGGCGGTGTACAGACCAGTGCGATGGTAATGATCGTATTGGTCATAGATGGCCCTAAGATAGCGGCAATGATAATTGCCAATAGTAAGCTTGGATAGGACATCAAGATGTCATTGACCAACATGACCGCTTTGCCCCAGACCTTCGGCCAAAACGCAGCACTTAGCCCAAGTGAAATACCAACCAACATCGCAAGCGTCGTGGCACTCAGACCGATAAACAGTGAATAACGTGCGCCATACATCACTCGAGACAACGTATCTCGACCAGCATCATCAGTGCCTAACCAAAACATGCTATTACCGCCATCTAGAAAGGCAGGTGGCAATTGCTCTTGACCGGTGAACAGTTCGTAAGGATCGTGAGGGGCAATGGCGGGCGCGAGTATGGCAATAAGGACCATCAAAGCCAGTACAATAAAACCAAGTACCGCGCCTTTATTGCGACAAAACGTCGATAAAAATAGCTGCCAAGACGAGGGCGGCGTGAGTGCCGCAAGCTTAAGATCAGAGGGAACAGCAGAAGGCTTCATGAGCATTTCCTATAGTGGCTAGCGCATTGGATTCGTTTGGGCTTCCTTCCTAACAGTCATTAGAAACCTGCCAAAAACCTTCAAAACCATGCAATCGCTATTTTTCACTACTTATAATATGAGTATTTATCAATGTTAGATTAAGAAGTATGTCGAATACGTGGGTTGATAAGACCATACAAAATATCAATAAATAAACTAACCAAAATCAGGGCGGTAGCGACCAATAAAATACCGTTCTGTACAATAGGATAATCACGAGTGAAAAATCCATCGAGTAGCCAATTCCCAACGCCTGGCCAACTAAAGATGGTCTCGGTGATAATCGCACCAGCGAGTAATGTCGCCATCTGTAGGCCAACGACAGTGACCACCGTAATCAAGGCATTGCGCATCACATGCACCATGATTACGCGGCTTGGTGATAGACCTTTGGCGCGCGCGGTACGTACGTAGTCCTCATCTAATACCTCTAGCATCGCCGAGCGCGTCATCCGTGCAATCATTGCAAGCGGAATAGTCGATAACGCAATAGAGGGCAAGATAAAGTGTTTGACCACGTTCCAGAATGCGCCAGGTTCTCCCGATGTGAGAGAGCCGAGCAACCATGAGCCGTATAAGGGCTGCACATCTAAGAACTGTGCAACAGAGATCACCCCAGCGACAGGTAGCAAGCCTAAGTAGTGAGCAAATATTCCTGTGAGGATGGGGCCCAATAAATAGATAGGCATAGAGTACCCTGCCAGCGCACCTGACATGAGGGTGTAATCAATCCAAGTACCACGTCGCAGCGCAGCAAAGATGCCCAAGCTCACGCCAATGACACTAGCAATGACAATGGCGCATAGAGCTAGCTCTAAGGTTGGGACGAAATGGGCAAAGAAATCTTGTAATACGGGGGTGCGAGTACGAAAAGACTCGCCAAAATCACCCGTCAATATACCGGTCAGATAATCCCAATATTGGGCGAGAAGAGGTTTGTCTAATCCCAGCCGCTCTAGGGCGCGAGCATGTAGCTCTGGATTGACCATACGTTCGCCCATCATAATCTCAACCGCATCTCCAGGGACGAGACGAATCAGAGTGAAGGTCGATAGCGTTAAGCCAAGATAGACAGGAATGAGAATAGCGATTCGACGCAGAATATAAAGTAGCATGGGCTGCTCAATAGTTGTGATTCAATGATAAGAGGGCTTTCGATGATATGAGGGTTCGCGACAACGCGTTTAATGCAGATGAATACGGCTGGTGCAGGAAACCTGATCCAGCCGAATATAAATTAAACCATTATGTATGTCGTATCGAACGTAATCAGTCAGGGTTATTCGACCTTGACGCCATCGAAACGTATTGAGCCAAGTGGACTGATTTTATAATCGACCACGTTTGGTGCGGTGAATACCGTTACCACCGAATGCGCCATCGTTGTCCAAGGCAGTTGCTCTTTGAATATCTGCTGCGCTTGTACATATTCATTCACACGCTCATCTTGATCATTGATCTGACGGGCATTGGTGACTAAATTATCGAAGTCTTTGTTACACCAGCGCGAGTAGTTATTACCGCCGACAGCGTCACAAGACAATAATGAGCCAAGCCAGTTGTCCGGATCACCATTATCACCTGTCCAACCCGCTAGGATGACATCAGGCTCACCTTTAGCTGCGCGTTTTAGGTACTCACCCCATTCATAAGTCACAAGCTTGGTATTGATGCCAATCTTGGCCCAATCTGCTTGTAGCATTTCAGCCATCAGTTTGGCGTTAGGGTTATATGGTCGTTGAACTGGCATATACCACAGGTTGATAGAAAGGTTGTCCGCACCCGCTTCTTTGATAAGGGCTTTTGCTTTCTCAACGTCATAAGGTGCATCTTTGAGAGATTCGTCATAACCCCACTGCGTTGGCGGCATTGGATTGGTCGCTTTTAACCCTTCGCTCTGATAGACCGCATTGATAATGGCGTCTTTATTGATGGCCATGTCTAATGCTTGACGCACTTTAAGGTCACCTAGCTTAGGCTTCTCAACGTTATAGCCGACATAGCCAACGTTGAAACCTGGTTGATCAAGCACCGTTGCCTTACCAGAACTTTTGACTGCTTCAATCTCAGCAGGCTTTGGATAGGCGGATACATGACATTCGCCTGCTTGCACTTTTTGGGCGCGTACGGCTGAGTCTTTAGTGATGACAAACACTAAGTTGTCGATATGGATATCGTCTTTGTTCCAATAGTCTGGATTTTTGGTATAACGAATTTGCGCGTCTTTTTGATAAGAAGTAAAGACGAAAGGTCCGGTACCCACTGGCTTAGTATTAATATCAGCTGCATTGCCATCAGCCATCAATTTGTTGGCGTATTCAGCAGAGTTGATATAAGCGAAAGGCATCGCTAGGTTCTGTAAAAATGGGGCATTGGTCTCGCTGAGCGTGACTTTTACCGTATAGTCATCCACTTTTTCGATGTTAGAGATAATATCAGGTAACCCCATACCAACCGAATACGGGAATTCAGCAGGATAGGCTTTATTAAATTCAAACTCTGGGTTGGTGATACGCTCTAGGGTAAAGAGAATGTCGTCTGCGTTAAAATCTCGAGTCGCAGTAAAGTAATCAGTTGTACCGAATTTGACTCCTTTACGCAGATTAAAGGTATAGGTTTTACCATCTTCGCTCACATCCCAGCTCTCAGCCAATCCTGGTTGAATTTCGGTACCCGCTCTTTTGAATTCTACCAAGCCATTATAGATAGGGAAGGCGCTTGCATCAAAATCAGTACCCGAAGTGTATTGTGCTGGATCGAAACCTGCAGGGCTACCTTCTGAACAATAAAGCAAGGTTTTAGCCGCTTTAGCATCTGAGCTAGCAGCAGAATCGTCGGTGGTTTTATTGTCACCGCCACAGGCACTAATACCTAAGATGAGTGTCGTCAGCATGGTAAGTTTAAAGAGGGATTTTTGCATTATTACATCCTATGTAGTGATAGGTAGCTACTCATATATCTACATGTTCGTACTCGATCATGAATATAATGAGCAAGCATTTAATAACCTTGAAAATATCTATGTATGTGATCTTTTATATGACTTTCCATACATACAAAAATAAACATATTAAAGGTTGTTATAACTTTAATTTATATCTATAGAAACTATTAATATAAACAACTCGTTCGAATATACTCTCTTAATCTGCAATAATGCAAGATATAATTGAACTAATTTCGATAAAAAATACATCAATGTGCCGATCACAGCACGAATTTAATGGAATATGCAGAATTTTACTATTTTTATCTATTTATTTAAGGTAAGGAGTTAGATGATTACGAAATTACTTGAGTATGGTTTTATAACTAATTACAGACGAAAAGAAATAATCTGGTTACGTGTACTTGACGCAACCAGTTATAAAATGCTTTTATGATGGTTATTTATGTGACAGTGTTTTCGACATGGTTATGAGTTGCCTTGATAATATCTGCCAGTTTTTCAGCAATCATAATTGTTGGAGCATTGGTATTGGCGCTAATCAACGTTGGCATGATTGATGCGTCAATGACTCGTAGTCCGCTCACGCCGCGTACCTTTAACTCTAAATCCACTACAGAGCGTTCATCTGAGCCCATACGGCAAGTACCGACAGGATGATAGATGGTATCGGATTTATTGCGAATATAGCCGAGCATACCGTCTTTTTCGATATAGGGGGCGGGGTAGTCTTCCGTAATGTATTCGGCGAGAGGAGACTCTTTCATGATGGCTCTGGTACGCTCAGCGCCCGCCACCATGCACTCTACATCTTTTGGATGGGATAGATAGTTTGGATCAATCAGGACTGCATCAGAGGGGTTGGCAGAATCTAGTCGTACGGTGCCGCGACTCTCAGGACGCAGATAGCAGCTATGGCAAGAAATGGCAAAGCCACGTCTGAGATCGCGACCATGTTCGATTACACGAGATATGACGAAGTGTAGCTGCGTGTTTGGCCACTCTTTTGGGGCATCACCGACACTGAAGAACGCACCTGCTTCGGCATAGTTGGTAGACAGCAATCCCGTGCCATCCTTTCTCCATTGTCGAATGCTTTTGGTCAAACGGGAAATCGTTGCCATACCAATGCCAATGACATCAGTGGTATTTACTTCGTAATCAAAGACCACGTCTAGGTGATCTTGTAGGTTGCCACCGACATCAGGTGAATCTACCACGACCTCGATACCGTGAGATTGCAAATGCTCGGCTGGGCCAATACCTGATAGCATCAACACTTTAGGCGAGCCGAAAGCGCCACCTGATAGGATGACTTCACGATGTGCCATGACAGTATGTTTGACACCATCCTTTTCATAAACCACACCAGTCGCTTGTTTATCTTCAATGATGACGTGGTTGGCTTGCGCATGAGTGATAACGGTTAGGTTTGGCCGGCTTTGGACAGGATGTAGATAGGCTGCAGCGGCAGAGCAACGTTGACCTTGTTTTTCCCCATGAAAGTGAGTGACCTGATACAACCCTGTACCGTCTTGTTTTTCGCTATTAAAGTCTGTGTTATGGTCGAGACCGTTGGCAATCGCGGCTTCTACGAAGGCTTTTGAGATATCGCGTGGACTGAGCAAATCGCTAACGTGCAGCGGTCCACTATCGCCATGTAGCTCACTACTGCCATGAACGTTGTTTTCAGCTTTGATAAAGTAGGGCAGAACATCGTCAAATCCCCAACCATCACAGCCTTCCTCTACCCAGCGCTCATAGTCTAGCGCACTGCCACGTGTATAAATCATGGCGTTGATAGCAGATGAGCCGCCCAAGCATTGCCCACGTGGTTGAAAGCCGCGTCGGTCATTTAAGTGTTTTTGCGGGGTAGTGTGAAAGCACCAGTTGTTTAGCTTAAGTGGTTTGCCGGGCACCATCAGAATCAGTCCAGCAGGTACACGAATCGCAAGATCTTTGCCTTCGCCGCCAAACTCTAATAAGCAGACACTGATTTCTGGATTTTCGGTGAGGCGGCTGGCAAGTACACAGCCGGCAGAGCCGCCGCCCACGATGACGTAATCAAACGTTTTATCAAATTCCATTTTATCTTCCTTATAGCATCCATGCTAATCAAAACGAGCTTTTCAAAGTAAGCTACTCTTTACAATATCTATTATTTTGCCAGAATAATAAAATAAAAATGACTAGAGCGTGTAGATAGAGAAAATAGACTATCAATAGGAGCCTATTGATAGGTTTTTTGAGGATATTTAGCAGTATTTATCACCATTTTGAAATAAGGACACGCTCTAATAGTCATTTATATTGAGCAAATTTCTGAACGTACAATAAAACGTTTGCCTTCAGGAATTTCTAGCGAAAAGCTGGCGCCACGCCCGTCAACCACATCAATGGTCAAATCCGTATTTTGCCATAATTTGTGCTGCGCTTTGCCCATATAAAATGGACAACCAGCAATCTCACCGACCAATACATCTTGGCCGCCTACCTTAAACTCACCTAGCGGATAACACATGGGGGAGCTACCATCACAGCAGCCACCAGACTGATGAAACATCAGCTCACCGTGCTTGGATTTAAGTAGTTCGATTAGGTCTATGCAGGACTCTGTCGCTTTGACTTTCATGATGATTTCCTTATCATAAGAATGTGATTGTAGAAAACGTCTCATTAGCTATGAGCGTCTTATTAAGTATAAGTGTCATACTGGATGAGAATATAAAAAGCCGTATCGTTTTCACTCACATCATTTATAGCATGTGAATGAAGACGATACGACTGATGGTTTGTGATTAAATGTGTGAAGCATTAAGACAATGTCAGAATCTCACAAGCAATATAGTCAATCCTCTATAAAAGAGTTACAGCGTTAACCTCACTTGAGGTATCACATATACATCTGCGCTCGGTTGCCTTGACTCTCTTTTAAACTGAATCAGCTATAACTACATACTGTAGTCAATTACAATGCGACCTTCGATTTTGCCGTTACGCATACGTTCAAATATATCGTTAATGTTTTCCAACGGCTCAGCGCTAACAGTGGCTTTTACTTTACCTGCTGCTGCCATGTCCAACGACTCTTGTAAGTCGAGACGCGTACCGACGATAGAGCCGCGAATGGTAATACCGTTGAGCACCGTATCAAAAATAGAGACAGGGAAGTCACCAGTTGGTAAGCCGTTAAAGACCACCGTGCCACCACGTCTGACCATGCTCAACGCTTGATCGAACGCGATAGCAGATACGGCTGTTACTAACACGCCATGAGCACCGCCAATTTCTTCTTTTAAGTAAGTACCAGGATCTGTATTTTTAGCATTGACGGTAATGGTCGCGCCTAGTTTTTTGGCGAATGCGAGCTTTTCATCGTCGATATCGACTGCCGCAACGTTCAGTCCCATGGCAATGGCATACTGTACTGCCATATGACCGAGACCACCGATACCAGAAATAACAACCCAATCACCAGGCTTGGTGTCGGTCATTTTAAGGCCTTTGTACACGGTGACGCCTGCGCATAAAACGGGTGCAATTTCAATCGAGTCAACACTTTCAGGGATGATACCGACGTAGTTGGCATTGGCCAGTACATATTCCGAAAAGCTACCATTAACTGAATAGCCTGCGTTTTGTTGACGCTCGCACAAGGTTTCCCAGCCGCCTAAACAATGGGTACAGTGACCACAAGCAGAGTAGAGCCAAGGTACACCGACGCGGTCGCCTTCTTTCACATGGGTAACACCTTCGCCGACCGCGGTGATCAGGCCTACACCTTCATGTCCAGGGATAAATGGTGGACTTGGTTTTACGGGCCAATCGCCTTCGATAGCATGCAAGTCAGTATGACAGACACCAGATGCTTGCATCTTGACAACAATCTCACCAGCGCCCGGCGTTGGAATATCAACTTCTTCGATCTGTAATGGTTGGTTAAACTCATGTAATACGGCGGCTTTCATTTTATTACTCATATAATTCTTCCTTGTTAGAGTTTTTGCATAAAAATGCTATATAAACATCACAAACACACTTTGCAACCTTGATTGCAAAGTGCTTCGAACTTTGGCTTAAAAGAACCCCATTTTTTTAGGATCGTAAGACACCAGCATATTTTTGGTTTGCTGATAATGATCCAGCATCATCAAATGGTTCTCACGGCCGATACCAGATTGTTTATAACCACCGAATGCAGAATGCGACGGATAAATGTGATAGCAGTTCGTCCATACGCGGCCCGCTTGAATACCACGTCCAAAGCGATACGCCTTATGTACACTACGCGTCCAAATACCAGCACCCAGACCATACAACGTATCATTGGCAATTCTCATCGCGTCTTCGTCATCTTTAAAAGTCGTTACCGCAAGTACAGGTCCAAAGATTTCCTCTTGGAACACACGCATATCGTTTGTGCCTTCAAAGATAGTCGGCTGCACGTAGTAGCCATCACCCAGATCACCGTCGTGTGTGGCTCGTTCACCACCGACCAGTACTTTAGCGCCTTCTTGTTTACCGATATCTAGATAAGATAGGATTTTC
>NZ_JADYWY010000013.1:0-69861 GCF_015864635.1 Psychrobacter sp. SZ93C1 | reverse complement strand
GAAAATCCTATCTTATCTAGATATCGGTAAACAAGAAGGCGCTAAAGTACTGGTCGGTGGTGAACGAGCCACACACGACGGTGATCTGGGTGATGGCTACTACGTGCAGCCGACTATCTTTAAAGGCACTAATGACATGCGCGTGTTCCAAGAGGAAATCTTTGGACCGGTGCTTGCGGTGACGACCTTTAAAGATGATGAAGATGCGATGAGAATTGCCAACGATACGTTATATGGTCTGGGTGCTGGTATTTGGACGCGTAGTGTACATAAGGCGTATCGCTTCGGCCGTGGTATTCAAGCGGGCCGCGTATGGACGAACTGCTATCACATTTATCCATCACACTCTGCATTCGGTGGTTATAAACAATCTGGTATCGGCCGTGAGAACCATTTGATGATGCTTGATCATTATCAGCAAACCAAAAATATGCTGGTGTCTTACGATCCTAAAAAAATGGGGTTCTTTTAAACTCATTGAAGTAAAGTTTTTAAAGGGTGGTGATTAATATATTAGTGAGTCAGGCCTGTAAATCTAAGAGCAGGCTTGACGCATTGATGTTTTATCAATCTTAAGGTTACTTTGATGAGAGCCTGCCAGTTCATTATTCATTGGCTGAGCTTTGGAGAATACCATGCCTAAAAATGCTAATGGCCAGATGAATGGCGCAGCAGGAAGCACTCAGGCTGAAAAAGACTATTTTGCTAAAAGACAACTCAAACAAGGTGCAGTCGGCTGGGTGCTATTAATAGGCCTTGGTGTTGCCTATGTCATTTCTGGAGATTTTGCAGGTTGGAACTTTGGGCTTGCTCAAGGTGGTTGGGGTGGGATGTTTGTTGCCACCATTGTGGTCGCTATAATGTATCTTTGTATGTGCTTATCTATGTCAGAAATGGCGACAATGTTACCTACCGCAGGTGGTGGTTATAGCTTTGCCCGAACTGCCTTTGGTCCTTTGGGCGGTTATTTAACGGGTACAGCAATTTTAATCGAATACGCTATTGCACCAGCTGCTATTGCCGTATTCATCGGTGCCTACTGTGAGTCTTTATTTGGCATTGGTGGGTGGATGGTATATATAGCTTGCTATATTGTCTTCATAGCCATTCATTTGAAAGGTGCTGGTGAAGCTTTAAAAATTATGTTTGGTATCACTGCTATTGCTTGTATCGCACTGGGCGTATTTATAGTAGCAATGATTCCTCATTTCGACAGTAAAAACCTTTTTGACATCGCAGTTGGCAATCAAGCAGGCGCAAGCTCATTCTTACCATACGGCTATATCGGGATTTGGGCTGCTGTGCCATACGCTATTTGGTTCTTTTTAGCCGTTGAAGGCGTACCCTTAGCAGCTGAAGAGGCCAAAGACCCAGCTAAATCGTTACCACGTGGATTGATTGGCTCGATGTTGATACTCGCAACATTTGCCATTCTTATCCTATTTTTGGGACCAGGAGCAGCTGGCGCTGATGCGTTAAAAGACTCAGGCGCACCCTTAGTAGATGCTTTAGCATCTGTATATGGAAGCAATTCTTGGTTAGCAAGTTTTGTAAATTTCGTTGGTTTGGCTGGTTTAATTGCGAGTTTCTTCTCGATTATTTATGCCTACTCTAGACAGATATTCGCCTTGTCTCGTGCAGGATACCTACCCAAAAAACTGTCATTAACCAACAATAATAAAGCCCCCTATTTAGCGCTTATCGTTCCTGGAGTCATAGGCTTCCTGTTATCACTCACAGGTGAAGGAGACCTTCTTATTCTCATGGCTGTATTTGGTGCAACTGTGTCATATGTTCTCATGATGGCATCTCATATTAAATTACGTTTATCTCGGCCTGATCTTGCTCGCCCCTATAAAACACCCGGTGGCATTTTCACTTCAGGCATCGCTTTAGGTTTGGCATTGCTTGCCGTAATAGCAGGATTGATGGTAGATCCTAAAGTATGGTTTATGGCCGCTGGTATTTATGTCGTATTTATTCTTTATTTCGTTATATTTAGTCGGCATCATTTAGTCAGTGGTACACCAGAAGAGGAGTTTGCGCAAATAGAAGCCGCAGCGGATGAATTGAGTTAAATAGACTAATTATAAAATTACTGATTATGATGTTGTATAAAGTAATTAGACGCTTCTCACATGATTTTAAGTTTCAACTTGGTTGGAACTTAAAGTTTTGATAATTTGAAATATATAGTTTCGTTGGCAACTCACATATTAGAACCAATCAATGTGATTACGCAATAAAGGTGGTTAACATGGCATATAAACATACCGTAGGACAGCGAAGCTACCAATTTAAAGACTTAAAAACCTTGCTGGCAAAAGCATCACCTAGACGCTCGGGTGATGAGCTAGCTGGAGTAGCTGCCAGCGATGCAACTGAGCGCGTAGCAGCACAAATGGCGTTAGCAGACTGTTTATTAACTGACTTTTTAGAAGACTTTTTAATACCCTATGAGACGGATGAAGTCACTCGCCTCATCATGGCACAGCATGACCCTCAGGCGTTCTCTAAAATATCCAGCTTTACTGTTGGAGACTTAAGAGACTGGCTTTTAGGAGAGTCAGCGACCACAGAGACCCTATCCGAATTAAAATATGCCTTTACACCTGAGATGGTAGCAGCGGTCAGTAAAATAATGCGGGTACAAGATCTTATCTTGGTAGCGAAAAAATGTCGCGTGGTCACTAAATTTCGTAATACCATCGGTCTAGAAGGATCTCTATCCACACGACTACAGCCCAATCATCCAACCGACGATCTATTGGGTATTTCTGCAAGCATCATTGATGGATTGATGTATGGCAACGGTGATGCGGTCATTGGGATTAACCCTGCTACCGATAACATCCAGAACCTATCTGAACTATTGAAACTGCTAGACCATGTGATCTCCGAATATCAAATTCCTACTCAGTCTTGCGTCTTAACCCATATCACGTCCGCTATACAGTTAATCAATAAAAACGTACCAGTCGATTTGGTTTTCCAGTCCATCACAGGTAGTGAAAAAGCGAATACCAGCTATGGCATAAACTTAGCGATGTTAAGAGAAGGCTATGACGCTGCCACGAGTCTCAATCGTGGCACGGTAGGCCAAAACGTCATGTATTTTGAAACAGGTCAAGGTAGTGCGTTATCCAGTAATGCTAACTTTGGCGCTGATCAGCAGACGCTTGAAGCCAGAGCTTATGCTGTGGCTAGAGAATTTAAACCCTTATTGGTTAATACCGTGGTTGGTTTCATTGGACCTGAGTATCTCTTCGATGGTAAACAAATCATTCGAGCAGGATTAGAAGATCATTTTTGTGGCAAGCTTCTTGGCGTACCCATGGGTTGTGATATTTGTTATACCAATCACGCTGATGCAGATCAGGACGATATGGATACGTTACTGACGTTGCTTGCCAATGCTGGCATTAACTTCATCATGGGTATCCCAGGCTCAGACGATGTCATGCTGAATTATCAGACGACTTCATTTCATGACGCTCTATACATTAGACAACTTCTTGGTCTTTCCCCTGCCCCTGAATTTGCGCTTTGGCTGAGTAATAACGACATCTATACCCAATCTGGCAATAGCATTAATTGGTCAGATAAGCCGTCTGCCTTACTGTCAGGAATAATGGGTAGTAAGCTTACTTAAGCGAGAGTATAGAAAACGTCGATACACTATAAAGAGAAATGCTATGTCCATTGATTACTCACCAAACAAGACAGCACTGACTGTCAAAGAGCATGTCAAATCGAATACAAACAGTGCTAGTGATTTAGTCCATTTAGATCCTTGGGAAAAGTTAAAACAATACACAGACTCTAGAATTGCTTTGGGACGTGTTGGCTGTAGTGTCCCCACTAAGCCCTTGCTCAAGTTTCAGCTTGATCACGCTGAGGCTAAGGATGCTGTATTACAAGATTTGGATGTTGATTCTTTAGTCGTGAAGCTTTCTGAGCATTGCCGCTCATCTATAGTAGAGCTAGATTTAGAACTGGTTGCAGAGAGTTCAGATCAGATAAGCAATCAAGATGATCAGATGAGTGATAACTTGACAATACTGAGAGTCACCAGCCAAGCGCAAGATAAATCTGAATATCTTAAACGTCCAGATTGGGGCAGACTTCTTAGTATGGAATCCGCTAAGCAATTGGAAATATTCGGTAAGGACAAGTCTTACGATGTTGCTATTGTTATGGGAGATGGCTTATCAGCGAGAGCAATAGCTGAGAATGCTCCCAAACTTGTTGCAGAACTCATCTCACTTTTTAATGAGAAAGGTTGGACTATCGCACCCTTAGTCATTGCTACTGGTAGCCGTGTCGCTTTAGGGGATGAGGTCGCAGAGCGTCTTCATGCCAAAATGCTGGTCATGCTGATCGGAGAGCGTCCAGGTTTGAGCTCTCCTGATAGCTTAGGTATTTACTATACTTGGGATGCTCAATCTTCGAGTCATGATGCTATGAGGAACTGCATCTCTAATGTGCGCAGTGCTGGCCTGCCAACCAGAGTGGCAGCAAGTCGTCTCTTAGCATTAATGGAGAAATCCTATGAGCTCAAGTTATCTGGGGTTGAGCTAAAAGATGAGCAGGAACTACCAGTATTAGATCAAGATCAAACAGCGATCAAACTATTATGATGACGAAAAAATATTATACAATGTAACCGAAAATGCGAATAACATAGTCTGATGTTACGATGGCTGGGCTGTCGTAAGCATTGGGATATTTCATGTCAATAGAATAGCTCGCTAGGTATAGAAATGCCTGCTTGATCGCATAGACTTCAAAGGTTGTACATAGCGTTTCAAGAGTGCTCATAATACGCTGAAAGATATTCAGATGTGAGTGATAAACACTAGTAGATAGAGCGATTAAAATAGTGGCAGTGTAAGACATTAAAAAAGGCGCTGCCCATTTAAGGAAGCGCCTTACCAAATACTCTTACAAATATTAAACGGCTGAAATCGTTTCATCTTTTCGCAGAGTAAGAACCTCATAGCCATCAGATGTGACAGCAATTGTATGTTCCCACTGCGCAGATAACTTTTTATCGTTGGTAATTACTGTCCAGCCATCTTTTTTGACTTTAACTTTAGCCTTACCTTGATTGATCATAGGCTCAATGGTGAATGTCATACCTTCTTCTAGAACTAGACCTTTTCCCAAATGTCCGTAATGAAGCACTTGCGGTTCTTCATGCATTTCACGTCCAATACCATGACCACAATACTCCCGCACTACAGAGTATCCCTGTTTCTCAGCATAACTTTGAAGAGCATGACCAACATCACCTAGCGTCGCTCCAGGTTTCACTGCTCGTATTCCTTCCCACATAGCTTCATAGGTCTTATCAACCAAACGTTTTGCGAGGGGTGACACCTCACCTATCAAATACATTTTGCTAGAATCGGCAATAAAACCACCTTGTTCTAGGGTAATATCCACATTCACAATATCACCTGATTTAAGTATTTGCTGGTCTGAAGGAATACCATGACAGACCACGTTATTCACCGAGGTATTTAATGCATACTGATAGCCATACTGACCTTTACTGGCTGGGCGTGCACCTAGCTGATCGACAATATAGCGTTCGGCAAGATCATTAATATCCATCGTAGAGATACCGACTGTGATTTTTTCGTCGAGATAATCAAAGACAGAGGCTAGAAGCTGTCCCGACTTGAGCATGATTTCCAATTCCGCTGCATTTTTAAGTATGACCTTATCCATCTATAAGGTTCCTTACATTAATATCAGCTTGTCTCATTTGCTCATTGATAATTTGGTTATAAGACATATTGGGATTAGATTCAGCAAGCATTCCTATCTTGATCCAATATTCAGCTTGTGCGTTGATAGAGCGCACCATGACTGAGCTTGCTTTACGAATTTCTTCGTGCAGCTCATTATCAATTTTAACAATACCCATATAAAGCTCTTAATATACGAAACGCATATGAATCGTATACCTATTTTTATCTAGTTGCAAGAAGTAGTAAGTTAATGCAATGGAATAGTTTTTTATTGCCTATTAGGCTATGCCCTACGAGAACTAGTCATAGATAGCTTCTAATCAATTAGTTGAAGCCATAAAAAAAAGCTGAATAATCAGCTCCTTTTTTATACTTTACTTTGCTTTAACTACCCTAACTCACAGCCGTCACGCTTACATCGCTGTTTCGTATTGCATGACAGCACATATCTTAATCGGTACGGCAAACCTCCATGGCATGCCAGCGCTGCAATAAAAATACCCGTCACTATATGACACAATATACGCCGTAAAATCATTACCACAATGATCCATCATGGCTTGTTCATCATTTTCATCACAAACTGCACACCATATATCCTGATCACCTCGTGCTAGCATTGCCCGTGTTAAATCACTCCCTTTTAATTCGTTGTACATCATCAGCTCCTTAGTCATTCTAAACCCTCTAAAAACAACGTGTTCTTAAAGCATTGATTCCAATATTACCGAATTTTCTATTTTGGTATGAGCGATAAGCAACGTCTTTTTTTGAGTGAGAATTAAGATGCGCAAAGCATTGCTTATTGTTTAATAGTCGTATATTAGCGCGGATAATATATTGTAAAACACCGGAAGCAAAACTGTAACATATAAACGTAAAATTCATGACAAACGGTGAAGTTGTTACGACAAATGGTGCAACTAAACAAATAAATTTTAGATAAACTATATTTAGACTGAGTAATAGAAAACACATGTTCACTAAACAACGCTAGATAAAATTATTATTATTCTCCAACCCTATGATATATAAGATTTGTAGTAGATTATATTATCTATATGGCTCCACCACATTGCCCAACAATTTATTGTAAAGTCTTATCTTAAAACCTAGCTTTTCATCATAAATCGAAGCAGTCAAATCAGGTACAATAATGATTATGACAACCTCTATAACGCCTAATTCTCGGAAAATTATTCATATAGATATGGATGCTTTTTATGCCAGCGTGGAGCAGCGTGATTTTCCTAAATTACGAGGCAAGCCATTGGTCGTTGGTGGCGATCCGAATGGTCGCGGTGTCGTCGCAGCAGCCAGTTATGAAGTACGCAAATTTGGTGTACGTTCTGCTATGTCTTGCTATGAGGCACGCAAACGTTGTCCAGAAGTAGTATTTGTAAGGCCTCGTTTTGAAGTTTATCGAGCAGTGAGCGATGAGATTCGCCATATTATGCACCTCTTAACCCCAAACGTTGAGCCATTATCGCTAGATGAAGCCTATCTAGATGTCACAGGACTGGAAGTCCATAAGGGCTCAGCGACGTTGATGGCCAATTGGCTGAGAGCTCAAATACTAGAGCACACAGGACTGACAGCGTCTGCTGGCGTCTCATTTAACAAAATGCTGGCTAAAATTGCTTCAGATATCAATAAACCTAATGGCATTGCGATTATCACGCCCACAGATGCGGATGCCTTTATTAGCACCTTACCTATTGAGCGCTTTCACGGTATCGGTAAAGCAACTGCTAAGCGCCTACACGCGATGGGCGTGAACGTTGGTGCCGATCTACGGAAGATGCCAGCAGCGGTATTGGTACAGGAATTTGGCAAACGTGGCCAGTTTTATCATGACATCGCACATGGGCGTGATGAGCGCGCTGTCAAACCTGAGCGTACGCATAAATCCATTGGCTCAGAGACTACCTTTAGAGACAATCTAACGGATGACAATGCGTTACGAGTACAGATTTATGAGCAGAATGAAGATGCTTTTAATCAAGTACAGAAAAAACAGCTAATCGCCTACACCATTACGCTCAAAGTTAAATATGCAGACTTTACTCAAATAACACGCTCTCACACATTATCGACTGCTTTTGACAGTGCCAAATCTGCGCACTATTGGTTGGACAAGCTATTTTTAGATATTCCTCGTGAGCTATCCATTCGCTTAGTGGGTGTCACTTTCTCTTCCCTTGCACCCGCTGCACAATTACTGCCTCAGTTAAATTTGTTTGAATAACTTCATAGACGACTGGTATTAAGCAGTTTTTTTGATGATTATTATATAATAACTGATAGCAGCTATTTATATTATTGCTTAGGCTATTTTAAAGAAACTACTGTACTTGTATGCGCATGAGTCGCTATTAAACTGTCCTCTCACAATCTCATTTCTGCTACAATTACATCAAAATTTATATTCATTTAAAGACTCATTATGACCGACATACATGCTGTAGACGCTGAAACCAACGCCTTAATTGATACTAGTAAAGATAACGATACCTTAGATTACTTAAGCGTTGATGATTACGATTATGAGTTGCCGGATAGCCTAATTGCACGCTATCCATTGTCGCAACGCTCTGCCTCCAAACTACTATACTTGCCTGCCTACCAACAGAAAACCACTACTACTGTAGAGGATCGTTTATTTGCTGAGCTGCCTGACTTGTTAAGTGCTGGAGACCTCATCGTATTCAATGACACTAAAGTGATGAAAGCACGGTTATTCGGCCAAAAAGACACTGGCGGTAAACTTGAGGTGCTCATTGAGCGGTTGGTTGGTATTTCGGACTTGGATACAGCAACGCTGCACTTAGAGGACATGACTGATAAGCCAATCAATCAAGAGCATATTGCGCTTTGCCATGTAAAAGCCAGTAAAGCACTTAAGCTTGGACAACGTTTACAACTCGCCGATGGTCATATGAGTGTGACTATGATTGGTCGTCAAGACAATTTATTTATCTTAGCTTTCGATGCGCCTATCTTGCCGCACTTAGAGCTTTATGGTGAGTTGCCTATCCCGCCCTACTTTGAACGCCATGCTGACGATACAGATAATGCTCGCTATCAAACGGTCTTTCATGACCCAACCAAGCTAGCGAGCGTGGCAGCGCCTACTGCAAGCTTACATTTTGATGACTTAGTACTCAGTAAACTGAATGAAAAAGGTATTAATACCGCCTTTGTCACTTTGCATGTCGGCGCTGGTACATTTGCGCCTGTAAAAACAGACAACTTACTCAATCACACCATGCATAGTGAGTACGCACATCTACCACAAGCCACCGCCGACCTAATCAATCAAACGCATGCTAATGGTAAGCAAGTTATCGCTATTGGTACGACGGTTACCCGCGTGCTCGAAACAGCTTATCAAAAAACAGCCAATGATAGACAGGCGCTATCTAGTTGGTCAGGCGACACTGATATATTTATTTACCCAGGATTTAAGTTTGGTGTGATAGACAAACTGTTAACCAACTTTCATTTACCTAAATCCACGCTATTAATGTTGGTGTCGGCATTTTCGGGTAAAGACACGATAGAGCATGCTTATCAACATGCTATTAAAGAGCAATATCGCTTCTTTAGTTATGGCGATGCAATGCTACTTGAAAAAAAATAAGCTTAAACATTACTTAAACATTTTTTGTATTGTTCACAACAGTTGTGAAATAAACTGGTAAACTAAGCGGTATTTTGTTATAACAGCAAAGATAACTTATATTCTAAAGGGCGGCACATGTCTGGTCATTTATCTCATCGTTTGACTAATATACATCGCGCGGTATCGGTGGCACTACTTTATTCTGTAGGTTATGCCGCCTTAGTGTCGAGTGCACAAGCGGCAACGATAGGAAAGACTGTCGTTACTTCTGCTCAGCATGAGCCTCTGGTAGCGAGCATTGCTGTTTCAGATATTAGAGCAGCTGACTTTTCAGCAAGCTTGGCAAACTCTACTATCTATCAACAGATGGGTCTCACCCAGACTGACTCAATGAGTGTGCGCTTTCAGCCTACTTCAGCGACCAGTGGTCAGGTATTTATAACGACTTCGCAGCCAGTATCTAAGCCTTTTGCCGATGTGGTTCTGACTCTAAATGATAAAGGTCAACACAATGTTATTCCTAAGACATTGTTAATGCCGCTTAATGATAATGTGCCTGTTGAAGCAACTAAGAATACCGTTACTAGCGCAAAAAAACCCAGTTTACCAAGTGTATCCGCAAGTATTGCCGAGCCATTAACCGTCAGAAAAGGTGCGCCACCACCGTTTATATCAGCGCCTAATGTATCAACGAGCGAGTTAGTTGCCTCTAAATTGCCAGCGCCGAGCATGCAGTTACCTACCGTGGGTACTGCGGCGCAAGGCACCAATCTTGCTTATGCACCGAGTCGTTTGGATAATGGTCGCCTGAGCAATAGCGTTGAGACAAATAATACCAATATTAATGACAATAAACCGAATTCAGCAAGCCGATTAGACAATGGTCGTTTGAGTGCAGATAAGAATGTTACGACAATCGGCACCAATAATACCGACCTTAATAAAAATAAAAATACGTCGATTACAGCGCTCACTGACAAAAAATTCGATATTTTAAATATACAAATCACCCGCCAAATACAGCCAAGTAGCAAGTCAGATAATGGCATAATGACTGCTGTGCCTATGATGCCCGCACCAAACGATAATAAAGCAAACATATCCACGCCCGATCTCGACACTAGCAATGACACCGCTACTGCTACTCCGACGAATAATATACCTGCTAACATTGCTGCACCTGCATCGCCTAACACCAATGTTGCCAATAGTGCCTCTGATAATACGGCAAGCAATACTGCGGCTGCCCAGTATCAGGTACAGCGCAACGATAGCCTATGGGTCATTGCTCAGCAGATAGCACAAGAAAATGATCTCGATGTGCAAACTGTGATGAAACAGATTCAATCACAAAACCCTGATGCTTTTATTAACAAAGATGCCGATCAATTAAAAGCAGATGCCAAGCTTAGCTTACCTAGCTATGATGTCGTGCCATCACAACAGAAATTAGAAGCGGCTATTAGTGCACAAAGACAATATAACCGCAGAGCAAACACACCAGTGGTAAAAAAAACAGCTAAGACACCAGCTAAAAAAACTGCTGAGAAACCTCAAGCAACGAAACAACGTAAAAAACCAATGATTACAAAGACACAAACATTACCAAAAGCACAGTTTTCTGTGCTAGCTCCTGGTCACAATGGCAGTGCAGATGGTACTCAAGCGAAATCTGCTTCGGCAACAGGTAATGGTCTTAGTACAGATGTATTGGCAACACTCAAGGCATCAAGAGAAAACGCAGCCTTACAAGCTCAGCGCTTATCAAAAACCAGTAGTGTCCTTGATAGCTATACTAAAAAAATTCAACTACAGAACCAAAAACTGGCTGAGCTACAAGCTCGTCTCAAAAAACTACGCAATCAATAATTGCCTGACTAATCAATGCAATACGCCGTGATCATAGGCGTGGGAGTAACTATGGACAACATGCTATATATCATCGCTGGATTGGTACTTATTCTACTAGTAGTTGGTTTAGTACTGCGCAAAAACAAAGCGCAAAAATCATCACCACAACCATTTGCAAAGTCGGAGCAAAACGCTGCTACGACAACTCCGGACCATGGTTCTCCTGCCCAAAGCAATAAAGCTGAAGATAAGTTCAATCATATTATGATTGCGCAGCGTTTTATGGATCAACAACGCTATGACAAAGCGATTGAGACACTCAATCGTGGCCTAAGAGATCAACCAAATGATGGTGAATTATCGCTCAAGCTGCTTAGCATATATGCGACCATCAATCAGCCAGAAAACTTCAATAAAGTTTATGATGCCATCAAAACGCAAAGCGACCCAAAGAGTGTCGCTCTAGCTGATGAGTTAAAAGCTTTATTTTCTGAAGAGCAGAATCAAGTTGCGGCAAAAGAGGCACCAGTAGAAGATAATAGCGGTTTTGAAAGCATAGATTTTGACTTACCAACTAGCCAAGTCGATAGCAATAACGGTACTCTAAGTGGTGAGCCTATCGTTAGTGCGATATCTTCAAATGATTCTCCAAAGGCAACCGCTCCTGATGACAAAGTAAACGATAGCTTTGATCTTACACTGAACGATCTAGAGAGCGGTTTCAACAAACCTGCTGCAACCAATACAGCGCCTGTCGCATTAGATGTGACAGAAGATGAAAGTATCAATGTATCTACTGTTGATACTCCTACCGAAGATGACGAGCTTATTGATTTCGACTTTAGCTTTGATTCACCTGAAGAAACGAGTACGCCAACAGAGCCTTCTATAGACGCAGCTTCATCTGATCATGCTACCGAAGATATGATGCTAGACAGTGAAGATTTCGTCTTAGATTTTGATAATTTAGCGACTGATGCTGATCAAAGTACTGAAGAGAACATTACTGAAGAATTGGTTATTGATGCGTTCGAAAGTGATGCAGCAGAAGACTTTGTATTACCTTCAGACAATATTGATACGCCAAGTAGCACAGAAACGTCGTTAGAAATTGAAGAAACTACCTTTGCAGAAAATAGTGATAACTTTGTTCTTCAAGACAGTAGTTTTGAAGAACAAAGTTTTGAGGACAGCGATTTTGAAATAGAAGATCTTGAAAAAATTGATGTTGAAGAGCCAATGCTCAACGATAGCAACTTACCAGAAACACTTGCTAATGGGTTTGCTGCTATACCGACTGACACGCCACTGTTCGATGACAACAGCCTAGTAAGTGATGAGTTTGCTGTAGAGCCTTTGACTGCAGCTAGCCCAGTCGATATCGAGACTGACATTGTAACTGACGAAGTGGACGAAACTCCTGAAACTGCAGAGGACTTCTCATCGCGTTTTGCAGCAGATTTTGATTTTGTAAAATCATTAGACAGCAACCAAGTGACTCTTGACTTGGCTGGCCAATATCTGCAATTGGGTGAGTATGACAGCGCCAAACGCTTACTCAATGAAGTGATTGCCCATGGCGATAGTGAACAGCAAAGCCAAGCGCAAGTACTACTTGAGCGCACTGCCTAGTAAACAACCAGTTTTCTCATCAGCAAGTATTCTACTAACATAGAATACTTGCTGATTTTTTTTGCATTTACCCTTTATACTATCTATTATTAATAAAGCTTATTGAGTACATTCTAGACGTCCTTTTCTTTCATACTTAATTATTACACCAATACTATGCCATCTCCTGCTATGACAACGACCATATCTAACCCTATTCAACTGATTTATGCTGGTGGTACTTTTGGGAGCTACGGAAGACCATTAGCTCCCTTAGCAGCAGATGTGTTTTTGCCAACATTGCAGACACTGATGCTTAATCAGGATAATGCAGCCAAGCACCCAAGTATCTCTTGGCTAGATAATGCATTAATTAAAGACAGTAGCCAACTCACTCCAAGTGACTTTATCCACTTTTATCAGCTGTTACTGACTGCTTATGCTCAAGGTGATAGGCGATTTGTGTTAATTACTGGTACGGACACCTTGAGCTACTTAGGAGCATTTTTGGCAGAAGCCTTTGCAGGTAGCGATATTTGTGTCATCGTCACTGGCAGTATGCGCCCATTGTTAGACAATGAAGTACTACAGTCCTATACTATCGACACTCACAGTGATGCTTGGGACAACCTCAATCATTCGTTAAAACTGGCAGCGGTAGGTGAATCGGGTGTCAAAATTAGTTTTGGTGGTGAATCTTGGCCTGCACAAACGGTACAAAAGATTCATAGTCATGATTTGATGGCATTTACTGGGCATTCTCGAGCAGCCTATCCAGCAAATAGCTATATCAAAAATCTACCAGATACCCGCCGACAGCATTGGACTGATGATCAGCAATCCTTACTTGCCAGCATTCGAGCGCGTGCTGAATCCAGCCGTATTCATGCACTATATTGCTTACCTAATGATACCAACGTCATCAATACTCAGCTACAAGCGCTCTTATCACACCCACCCTCTGGCATTATTCTACTGGGATTTGGGGCTGGTAATGTTCCTTATTCCGCAGCACTAGCAGAAACATTAGAGCTGCTTCATAAAAAAGGGCACATCGTAATATGTGCTAGTCAGTGCCCATTTGGCGGTGTTAGCGATAGCTACGCGGCGGGTAGTTGGCAATATGACCATCATGTCATTGCAGGTGGACGTCTAACGATTCCGGCAATTTATGCGCGATTATTATGGCTGTTATTGCGTTACGACACTCCGGCAAGACGCAAACAGCGTTGGTTGAATAATGTCAGTCAGACTGGCACCAGCATCAAAAAACGATAAACTACTCTTAATCCCCTTAACTTTAGAAGTTTAAAAATCACCATGTCTGAAACTGAAATTATCGAGTCTGAATGTTCGCCAATTTATACTTTAGCGATTGCTATTGAATTTTTGGGCACACATTATCATGGCTGGCAGCGACAACGAGAAGTGATGGGTGTACAAGAAGCACTCGAAACGGCTATTAGCAAAGTTGCCAACGAATCCGTAGAAGTCATCGCAGCTGGGCGTACTGATGCAAGCGTGCATGCCAGTAATATGATTGCTCATTTTACGACTCACGCTTATCGCCCTACCCATAATTGGTTGCGTGGTGTGAACAGCTTGCTACCTGACGACATTGCACTACGCTGGATTCAACCGATGCCCGCTGACTTCCATGCGCGCTTTGGCGCTATTGCCCGCCGTTATCGGTATATTACTCTGAACCAACCACAGCGCCCTGCGATACTCAATCATCAAGTCACGCATATCTACGAACCACTCGACTTAGCAGCAATGCAATTGGCAGCATCTGATATCGTTGGCACTCATGATTTTAGCAGCTACCGTGCCGCAGCTTGTCAATCCAATCAGCCAGTGCGTACCATCAGCCATGCTAGGCTTTTTAAACATGGTCAGTTTATTGTGTTTGATATTCAAGCAGATGGATTCTTACATCATATGGTTCGCAACTTAATGGGTACCTTATATACCATTGGTAGACATGAATTAGTACCAGACGATTTTTTGAATATTTTGCATAAAAAAGACCGTACGATTGCACCGCCGACCGCCTCTGGTGATGGTTTGTACTTCATTAATGCTTATTACCCTGAACGTTTTCAGCAGATATTACCACAGGCACCTTTGACCCCTATCTGGCTAAACCTACCTGACTAAATTAATATGGGCTGGCATACATATCACTTACAGACTGTCAAGTCAAAACCCGGTTCCGTATTGCTTTAACCTGCTAACTTACGTATAATATGGGCTTATTTTTAATTGATTGATACAAATTATGGCAAAAGACGATATTATCGAATTTGAAGGCGAAGTCATTGATACCCTTCCTAATACTTTATTTAAAGTTCGTTTAGAAAACGGACATGAAATCATTGCGCACATCTCTGGTAAAATGCGTAAGCATTATATCCGCATCTTGACTGGTGATAAAGTTAAGGTCGAAATGACGCCTTATGACCTGTCTAAAGGTCGCATTACTTATCGTGGTAAGAACTAATTTTTTATTGACTAAAATGGTTATAAAAGCATTTATATAAACACAGCCAGTTGTCGAATGACACTTTTATCACTGGTATAAATGTTTGAGTGGTTTGACTGATAATAATAATGAAAATGCTAAGCTACTCATTATTTCCTATCAATATTTTAGTTATTTGAATTCCGTTTTTACCATAAAAAATACCGCTCAATATCAGCGGTATTTTTTTGTCTATTTTTTATGATTTAGCTTATTTATGTTTAGCTAAATTCGACAGTTGCGCCGTTTTTAATCACACCTAAAAGACTAATTGCATCCCAGTTGGTCAGACGCACACAACCAGCTGATGCCTGACGACTGATACGAGCAGGATCTGGTGAACCATGAATCCCATAAGTTGGTTTACTCAGTCCAATCCATACCGAACCAACTGGATTGTTAGGGCCTGGCGGAATGATAGACTTACGACCGTCATTGCCTGTATAGGTATAATTAGGCTCGTGTACTTTCACCTTTACAGTATGCGTGCCTGTCGGCGATGGTGTCGCTGTACTACCCACTGTTGTTGGATAACTAGCAACTAACTTATTGTTTTCGTCATAAGCATAAAGTGTCTCAGTGTCCTTGTCAGCGACTACTCGGCTGACAGGCTTGGTGTTAGGGTTGCCAGGGTTATATACCGTAATAATTTCACCAGCAGTAAAGCTGGCATTGGGATTAAGAGATTTTAGATATTTCTCACTAATATGAAATTTTTCTGCAAGTGCCTCAGTGAGGCTTTCATAATACATTCCTTCGAGCTTGGATTTGGCCACAGAATCAGCAGGTATACTCGTAGTTTTGACGTTTACATCTGCATCAGTTAGCTGATAACTAACTAACACTGGTTGAGCGATAAGCTTTTCATTTTTAATCAGTGCTTGCCACGTTTCATTGTTCAATGTGTCAGTTACAGTCAGACCATTCGCATTTTGAAATGCTTGCATGGCTTTTCGGGTATTTTTTCCCCAATATCCATCAACAGGCCCTACCCCATTATGATACCAGTTCAATAAGGCTTGCAGTTTCGTTCCCATATTACGATCTATATCAGCGTCCGTAGTCCAATTGATATTGTTCACTTCTTTTGCCGTGTCTGATAGGTTTTCAGTTGTGTATTTTATGGTAGGCAATAGCTTATTTAATGATGTTGCAGCTTTACTATCCCCTGTTAATTTTTGGCTTATCCCATTCGTCACTGGACTCACTTCTGTCGGAGCTGTAGCGCTATTATCTACAATCATGCTATTAGTTGGTTCTGCTGCAATGCCCTGCCCCATAAAGACGACTGTAGAGAATCCAATCATTGCTATCGCGGTGCTTAATTTTTTTAATTGATACATGTGATACTCCTAATTTTTGATAATTTTTTTTGTTTTTTTTCAGTTTTTATTATGCATAAACTCTTATTTTTAGACGTTCAAACTTTTAATGGTTATAAAGCTTTTTCTATTAACTTCCTTATAAAATGATAAATACATCTATCCATTTATTATTAATCAATATTGCCATATTCCTCTGTGGTCATATAACAACTTTGTGTTAATGAGCGCCTTACACGATAGTAGCTGTGTTAAAACAAGTGCTTTTTTACAACGAGGTGGGTGAGTATGTTACGGATGATAAAACACTCAGATAAGCACGAAAAAACCCATAATCTGCTGAGCAAATTATGGGTTTGCAACTACAAGAATTTATGAATATTAAATAACTCAGTCTAAAAATAAGACGGAGAAAATTTTAAGCTATACTAGGGCGTGTCCTCAATTCAATCGATAGTTATCTAAATGGGTTAAAAATGAGGACAAGCCCTAAAAATATGCTGATTAAACCAGTTTAGCCAATACTGCTTGACCCATTTCTATACAACCTACTTGCTTAAGTCCAGCTTCAGTACTATCTAAAATATCAAGCGTACGTAGACCATCATCAAGCACATCACTGACTGCTTGCTCAATGGCTTTAGCGGCCTCTTCTTGCTTAAAAGTATAACGCAGCATCATCGCAACAGATAAGATGGTCGCCAATGGATTAGCTTTATCTTGTCCTGCGATATCAGGTGCTGAACCATGGCACGGCTCATACATCCCTTTACCTGCCACATCTAGACTGGCTGATGGCAACATACCGATAGAGCCGGTTAGCATCGCCGCTTCGTCAGACAAGATATCACCGAACATATTGCCCGTTACCATCACATCGAACTGCTTAGGATCTTTGATCAGCTGCATACAAGCATTGTCAGCGTACATGTGCGATAACGCCACATCGCTATAGTCCGCTTGTTGCATCTGGGTCATCGTCTGCTTCCACAGCTCTGTGACTTCTAATACGTTTGCTTTGTCCACTGAGCAAACTTTAGGCGCTGTACCTGCTGCTTGCGCACGTGTTTTTGCCAATTCAAAAGCAACTTTTCCGATACGTTGAATCTCGCTCGTACTATACACCATGGTGTTATAGCCTTGCTGCTCGCCATTCTCTAATGTACGAATACCACGCGGCTCACCAAAATAAATACCACCTGTCAGCTCACGAACGATAAGCAAGTCTAAACCTGAGATAATTTCAGGCTTGATACTAGAGGCATTAGCAAGCTGTGGATAAAGCTTTGCCACACGTAGATTAGCAAACAAACCAAGCTCACCACGAATTTTTAGTAGACCACGTTCAGGACGTTTGCTACGCTCAATACCATCCCATTTAGGGCCGCCAACAGCGCCTAGCAATACGGCATCTGCAGCACGTGCACGCGCCAGAGTCTCATCAGGTAAAGGCTCACCAGTTGCGTCAATAGCTACGCCACCAATCAATCCAGACTCAAGTGTCAAACCTAATGTAAACTTATCGTTCACAGCATTAAGCACATCAATGGCTTGAGTCATGATTTCAGGGCCAATACCATCGCCTGCTAATGTTAAAATCGTTGCCATACTGATCCTTGGGTAAGTAAGTTTTATTTATAATACTGCTATAAGCACATGATAACTTTTAAAAGATAATTACTCGTGTAATGAGCTACACGAGAAAAAGAAATTTATCCCATTTAAATGACTACTAAATTCTGTATCAATCTGAGACTAACACACTGGTTATTAAGCTTTTGTTTTTGATGGTATAGGCATAGTCTTGGTGAGACGCGTTTCTACAAACTCGCCTTGATGCTCAGCACCCAGTTCTTTGCAGAAACGGCGCTGTACACTGTTTCCTTGATATAGATCGACACACAAAGGCTCTGGTGAGGCGGTGTCTAATAAACTACCTGAGTTATCACTAGATTTCTTTTGATAAGCTCGAAGCTGATAAGTATCCGCCTCGACAAAATCATGAATCATCGCAAAACGCTCAACATAGCCCAAGTTGTTTTCTGGATAAAAATTCACTTGTACTTCTCGTTTGGCTGGCTTTACCCGTGCATAGTAATTGGTTAGACCGGCGATGCCTGAAGCCGATAAAGGTACAATTTTTATCTCATTTTTATGAGTAATCGGTGTCATATCCATTTTCATGGTGACTTTCGAACGGTTATTGCTACTGTCTGCTGTCATCGCAACGACCATCGTAGAGTTTATAGGCTCATGGGTATCCGTAGCTATCACTGGCACTTTATCTATTCTCGCAATTTCACAATGATAAGTGCCTATGCAAGCAATGTTTACTTCACCAGCGACAGGTTGAATCTTACCTGCCCACGCTGTTGCGCTTTCTGCCTCATCTATTTTCTGGTAGCCATTCATGAGCTGACAGCCTGACAACCACAAGCTGGCAGCAACAATTGTACTTGTCCATAAAACATAACGTTTTTTATTCATAATGACGGCTACTATTCATAAGTGAAATAATAAAATACTTTACAAAACCATACTTCATTTTAGCCAGTTCGCCGCCATAACTCAACGCTACATTACTGTTGTTCAGCAGTTTTATG
Organism: Psychrobacter sp. SZ93C1; assembly: GCF_015864635.1. NCBI lineage: Bacteria > Pseudomonadati > Pseudomonadota > Gammaproteobacteria > Moraxellales > Moraxellaceae > Psychrobacter > Psychrobacter sp. SZ93C1. The sequence goes on along the minus strand of NZ_JADYWY010000013.1, from coordinate 50,566 downwards.
AGTAATAGCTATCAATTGATTGTCTAGGCTCGCACTTCATTAAAGATCCAAGGCGTTTTTTGCATCATTTGTTGCTCATACTCTTTGATAGCATCACTTTGCTGTAAAGTGAGACCGATATCATCAAGACCATTTAGCAAGCAGTGTTTACGGAAATCATCCACTTCAAAAGCGTACTCTTCACCTGTTGGCGTAATAACGACCTGACGCTCAAGATCAGCAGTCAGCTCGTAGCCTTCATTAGCAACGGTCGCTTTCATCAACGCATCGACGATATCTTCCGCCAGTACAATTGGGAGCATGCCATTTTTAAAACAGTTGTTATAAAAAATATCAGCGAAGCTTGGTGCAATAACGGTACGAAAGCCATATTCTGAAAGCGCCCACGGTGCATGCTCACGGCTAGAGCCACAGCCAAAGTTTCTGCGTGCCAGCAAAATATTAGCACCTTGATAACGTGGTTGATTGAGAATAAAGTCTGGGTTGATAATGCGTGTGCTATTGTCCTGACCTGGATAGCCTTCGTCGAGATAGCGCCAATCATCAAACAAATTGACACCAAATCCTGTGCGTTTAATAGATTTTAAAAACTGTTTTGCGATAATTTGATCGGTATCGACGTTTGCGCGATCTAAAGGGCAAACGATACCTGTTTGGGTGTTATAAGCTTGCATAAAATTTCCTATCAATGATGTTTTTATTGATGTGTATCCGTCTTAGAATGTGCGTACATCTACAAAGTGACCGGCCAATGCTGCTGCTGCTGCCATCGCTGGGCTAACAAGATGCGTACGACCACCATTACCCTGACGACCCTCAAAATTACGGTTAGACGTAGAAGCACAATGTTCTTGTGGCTCAAGCTTATCGGCGTTCATGGCTAAGCACATAGAACAGCCCGGCTCGCGCCATTCAAATCCAGCATCCGTAAACAGGGTATTCAAACCCTCTGCTTCCGCTTGTAGTTTCACTTGACCAGAACCCGCAACCACAATAGCTTCTTTAATATTGTTAGCTACTTTACGGCCTTTAATTACCGCCGCTGCATCACGCAAATCTTCGATACGTGAGTTGGTGCATGACCCAATGAAGATACGATCTAGTTGAATATCGGTAATTTTTTGACCCGCTTCTAGCCCCATATAGGTATAGGCACGTAACCAACCTTCTTCTTGTGCTTCATCCACAGCTTGGTCAGGCGTTGGCACTGACTGAGTGATGTCGACGACCATTTCAGGTGATGTACCCCAAGACACTTGCGGCGCTATTTGGCTACCATCAATCTCAACCACACTGTCAAATACTGCATCATCATCTGAATACAATGTGCGCCAGTATTCTTCAGCTTGTTGCCATTGTGATTCTGTTGGCGCATAAGGACGACCTTTCACATAGTCGATAGTGATGTCATCGACCGCAACCATACCTACGCGAGCACCGGCTTCAATGGCCATGTTACAGACGGTCATACGACCTTCCATACTCATCTCTTCAAATACTTGCCCAGCAAATTCAATCGCGTAGCCTGTGCCACCCGCTGTACCAATTTTTGCGATGATGGCCAGTACAACATCTTTCGAGGTCACGCCAGCACCTAGCTGACCAGTCACACGAATTTGCATATTTTTTGATTTTTTCTGAATCAGGCATTGAGTGGCCAATACATGCTCCACTTCAGACGTACCGATACCATGTGCCAAGCAACCAAGTGCACCATGGGTCGCTGTATGTGAATCACCACAAACGACTGTCATGCCTGGTAATACAAGGCCTTGCTCAGGACCAACAACATGCAAAATTCCTTGACGAGCATCGTTGATCGTAAATTCAGCGATATCAAACTTAGCACAGTTATCATCCAAGGTGACCACTTGCAAGCGTGATACTTTGTCTTTGATACCAGACACGCCTTCTAAGCGCTCTTTAGACACCGTTGGCACGTTGTGATCAGGACTCGCGATATTGGCAGACAAACGCCATGGCGCTCGATTGGCCAATTCCAAACCTTCAAATGCTTGCGGACTTGTCACTTCATGCAGTAGATGACGATCGATATAAATGAGGCTCGAACCATCATCACGTTTAGTGACTTCGTGAGCGTTCCAAAGTTTGTCATATAACGTTTGACTGGCCATGTTGCTATCCTTTATTGGTTGCTAGCTACTTGATTACTCGATGGCTTACACCATAATAAACGAGGATTCTATTTAAAATTTATGTTTATGTATAACGGCTTGATAGTATTTACTTATCAATGCCTATTGGCTTAAAACTGACATTTTTCAATAAATACTTTCATCAAAACAGATCTATCAGGACATCTCTACTCTATAAATACAAAATAACAATTCTCTATTTTTTTATATTTATTGCTGCAATTGAGGCTCAAAACAAGTTTTATAGCGTCATTTATCAAGTTAATCTAATAAATATGTCACAATACGTCCTGATGTCTTGTGATTATAGCAGGCTAATCCTATAATAATAATTGATGATTTTTGACCAGACGCAAACTTTTATTTCTAATACATTGTGATTAGGCCAGCCAACTTTTATTTATAGCTCGATAAGTAGCTAAGGACATCCGCTTGAACACCACAAACTTAACGACTTTCGTCACTGTTATGCACACAGGCAGTATTTCGGGCGCGGCAGAAAAGCTGTTTATTACTCAGCCTGCTGTCAGTAAACGCATCAAAAATCTAGAAGATGAATTTAATATTACGTTGTTTGACACAGTAGGACGCGGGATTGTACCGACACAAGCAGCCAATGAGATGCTACCACATGCCAAACGTTGGTTAGAAGATTATGAAAATTTCAAAATCAACCTACAGCATTCTCAACATATCGTATCAGGCAAACTGGTCATCGGCACCAGTCATCATATAGGCTTGCATCATCTAGCGCCTGTGCTTAAACACTTTATTCAAGCTTATCCTGCCGTACAGTTAGAAGTACATTTCGTTGATTCAGAAAAAGCACACAAGGCCGTGCTAGATGGCGATTTATCGTTGGCTTTCGTCACGCTGCCACCTGTGTATGATAAGCGCTTGACCTATCACACGCTATGGTCAGATCCTCTCTACTTTATGACAGGCACTCTATCGCCTTTAGCAACCAAGTCTAATGTCACCTTAGAGCAATTGGCCCGTTATCCTGCTATTTTGCCATCTGCCAATACCTTTACCAGTCAGATTACCTTAGCTGAATTCGCCAAGCACAATCTTAAGCCTTATGCCACGATGAGCACTAATCCACTTGAGTCTATTCGCATGTTGGTTTCTGTTGGGCTTGGTTGGTCAGTATTGCCACAGACCATGATCAGTCAAGATTTGGAACGTATCGATATGGCTGATAACGTTGAGCTACAGCGTCATCTAGGTGTTGTAATCAATCCAAAACTAACACAATCTAGCAGTGTTACTGCTTTGCTAGACTTGCTTGCTCCTATCGAATAAAAACTGCTCTCTAAAGATCAATTTCTATAGTTACAATTGGAACAATTTATTGGGTCAAAAAAGCACGCTATTCGCATTTGCGTCAGTCATACGTTATAATACACTCGGCGTTGTCTACATAACAAAAACTTACCATATGAACACTGATAGTCATATATTGAAGACTTCTAGTAAGATATGATGGTTAGTAGTAGGTTTGATGGTTTTAAATGATTGGTTATACAGGCGGCTTATATTGATATATAACGAGCAGATGCGAGCAATTAAGACAGATAGAAAGAGCGTAATATTTCTATTGCTCTCAAATGACTGCTTAATTAGTATTCGCCCTAAAACAGCATCAATCATATAAAACTAACAACAGATATTAAATAAAAGCCATTATGTCCTACTTAATGGCTTTTTTTGTCTTTAGATATTGTTTTGGACATCGTCTTGTAACACTTAATATTTATAGTTAAAAATAATTACAGCCAACATGGTTGGTTAAGGATCATTTATATGAACGGAGTTTCTAGTGGCGTGCTGATATCACTCGGTGCCTATTTCTTAGTGATGATTGGGATTGGCATTTACGCTTATTTTAAGCAAGCCAATGATACTGAAGGCTATATGTTAGGGGGTCGTAACTTAGGTCCAGCAGTAACAGCACTTTCGGCAGGTGCATCAGATATGTCAGGTTGGTTATTACTTGGCCTACCTGGTTATATGTTCGCCGATGGTGTGGTTAGTATTTGGATTGCCCTTGGTTTGACATTAGGCGCATTCTTGAACTATCTCATCGTAGCACCGCGTCTTCGTGTTTATACCGAAGTAGCTGATAATGCTATTACCCTACCTGATTATTTCGCCAACCGCTTCGAAGATAAATCACATATGCTACGGGTTATTTCAGCCGTGGTTATCATCTTGTTCTTCACTGTTTACACCGCAGCCAGCTTAGTAGGTGGTGGTAAACTATTCGAAAGCTCACTCAACCTTTCTTACAGCACAGGCCTATGGGTCACCGCTGGCGTGGTTGTCGCATACACCTTGTTTGGTGGTTTCTTAGCTGTATCAATGACCGACTTTGTGCAGGGCGTTATCATGCTTTTTGCCATGGTTATCGTACCGGTTGTTGCTTTCACAGACTTGGGTGGTATTTCTGCCACCACAACGGCTGTTAGAAATATTGACCCGAGTTTGCTAGACATTACCAGTGGTATGACGGTTATTGGTATCGTTTCTCTGATGGCATGGGGCTTAGGCTATTTTGGTCAGCCACATATTATTGTTCGTTTTATGGCGATTCGCTCAGTAAAAGACGTTCCTACTGCGCGTAATATCGGTATGAGCTGGATGGTAGTTAGTCTTGTAGGTTCATTGATGACTGGTTTTGCTGGTCGCGCTTATGTACAAAAAACTGCGATGACACTAGACGATCCTGAAACTATCTTTTTAGTATTCACTCAGTTTTTATTCCATCCACTGGTATCAGGTTTCCTATTAGCCGCTATTTTAGCCGCTATTATGAGTACGATTTCTTCACAGCTATTGGTGGTATCAAGCTCACTAACCAAAGATGTGTACAAATTGTTCTTTGATCAAGATGCACCAGAAGCTCGCCAAGTATTGGTTGGACGTATTTCTGTAGTCGCCGTTGCTCTAGTATCAATCTTACTTGCCTCTAATCCTGAAAGCTCTGTACTAAGCCTTGTATCTAACGCATGGGCTGGATTTGGTGCAGCATTTGGACCATTGGTTATATTTAGCTTGATATGGCGTGGTATGAACCGCAATGGTGCGGTTGCCGGTATGGTCATTGGTGCTTTGACCGTCATTCTATGGATATATGGTCCATTCGAGATGAATGGTATGGCATTGAATAGCTGGTTATATGCTATCGTTCCAGGCTTTGTATTAAGTACGATCGCAATCTTTGCTGTTAGTATCATGACTGGTGGTCCAAGACCTTCAGTATCTGCTAAGTTCGAAGAGATGGAGCTGAACCTAAACAAGTAACTTTGTTTAGCACTTTTAGCTTACTACAACAAAAAAACCTCGCCATCATTGGCGAGGTTTTTTTGTTGATTGCAATTAATACAAAAGTAACTAGAACTTAAATCAACTCGCTTTGGGCTTGTCGCTTAGTACCTACCGTATGTTGGCAATGCCAAATTGCTATAACGACAGTACCAATACCTCTATTTTCTTTGTGAAAGGATATAAACAGTTGTTAATTATTCTTTCAGACTGTCATGTAAAGATTCCATCAATAGATCGCTATAGTATCCAATCGTAGCGCTATACTTCTCAGATAACCCTACATAGCATACAAGCTGAAACTCTATAGCTTACACCCTAAACCCCCTATATAGCTTCAGTCTACCTAACCAACAGTCACTTATCACTTTCCCTATATTTACTTATAACGATTGCAGCAATCAGCATTTTTTCACTGAACAGCATGTCCTATTATTCGTTATTAAACTCTTTATAAGAAAGTCCATATAAAACACGCCATAAAAAAGCGACCTTTAGCAGATCGCTTTTTTTTACTACATATCAGTTATCAGTTATCAGTTATCAGTTATCAGTTAATACTATTTTGCTTGATAAGAAACTTTTAGACCAGCGATGAAGCCATCATTGTCTTGGAAGTCACCAACGAGTTTATCACTAGGTAACTGTCCTTTTGCATCACCGAACCACAGATATTTACCACCAGCTGATACAGCCCAGTTCTCAGTGAAATTGTACTTAGCACCAAGACCAACGCTATAGTAACCTTCAACAGGGCCTAACGACGTCGTTGGATCACCAGCGCCACTATCCCAACCAACCGTACCACTGATTGCTAGTGCTGGTGCTACACGTTTAGCTAAACCAAGCTCTACCATCCACTGATCTTCAGTATATTCAACCAAGTTTAGACCATCAGGGCCATAACTTATTTTACTAGTATCATTATAAAGTGGTGGTGTAATGACAAAATCACTCCACGGTACCCAGCGTACTTTTGCCGTCGCTAGTGTCGTAGGATTGATACCAGTTTGAAAATCAAAGTTTACTGATTTAGGTGTAGTAATCTCATAGTTACTGGCTCTATTTGATAATGCCGTAGCCTGTTCTGCAGTTGCTCCTGCTGCTACGGCTCTGATAGCTACTAACGGGTAACTCTCAGCGATATCTACATTGTGTTCAATCTCAGAACGGTACGTCAACGCCGCTTTTAGTGCAATTTCAGGCTTACTATAGGCAATACCTGCGATGTAACCATAATCCATATTAGGATTGCTGGTTGAGGTGTAACCACTAGCAGGGCCGTAAGCCAGTCCACGTAGTTTGGTTTCAGCTTGAATACGCTGTGCCACTGGGCCACCATACACTTGGAAGTTTTTGTTAGCGCCAAACTTCATTCCAAGAATACCAGTTAGGCTTTGGCTACGAACCTCTACATTGGTATTTTCGCCAGCATTACCCGCCTCGGCTGTTGCTACTGCAACTGCTCCACGCAACCCGTCTAATTGAGCTTGCTGTGCTGGGGTTAACACACCTGCTGTTTCTCCTGCAGCTAGTGCACCAATTCCAGCTTGTGCTGCTGCCAGACTCGGAGCAGCACCATTAGTAATAGAAGAAATGGAAGCATCCATATCCCCTTGCGATACAAAGTTGCTTTGAGTATATTCAGCTGCCGCACCAAAAGGTTCGTCATATAAGACACCAACACTGAAAGTATCATTGATATCGGCTTTTACGCCATAGCGGAAAAAGTCATAACTTTCAGCGATATCGCCCGTTTTATCACCACGTACGTAATCATTTTGAGAAGGATTAGTATTAGCACTGTCGTAACCACTCACATCAGCATCGATGTAGGTATAAACGGCTTCAGCATAAGTGCCATCTTGGAAAAAGGCGGTGACATCTTGACCTGAACGATCGAGACCAGCTGCATTGGTGACGCTGGCTATAGAAAGAGTAGCAATCGCTACTGCGAGGGTTTTCAAATGAAAGTGATTGCGCATTGTGTATCTCCAACGGTCCTTGTTGTATTACTACTTTAACAATCAATATATAGCATTGTTGCGCTTAACATTGAAGTTATCAAAGTCGTGTCCTAAGTTGAATACTAATGCCTTTTTGACACTAAAACAACAATAAAAGTGCTTTATTTCCCAATTATGACTGGACAGTACAAATACCATATAAATATAATACTAGTATATGTTTTTAAGATATGATTATTATTTAAATCACTGTTAGAGTTACTTAGATATAATAGCGAGATAAGAATTTGATCATAATCAAGCCCCTAGTAAGCTATGCTTATTTTCTTCAAAGATAGTAATGCACGCACAAAAAAACGACTCATAATGAGTCGTTTTTTTTCGCCGCTAAACTATACATTCAACAATATGATGGACGTACGCCTTATAGCGCTTGGTAAGAAACTTTTACGCCAAGTACAAAACCGTCATTGTTTTCAAAGTTAGCAACAGTGTCACCAGTTGGCACTTGACCATCAGCATCACCAAGCCATAAATATTTACCACCAGCTGAGATTGCCCAGTTTTCAGTGACATTATACTTAGCACCTAAACCAGCACTATAATAGCCTTCAGTAGGTCCTAATGAGGTCACAGGGTTACCAGCACCACTATCCCAACCTACCGTACCACTTACTGCTAGAGCTGGCGCCAAACGTTTGGCAAGGCCTAGCTCAACTACCCACTGATCTTCATCATAGCTTACTAATGGTAAACCATCTGGACCATAACTAAGTTGGCTCACACCATTATATAGTGACGGTACAATTGCAAAGTCACTCCATGGTACCCAACGTACTTTGGCAGTCGCTAAAGTCGTTGGGTTAATACCCGTTTGGAAATCAAAGTTGACTGACTCAGGGGTAGTAATGTCGATACTACTACTTCTGCTTGATGAAAGACCTAGTGCTGATATGGCAGAATCTGGTATCAAACCACTATCAACGAAAGGATAAATTTCAGCAGCATCAGCTGTATGCTTGATTTCTGAGCGATAGGTCAATGCTGCTTTCAGTGCAATTTCAGGCTTGCTATATGCAACACCAGCAATATAGCCATATTCTTGATCTGTACTAATATGCGTCGTATAACCATTAGCAGCACTATAAGCTGCACCGCGCAGCTTTACATCAGCTTGTACACGTTGAGCGACTGGGCCGCCATATACTTGGAAGTTCTTGTTTTCACCAAATTTAGCACCAACAATAGCAGTAATGCTTTCGGTACGTACTTCTACATTTGTACCTTCACCATTTCTAGGTGAAGCGGTATTTTGGTCGACGAAGTTATTGTCACCACTATAGTCAGCCGCAGCACCAAAAGGCTCGTCATATAAGATACCAACACTAAAAGTCTCATTAACGTCTGCTTTTACACCATAGCGAAAGAAATCATAAGATTCTGCGATATCACCAATTTTATTACCTGAGACATCATTGCCTGTCACATCAGCATCGATATAAGTATAGACGGCTTCGGCATAGGTGCCATCTTGTAGGAATGCGGTGACATCCTGACCTGAGCGATCAAGACCAGCAGCACTAGCAATGCTAGTAATAGAAAGTACAGCAACAGCTACTGTAAGAGTTTTTAAATGAAAGGTGTTGCGCATTATATGTCTCCAAACGTCCGCATTGTTTTACTGCCTTACCCATTTTTGACGAGTAAGCAGTATCCGAGATGGAGAATAGTAATGATTTTCGAACATTAAAACAACTATAAGAATACATTATTTCTTCATTATGACCAGATAGTCATAATATAGTGCCTTTATATAAATACGTGAATATAATTTTATTAACGGTTCAACATTTATATGTATCAATAATGAGGCGGTCTGTCTGCCATCACATCAAATGGTGCAATGCCAGTTTCTGTATCTTGACTATCCACTTGTTTATAAATCAGCTGCAACTGTCGCTGTAATGTCTGAAGATCCTTATCTTGACGTGCAATCACTGCATCGAGTCTCTCTACTGTCATCTCAAGATGCGCCATGCTCATTTGAAGGTCAATGACTTGTTGCGTTTGTAAATCAACCTGCATAGCTGCGTCGTCTTTTTTAGCGTTGTCTTGAGTGTTAGATTGATTCATGTCTTTCTCTGAGTTATCGTAAATATAAAGCTAGTAGGATTGGTTATATAAGCAAATGAGTAACCGATATATTACCGCTATTAAAAAATAAGGCTTTTAAAACAGTAGCTATAAATAGTGTGTATAAAACTATTTACACGCACTACAGTCACGTAGTGGCATGTTATACTGCTAGCAATTCTGCAACAACCCCTACCTCACTATTATATAAGCTTAAGATATTCTATGGCACTGATACATTTAAAAGATATTCACCTTGCATTTGGCGTCGCTCCTGTACTTGATGGCATTGATTTTGCTATTGAAGCAGGCGAGCGTGTCTGTCTAATTGGCCGTAATGGCGAAGGCAAATCTACCTTATTTAAGCTGATTAGCGGCACCTTACAACCTGATAGTGGCGAAGTTATTATCAATAGTAGCGTACGTGTTGCGATGCTAGAACAAGACGTTCCTGAAACCAGCGGACGTATTTTGGATATCGTGATGGGTGGCAGCCGCCGCACGGCCGATCTGCTTATCAACTATAACGCCCAAACTGACTTATGTGCGAATGGCGATATGGATGCCTGCGAGCGTATGGCTGATTTGCAACATGATATCGATGCCGTACATGGCTGGGATCTAGAGCGCGAAGCAACCCGCCTTATCAAAACCATGGGGCTCAACCCAGACGATGATTTGTCTTCATTATCAGGTGGCCGTAAGCGCCGTGTGCTACTAGCACGCTCTTTGGTAACCAAACCTGATGTACTGCTTCTCGATGAACCAACCAACCATTTGGATGTTGATAGTATTGAATGGTTAGAGCGCTTTTTATTAGACTGGCAAGGTCTGACACTATTGTTCGTGACCCATGATAGAGCATTCGTTAACAAACTATCGACTCGCATCATTGAGCTTGATCGTGGTCAATTGACCAGCTATGACGTCACCCAAGGCGAAGGTGGCTACGCACGCTATCAAGAGCTAAAAGAGCTACAGTTACTGGCTGAAGAAAAGAATAATGCTAACTTTGATAAAAAGCTGGCACAAGAAGAAGTTTGGATTCGTCAAGGTATTAAAGCCCGTCGTACCCGTAATGAGGGCCGTGTCCGTGAGCTAAAAGCATTACGTGAAGAGCGTAGTGATCGCCGTGAGCAAGTTGGTAATGTCAACATCACGATGGGTCAAGGCGAGAAAAGCGGTAAGCTCGTCTGTAAAGTTAAAAACTTACATCTTGAGTATGACGGCAATGTATTGGTTGAAAACTTTACGACGACTATCATGCGCGGCGATAAAATCGGTATTGTCGGACCTAACGGTGCTGGTAAAACCACCCTTATTAAAGCCCTACTTGATATGTCTGATGACGAAGTCACAAAGTCTGGTAGCGTTGAATTAGGGACCAACCTAAAAATCGCTTTCTTCGACCAGTTGCGCGATCAGTTAGACCTTGAAGCCAGTGTGGCGCAAAACGTCTCAGAAGGCTCGGATTTTGTAGAAGTGGGTGGTCGTAAGACGCACATCATGAGCTATTTACAAGACTTCTTGTTTGCTCCAGAGCGTGCACGTACACCAGTTAAAGCATTATCAGGTGGTGAGCGTAACCGCGTCCTACTTGCCAAGCAATTATTGAAGCCTGCCAATATTCTGGTACTTGATGAGCCAACCAACGATTTGGATATGGCAACACTTGAGCTATTAGAAGAGTCAGTCGCCAGCTTTGGCGGTACGATTTTGCTCATCAGTCATGATCGTTCATTCATGGACAACGTCGTTACCTCAACATGGGTATTTGGCGAAGACGAAGATGGCAAAGGTACTGTCAGCGAGTATGTCGGTGGCTATCAAGAGTATTTGGTACAAAAAAATCGTGAAGAAGCAGCAAAGGCGGCTAGAGCACCAGTAATCAATACAGCAGGTAAAGCAGCCAATAAACCAACAGCCGCAAAACCCAATAAAGCAGCCAAGAAGCTTAACTTTAATGATCAACGCGAACTGGATAATTTACCAAAAGAAATCGCGGCACTAGAAGCTGAACAAAATGATCTACAAGAAAAACTGGCAGATGGCTCTTGGTTCAATAGCGACTTTGATGCGGCGACTGCTGCTAGTGAGCGTCTATTGACTATCGAAGATGAGATGATGAACAAGCTTGAACGCTGGAGTACGCTAGAGGGCTAAGTATTCGTTTTAGGTTCTTTGATAAATGCTTATTTGATGAACATTTATAGTGGTAAGCAGTTAAATATTAAAAAATAATCACCACTTGATTGTACAAAGTGGTGATTATTCGTTTATAGCGACTTACAAAGCAGTTAGATAGTGAAAGTTACCTTAATTTCAAGTATCATTCGCTATTGCTAAATATCCTTATTAATTATAAGGTCATCCGCATTTATAATCCTTGCTAGAAAACAGAGTCCAGATAGTGATAAACCATCTACTTTACTTAGGTTATCGCTTTCAACCTTATAATATATCCTATTAAGGTTGCTTTATTTTTAACGCAATAATTTATTTTATCACCGAAATAGCTTAGAATAGCAACAATTAGCAAAATTAGGCATAGCCAAAGTGGCTTGATATTATATATTTTATAAGTCACAAACCCAGTGTGGGATAATCCCATTTCATTCACCTGGAGGAAGTATTAATGAGCCAAGCCGAAGGCGTTAATGTACAACGCCGTAGAGTTCTTATTGCCTCAACTGCCGCGATTGGTGCAGTTGGAGTCGCTGCTGTGGCAACACCTTTTGTCCGTTCTTGGTATCCAAGCGCTAAAGCTGAGGCTGCAGGGGCTGCAGTGACCCAAGACATTGGTTCTATCGAAGCAGGACAGATGATTGTTGTCAAATACCGTGGTAAACCTATCTATGTGGTTAAACGTACAGAAGAAATGATTGCAGGACTAGAATCAGTCAAGCCATTATTGTCTGATCCTGAGTCTGCAGCATCGTTACAGCCTGAATACTGTACCAATCCTACTCGCTCTTTAGAACCAACTGTGTTGGTCGTCGAAGGCGTTTGTACGCATCTAGGCTGTGCACCGAACTATCGTCCTGATGTTGGTGCAGCTGATTTGGGTGGTAATGACTGGTTTGGTGGATTTTTCTGCCCGTGTCATGGGTCTAAATATGACTTAGCCGGTCGCGTCTTTAGTGGCGTTCCAGCACCGCTTAATTTACCTATTCCAGAGTACAACATGGATGGTACCATCTTGACGGTTGGGGAGGCTTAATATGAGTATGGGTAAAAAGTTAATGCATTGGGTGGACGCTCGCTTCCCAGCGACCGAAACCTATGAATACCATATGTCAAAGTACTATGCACCAAAGAACTTTAACTTTTGGTACTTCTTTGGCGTATTGTCAATGATTGTACTGGTTAACCAATTGGTGACTGGTATTTGGCTGACGATGATGTATAACCCAAGTGCCGAAGGGGCGTTTGCATCTGTTGAATACATCATGCGTGATGTAAAAGGCGGTTGGCTCATTCGTTATATGCACTCGACTGGCGCATCAGCGTTCTTCGTCGTGGTATATTTGCATATGTTCCGCGCATTACTATATGGTTCATACCAAAAACCGCGTGAGCTTATTTGGCTCATCGGTATGGGTATTTACCTAGCGCTAATGGCAGAAGGCTTCTTTGGTTATCTACTACCTTGGGGTAACATGTCATTCTGGGGTGCACAGGTTATTTTGAACCTTCCTGCTGCCCTACCTGTGATCGGCGATGGTCTTGCTGAATGGGTACGTGGTGATTATATTATCTCTGGTATTACGCTAAACCGTTTCTTTGCTCTACACGTTGTTGCTATTCCATTAGTACTGGTAGGCTTAGTATTTATGCATTTGGTGGCACTGCATCACGTGGGTTCGAACAACCCTGATGGCATTGACATTAAAAAGCTAAAAGATAAAAATGGTGTGCCATTAGACGGTATCGAATTCCATCCGTACTACACTGTGCATGACATGGTTGGTATTGTTGTGTTCTTTATCTGCTTCTTTGCAGTGGTATTCTTCTTCCCAGAAGGCGGCGGTTTCTTCCTTGAGCCACCAAACTTTGAGACAGCGAACTCACTGAAAACACCAGCACATATTGCACCAGTATGGTACTACACGCCGTTCTACGCTATTTTACGTGCGGTTCCTGATAAGTTAGGTGGTGTGGTCGCGATGGGTGCTGCAATTGCCGTACTATTCTTGATACCATGGCTTGATAGATCACCAGTACGTTCTATACGCTATAAAGGCATATTGTCTAAGATTGCTTTAACAGTATTCGCTATTAGCTTTGTCGTACTAGGCTACTTGGGTGCAACACCAACGACCCCAACAGCAACATTAATGGCTCGTATATTTACGGTCTTGTATTTCTTATTCTTCTTATTGATGCCGTTCTACACTGCTATTGAGAAGTGTAAACAGCCACCAGAACGCGTTACCGGAGGTCACTAATGAACACGCTAATTAAATCCCTAGCTGGTCTAGGCTTGGGCGCGGCATTAACCTTGACTGCTGGTACCGCAATGGCCGAAGGTAGTGGCTGTGGTACGTTCACTAATGCCGATGGCGTTGATGAACATCTGGCTTGTAGTACAGCTCCTATTGATTTTACCAATAAGGGCTCACTACAAAACGGTGCTAAGATCTTTATGAACTACTGTGCTGGGTGTCACTCGGCCAAGTATGTTCGTCATTCACGCATTGCCAAAGATTTAGAGATACCGCCTGAGCTTGTTGAAAAGTATCTGATGGTCACCACCGATCAAATCGGTGACCATATCACTGCTGAGATTGATCCTGATATTCAAGCATCTTGGTTTGGTGCTGCGCCTCCGGATTTGTCACTTGAGACAAGACTACGCGGCGATGACTGGGTATATACTTACCTACTGTCATTTTATGAAGATCCAAATCGTCCTTGGGGCGCTAATAACCTAGTGCTTAAAAACGCGGCTATGCCTCACGTCTTGCATAACATGCAAGAAAAATTGAGTGCAGAAGAGTTTGAGAGCGAAGTTGGTGACCTAGTGAACTTTATGGCATGGATGGGTGAACCTGCTCGTCATGACCGTCAAGTGATTGGTTTCTTTGTGATTCTATTCTTATTAGTACTGCTCATCCCAGTTTACTTATTGAACAAAGAATTCTGGAAAGACGTAAAATAAGATAGTAGTAGAAACATAAAAAACGAGCATGACATTAGGCACTACTTCGGTAGTGCCTTTTTCTATTCTGATAAACCATTAAATCATAGAACTATCGCCAAAGAGGTAGACAAATAAAGCGCTCACAAGCAATGTTTACGTACGTTACCTTGATAATCAGGGCAACTTTGTTTACGATGATAGTCTTTACTATTAACATTAGGCTTTCATGATTGATGCGAACGACATTCCAAGTAGTCAGCTGATTTTGTACGCTGATGACGGCTACGACAGTCATGTGGTACGCCTATTACTTGAAGAAAAAAAGCTCGCCTACTATTTATCACGTTTACACTCTGAGCGTCCTGAAGATTTGACTGAGCTGAACCCCTATCATACTTTACCTGTCCTGCAGCAGCGAGAAATTGCGCTTTATGAGATCAATGTTATCTTTGAGTATCTCGAAGAACGCTATCATACAAACAAACTACTGCCTGATACACCGCAGGAGCGTGCACAGTTCAGACAGTTAGCGTGGCGTATTCAGCGTGATTGGCTCTCACTCGGCAAGCGCCTACTCGTACACCCAGATAGCTTTAATAAAGCACAAGCAGCAGTTGCTAAAAAACAGCTGAGTGATTCGCTGATTACTTTGTCACCTTTGTTTGCCCATAAGCCTTATTTTATGGCAGATGAATTTGGCTGGTGTGACATACTATTGGCACCGTTATTGTGGCGACTTGAAGAGATGCATATCGAACTACCTCGTGCCATTAGTCGTCCACTATTTGATTATCAAAAGCGTGTCTTTGAACGCGATAGCTTTCAAAAAAGTGTGCGTTGATTAGACAGCTGGCTTAGAATAGAAAATTACTAGAATAGAAGTTAAGTAATATTTATTTAGGTTTTTTCAATGAACAAGCTACTCCAAGAAGTATCTGTTCACTATTAAAAATAATTCGTATAGGAAATCATCAAATGAGCGAAACCACCTCTATTACCCCAACACGTCCCTATATGGTGCGCGCACTGTATCAGTGGATAGAAGACAATTCACTTACCCCGTATCTAATGGTTGATGCCACTGCTGAAGAAGTACAGATTCCAAGAGAGCATGTGCAAGATGGTCGTATCGTGCTCAATATTGCGAGCCGTGCAACTGGTAATATGAGTATGGGGAACGACTATATTAACTTCAGTGCCCGCTTCGGTGGTGTATCGCAAGAAATTTGGGTGCCACTGACTGCAGTGTTAGGTATCTATGCAAAAGAGAACTCACAGGGTATGTTCTTTGATCCTAACGAATATGATAATTACGTACCTGAAGAAGATTCAGACATTACGGTTAAGACAGTCCCTACTGCTGCGCCCAAGCCAAAACGTGATAATAAAGCAGGTTTAAAAGTCTTAAAATAACTGACTCAACAAAGTGAGTAGGTTTAAAACCGTAAAAAGGCCAGTCATATTAATTATGACTGGCCTTTTTTATAACTGATTCGACACTTATATTGCTAACATTACTACGTCCGTGGCAATGTCACACCGCGTTGACCTTGGTATTTACCACCGCGATCCTTATAACTGGTCTCGCAAACATCATCAGCATCACTTTGGAAAAATAGCATTTGTGCCACACCTTCACCAGCATAGATACGGGCTGGTAGATTGGTGGTATTACTAAATTCTAAAGTGACATGCCCTTCCCACTCTGGCTCCAGCGGTGTCACGTTGACAATAATACCGCAACGCGCATACGTTGATTTACCTAGGCAAATAGTCAATACATCACGCGGAATACGGAAATATTCCATGGTACGTGCTAGCGCGAATGAGTTTGGTGGAATAATACACTCGTCACCAACGATATCAATAAAACTTTTTTCATCGAAGTTTTTAGGATCAACGACGACTGAATGTACGTTGGTAAAGACTTTAAACTCAGGGGCACAGCGCACGTCATAACCATAGCTTGACGTACCATAGCTCACCAAGCGCTCGCCAGCATCGTTAAAGCGTACTTGACCCGCTTCAAATGGCTCAATCATGCCATGCTCTTCGGCCATTTTACGAATCCAGCGGTCAGACTTGATAGACATTGTTGTTCCTTAGCAAATATTTAATAGCGGTTATGATAACAGTATTTTGATAGCGACGATTATACGGAATTGATGGCAAAATTTATAGAGGAGCGGCTACTTAAAACTGAATACAGCCAATAATCTCATTTATCCCCATCTTATGTTTTAGAAGCTACCATTTGGCAAAATGATCTTCTGCGAGCCCCATGACATTATCAAGCCTAATGACTTCATCTCTTATTCGAATTTCACCACTATAAAAACCTATCCATTGCTCAAAGATACTGGCTATCACACCAAAATTATCAGTCTTTTTATAGACGGTAATCGGTGTAAAGCTTAAATCAATATCGACATTGCTCCACCCAAGATTTTGATGATAAATACGCCACGGCTTTGTGGCGCTAGCATCACTTTCTACACTTTCTACACTTTCTACACTTGGCTCAAGACTGTCTGGCTGACTTGATCGAATATTTGAACCCTCACGAGCAAACATAACGGGTGGTAAATAGAATATCTGCCCATCAAGCCAGCAAGCATTTTCACTGGCTCCTGTCTCATTGACACCCATAGACAGATTGAGCAAAAAGCGACGGCCATCTGACAAATAGCTAGTGATACAGCTCCAAAACCAATTGGTCTCATGACGCATATAGCCGAGCGTCCAATCTAGATTGGCAATAGTGGCATCGGTGAAAGTTGTTTTTTGAGGTTGAGCGTCAGGAGCATCAGTATGAAACTTTGACTTGGTTTTAATAAGTAAATGCCCAGATAGTGCGGTCAACGGCTCTTTTTGCGTAAACGTCCAGCCACGCTTACCAGTCGGCGTACATATGGCTAACGGTTGTGCGCTTCGTGCTAACGCTGCCGTGATTGCAACATACTGACTGTCGAGCGCAATAGTCATCTGAGCAGGACTAAAATCCAAGGTGACGCTGAGCTTTGTATGTGTAAATGCCATCTGCCCTTGATAACCATCACCGTCTAAGTGCGTATGATGCGTCAAAGGCTGTAGCGCCTCACAGACTTCCAGCTGCTGAGTATCCTCATTATAAATGTAAACGAAAGCACTAGTCGCAAGCTTAATCGTTGCGAGCGCGAGGCACACTCTATAAGGGGGATGGAGTATCTGAATGAAGCAGAACTGGTTGGCTTTTAGTTCTTTACGCCAGTTAGGTAAGGATTTTTGTGAAATGAGATGACTATGATAGTCTAAGTAATTGATATTTTTTACTTGAGAAAAAACACCAAAGGTAGGCTGACCATTTTGGATAAGATATTCGAGATTTGCCAGTTTTAAGTTGGCGGCAGTATATGGTTTGTCGTGGCTTTTATTCATGATATCGGCATCCTAGCCAAATTTTTCTAAAGGTACTATCTGTCCTTGATAGCTAACGGTGCTATGTAAAATTCTTCTTTTTGCCTGTACAGAACCCACAAAAAGCGCTTCAGTTATCACCTTAACTTCAATATTGGTTAATCCATCTGCTAGTGTTTCTGTAACATTGATTGATGCAAGCGCACTCATCCATAAAAAGTGTCTTGGAAACTTTTTTAACAGCTCAGCGAGAGCCTTTGCTAATTTGTTAAAATCGGCAATTACCATTCGGCGATTGCTAAAGTCAGCATTAATCTGATAGCGTTTGCTACTACCATCTTTATAGTAGCAAACGGCACTCAACTGATTGTTTGAGAGTTCAATGATGTATATCGGTGGGCGAAATAATCGTAGGACTCTATACTGCTTGGGAGTATTGTCTAAATGACTTTGATAAATAGATAAGTTCAAGATATCCTCTTTTTAGACAATACATTCACTTTAAAAGTTGCCAGCTTAAGCTACTTCTCCACCATCAAAAAATCCGCTTGTCATCAACAGGTTTGGCAAATTTATTAATATTGGCTTCGATATTTGTAGCGATACTCAGATAATAAATCGCAAACTCGTCATTAGCCAAGACGCTTGGCACGCCTTTATCCACTTGCGCACGAATACCACTGGCAAGGGGGAGCTGCCCTAACAGCGGCACTTGATACTGTTCAGCGATTTTTTCGCCGCCACCCGTACCAAAAATAGCTTCAGTATGATTACAGTTACTACAAGTGTGTAGCGCCATATTTTCAACGACACCAAGCACAGGGATATTGGTTTTGTTAAACATCTCGATGCCTTTTTGAGCATCAAGTAGTGCAACATGCTGCGGTGTCGTCACAATCACGGCTCCAGTGACTGGAATGCGCTGTGCCAATGTTAGCTGTATATCGCCAGTACCGGGTGGCATATCAATCACCAAATAATCTAACTGTGGCCAGTTGGTTTGATTATAAAGCTGCATCAAAGCACCAGTCGCTTTCGGTCCGCGCCATGCGACAGGCGTGTTGTCGCCATCGAGTAAGCTACCAATTGAAAGCATCGCTATGCCATGTGCATCAACAGGTACGAATTGCTCGTTCTCTAGTTGTGGCTTCACATCGGCAACGCCCAACATCGTAGGCATACTAGGACCATAAATGTCAGCATCAAGCACACCCACACGATTGCCAAGCTTTTGTAATGCCAACGCAATATTGACTGTCGTTGTCGATTTGCCGACACCGCCCTTGCCTGATGCCACTACGATAATATGGCGAATACGCGGATGTGCTGCTAGCGATTCTTGTGTCGGTGCCGCTTTAGTAATCGGTGGTTCAGCATTGTTATCATTATTACTATTGTCATCAGGATTGGCTACAGGCTTGCTTTGACTATCCATAGCATTGGTCGTCTTCGGCATTTTCTTTGGTAAGCTTGAACCTGAGCCTTTTTCTGGCGCTGGTAGACGTACATTCATATGAATCGTCGTAATACCATGCGGATGCAGTAATTGACCCAGTTCTTGCTGAATGGCTTCAGGCTTACTCTCTTGCGGTAGACGCAAGTCTAAAGTGAGCTGATCACCATCGCGATTAAGACCCGTTACCATAGTGGCAATACTGACCGTACCGACTTCATAACCAAGCAATACCTTGTCCACAGCACTATCTCGAGCTGCCCGCTGCTCTGGCGTTTCTGGTTTGTTAGTGGGAGTTTTCTTCATAAAGTTAAACATAGCGACCATTACTGCCTATACAAGTGGGTTGGTATGCTAAAACAGCTCGTTCAACACCATAGTAGATATGATAAACCACATAGTCGGTTGAATATAATTTGAATACAAGGAAGGCGAGTGAAAGTGCTACAAGTAGTAGACTAAGCGAGCCTGACACCGTATCCAATTTATAGAGGATTGACTATATAATATATGAGCGTTTAGCCAGACCTTTTATCTTGATAGTGTAGCTGAATTACAAGCATAAAAAAACCACAACGCCAGTAGGACTGAGCTTTGCTACATATGTTCTACTGTGAGCCAAGTTTGCTGCCTGCTATTTCTTAAACTATCTCAACCATTAGTCAAAAAACAGACAGGAAAAAGCAATAAAAAAGAGCCAATCTAATTGGCTCTAATGGACATAAAAAAAGATGCTGATCTGATAAGAATCTAGAAGAATACTAGTGGCTATTCCGTCAGTAGAATAGTCGTTAGTTCATAAACCAGCCATGACTGGCCACGATAGACTGGCCCGTAAATACATTGGTTGGGAATGCTGCTAAAAATAGCGCCAATTGCGCAATGTCTTCTACCGTCGTAAATTCTTTGTCTACCGTGTTTACCAGCATGATATCGTTAATAACCGACTCTTCACTGATGCCCTTTTCAGCTGCTTGCTCTGGGATTTGTTTTTCTACCAAAGGTGTTTTAACAAAGCCTGGACAAATCACATGCGAACGTACTTTATGCTCGGCACCTTCTTTAGCCAATACACGACACAGACCTAATAATCCATGCTTAGCGGTCACATAAGGGGCTTTATATAATGAGGCCTCATGCGAATGAGCAGAGCCCATATAAATGACCGTGCCGCCTTTATCGCCTTTATACATATGCTTAATCGCTGCTTTGGTGGTTAAAAATGCACCGTCCAAATGGATATTGAGCATTTTTTTCCAATCGCTGAAAGCCATTTTATCAATAGGGTCAATGATCTGAATACCAGCATTAGAGACTAGAATATCAATACCGCCAAAGGTATCTACTAGCTGCTGTACACCTTCGTTGACTGCATCTTCTGACGTAACATCCATGGCAATCGCCAGTGCGCGGCCACCAGCGGCTTCAATCGCATCAACGGTTTTCTGTGCCGCTTCTAGGTTAATATCTGCAATACCAACCGCTGCACCTGCTTTTGCATAAGTCTCAGCGATGTCACGTCCGATACCACTTGCAGAGCCAGTGACTAACGCTACTTTGCCTGTCAAATCTTGTTGTAATTGAGTCGCCATACATATTCCTTATCATGGTCTAAAATATTGTTAGTTTTTATAAAAGTAGAGCTGAATGAATACGCCACTATGATTATAGTGGCGTATTTATCTGAGGGATAAAGCTCATTGATGTTAAGAAAGTCACATTACAGTAAAGAGCTTACTGTACAAAGTTTACTGGATAATGTTTACTGGCGTTTTTTCTTGTAACTCTTTAAAGCTAACACCGTCTGCTAATTCAACCAATTTTAACCCGCTGTCAGTAACGTCTAATACAGCAAGCTCGGTGATGATACGATCAACCACGCCTTTGCCTGTCAATGGTAGCTCGCAATTGGCTAGAATCTTCGGGTCGCCGTGTTTATTAACTTGTTCCATTAGGACAATCACACGCTGTACGCCTGCAACCAAATCCATCGCACCGCCCATGCCTTTGACCATCTTTTTTGGAATCATCCAGTTGGCCAAATCACCATTTTCTGATACTTCCATTGCGCCTAATATTGCCAAGTTAACATGGCCACCGCGAATCATCGCAAAAGACTCTGAGCTGCTAAAATAGCTGGAGCCTGGCGCTGCTGTGACCGTTTGCTTGCCAGCATTAATCAAGTCGGCATCAACGTTATCTGCTGTTGGAAACTCGCCAATACCTAGTAAACCGTTCTCTGATTGTAACCACACGTCCACGCCTTCAGGAATATAGTTAGCGACTAACGTTGGCAGACCAATGCCTAAATTTACGTAATAGCCGTCTTGTAGTTCCTGTGCAGCACGCTGCGCCATTTGTTCTCTTGTCCATGCCATGGTAAATTCCTTATTTTTTACGATATTCTATTTTTTTTCATCTAAGCAGTTCTTTACTTAAACGGTTCTTCATCTAAACGATGAGCTATCTAAACTGTCATAAATATAAGAACTGACTATTAATTTCACATACGATTAAGCTTCGACCACGTTTTTATTTAAGCACCTTACACTGCTTTAATTGTCGTTTTTTCGATGCGTTTTTCAGGGCTATTATTCAACACAATACGCTGAACAAAGATACCTGGTAGATGCACTTCATCTGGATCAAATGTACCCGTCTCTACAATCTCTTCGACTTCAACAATTGTGATTTTACCTGCCATTGCACAGTCTGGGTTAAAGTTACGAGCAGTCTTGTTAAAGATTAGATTACCTGCTTTGTCAGCCTTTTGCGCCTTAATTAATGCCACATCAGCACGTAATGAATGCTCTAACACATAAGTACGACCATCAAAATCACGCGTCTCTTTACCTTCAGCGACCAGTGTGCCTACGCCTGTTGCGGTATAAAATGCAGGGATACCAGCACCGCCTGAGCGTAATTTCTCAGCCAATGTGCCTTGTGGCGTCAGCTCAACCTCTAGCTCGCCAGCTAAATACTGACGCTCAAATTCTTTGTTTTCGCCCACATATGACGAAATCATTTTTTTGATTTGGCGAGTTTGTAGTAACAGCCCAAGACCAAAGTCATCCACGCCCGCGTTATTACTGATACAGGTTAGACCCTTAACCTTGCTATCACGCAATGCTTCGATTAACGATTCTGGAATACCGCATAGACCAAAGCCACCAATAGCAAGCGTTTGCCCATCAGTCACGACGCCTTTTAGCGCCTCTTCAGCACTACTGTATATCTTTGATTGACTCATACTTATCTCCTATGATTATCATTTATATTTTTAATCCTTGCATAAACTACTGCTGAACTAAATGTCTCAATTATCCGTTTGATTGCTGCTTTTAATAAGACCTAACAGCGAAAACTCATCATGCTTATTTTTTTGCGCGTTATAGCCTTGTATAGTCGATTCGATTAAATTTAAAAATAGTACAAGGCTGCCGCGGGTAGATGTATATCTAATACTTTTATAGTGGAATGACTATACCACCAGCCAGAACACACTCATGATAATAGCACCAGATACCGCCAGTACGATCAGGCAGTAGCCCATAATGGCTCGTGCATCCAAACCTGCGATACCTAGCAATGGCAAGGCCCAAAACGGCTGAATCATGTTAGTCCACGCATCGCCCCATGCTATCGCCATCGCAGTAACGGCTGGATTCACACCCAGCTCAATGCCAGCAGGAATCATAACAGGACCCTGTACCGCAAACTGTCCACCGCCTGACGGTACAAAGACATTGACCAGACCTGCACTTAAAAAGGCAAAAATCGGGAAACTGTCTGCGGAAGCTGAATTGACGAAAAATTCGGTCACTTGCGTACTGATAGAAATCCCATCAGCATTCGCACCAGTCATGATGCCCATGATACCGCCATAGAACGGAAACAGTAGCACAATACCTGTGATGCCACCTATCCCTGAGTGCACGGCTCGATAATAACGCTCTAACGTGCCATGCGATAGTAACCCTATAAACAAAAACAGCCCAATGACGATGTTGAGCCCGAGGTTAAAACCGTTACTACCAAACTCGCTGATATAGTACATCAGTGCCAACGCCAATAGGATAACAGCAATAATACGGCTGTCATCTAGTTTTTGTGCCGGCGTGTCTCTCTGAGGTGCGACATACACTTCTTGTTTGATCAATTTAGGATCGATAACCGTAGGGTTTTTGGGATGCATAAAGCGATTGACGAGTGGCAAAATAATGATGAGCAAACCTACTAGCAACAAGTTATAGCCTGCAAATACCGTCTGTGACAGAGGTACCGCTTCGGTCATGGTATTGCCTGATAGCGTCAGCAGCGTATCACCGCCAGAGCTAAGCGTCAGTGGTATCGAACCTGAAAAACCGCCATGCCAAATCACGAAACCTGAGTAAGCAGCAGCGACCAATAGCGGATAATCGACATTAGCGACCTTTTTTGCCAGTGCTTTGGCAAAGATAGCCCCAATGATGAGACCAAACCCCCAGTTTATCCATGAACCGACCAGACCAACCAAGGTCGATACGATAATAGCGGTCGTAGGAGAATGCACTCTACTGGCAAGGTTGTCTAACAAACGCTGAATGAATGGTGCGCTGGCAAATGCGTAGCCTGTCACTAGGACCAATGCCATTTGCATGGCAAAGCTATGTAATGACCATAGCCCATTGCCCCAGTGCCCTGCCATAGCAATCATATCTTGGCCAGTAATAGCCAGTCCCACCGCAAACGCAATGAGCGTCAAAACGATCGAAAATACGAATGGGGATGGTAGATAGCGATTGACTAACTGCACGCTCATATTAGTGATGGCACTAAACATATTCACATTCCTTGTAAATTTAATGTTTGGTTGTAAAAATTATAGTTAGAGCTATGTTGAACGATTATCATATTTGAGAGCAATTACTGTTTACTGCACCTAATAAATGGAAAACATTGTATTTTATATTGTCATCCATAACAATACATTTTATATCGCTATATCATGCGTGAAACACTTGTGCTAACTTAACATATTATTTTCGTAGCGACTAGAAAATAACAGTCAGCGCATGTGAGTCAACGCTGTGCAGTATATAGATCGGTAAGATATTAATGATGGATAGCGCATGAGTCTAGATTTATGTTTGATAAAACAGACGAAATAGACCTGTTTTGATTAATTTTATTGACCTATATGGATAAGCACGGCATACTCGCTGCCTTATTTTTTTTGCCAAGGAGGGCCATCATGTTTAGTACGCTTGCTATTGTCATTACTCTATTATTACTCATGTTCTTTGCTTATCGCGGTTATTCTGTGCTGATCTTAGCACCAATTATGGCGACATTAGCCGTATTTCTTTCAGGTGACTTTTTAAGCAGTATTCCCGCCTATACCGATGTCTTCATGGGTGCTTTGAGTGGATTTTTACTTAAGTTCTTCCCTATTTTCTTATTGGGCGCGCTCTTTGGGCGTTTGATGGCAGACTCTGGTGCAGCAACAGCAATTGCCAATACCGTGGTCGAAAAGCTTGGTGCTAGCAAGGCTATTTTAGCCGTTATCTTAGTTTGTGCTATTTTGACCTATGGCGGTGTGTCATTATTCGTCGTGGCATTTGCTATTTATCCAATCGCCAAAGACTTGTTCAAAGCTGCCGATATTCCTAAGCGCTTGATACCAGCAGCGATTGCTTTGGGCTCATTTACCTTTACGATGACAGCATTGCCAGGTACGCCTGCCATTCAGAACGCCATTCCAATTCCTTATTACAATACCAACGTATTTGCCGCGCCTATTTTGGGTATTATCGGTGGTCTGGTTATGTTTATTGGTGGTTGGTTGTGGTTGCAGTCACGAGCCAGAAAGGCCAATGCAGCGGGTGAAGGCTATGGTCAGCATGATGAAGAGGATGTGGGCGGTATCAGTTCAACTGCAAAAGAAACTGAAGCATTAAACACGCATCACACCTCATTTACCGTTGCGATGATTCCATTAATATTGGTCATCGGTTTAAACGCTGTATTGACGTACGCTATCTTTCCATCGATGGACTTTAGCGCTCTACAGGCGCAGTTTCCTGACTTAAATATCGCAGGCTCACTCGGATTATGGTCAATTATTCTCTCATTGGTTGTGGCTTGCGTGGTGTTAATCTTGCTACGTATTGGACATTGGAACAATCTACAAAAAACCATTAACCGTGGTACTTACGACTCTATGTTGCCGATTTTTAACACGGCATCGGAAGTAGGCTATGGTGCGGTCATCGCCTCGTTGGCAGGCTTCCTTATCATTCGTGATAGCATCTTGAACCTAAGCCCTGAAAACCCACTCATCTCAGAAGCGGTCGCTATGACTACGCTGGCGGGTATTACCGGTTCATCGTCTGGTGGTTTGAGTATTGCTCTATCCACTTTGGGTGAAGACTATCTCAGAATGGCCGTAAATGCTGGTATCGATCCAGAGCTGATGCATCGAGTCGCTGTCATGGCAGCCGGTGGTTTGGATACCTTGCCACATAGTGGTGCGGTTATTACCTTACTAGCGATTTGTGGTCTGACCCACAAGCAGTCATATCTAAACGTTGCCATGGTCACAATGGCTATTCCACTGGTGGCGGTCGTCACTGTTATCACTTTAGGTACTATGTTTGGTTCGTTTTAACTTTTAATAATAAAATCTAAACAACTGTACCTAATCAAAAACCCACTTAGAGATTACTCGGTGGGTTTTTTATGGCCAGTTGATAACGTCTAAATTCGATGCAAGCCTATTGTTTATGGTTAGTAGATGCCTGACGAATGAGAAGTAATTACCAAGGAATATCACAAATTTAGCCGAATTACGGTATCATAGGCACACTTTTTAAATTTTCATTATTTTTGGAAGTTTTTAGCATTGATAACATCGCGTCCAATAGCCATAAGCTGCTTAAGACGTTTGATAACTAACCCGTTTATATAAAAATATAGGTGATGAAAGTGCGTGAGATTCTAGTAACCAGTGCGCTGCCCTACGCCAATGGCTATATCCATTTGGGGCATCTTGTAGAATATATTCAGACAGACATTTGGGTACGTGCGATGAAAGCGCAAGGCCATCAGGTCACTTATGTCTGTGCAGATGATGCACACGGTACCGCCATCATGCTAAAAGCAGAAGCCAATGGCGTGACACCAGAAGAACAAATTGCGTCAGTGAAAGCATCACATGAAGCTGATTTTTCTAAGTTTTTGATTAATTTTGATAATTATCACTCTACTCACTCAGAAGAAAACAAAGAGTTTTCTGAGCTTATTTATCGTCGTCTTAGTAGCGCTGGACACATCAGCACTAAAGACGTTGAGCAGTTATTCGATCCTGAAAAGCAGTTATTTTTAGCCGATCGATTTGTCAAAGGCACCTGCCCTGAATGTGATAGCCCAGACCAATATGGTGATAACTGTGAAGTATGCGGCACCACATACAATGCTACCGAACTTAAAAATCCACAGTCTACGCTGTCTGGTTCAACGCCTGTACTCAAAACCTCTAAGCATTATTTCTTCAACTTGCCAGAGTTTGAGCAATTCTTAAAAGACTGGACACGCAGTGACAACCGTTTGCAAACGTCAGTGGCCAATAAATTGCAAGAGTGGTTTGAGGCAGGCTTAGCGACTTGGGACATCTCACGCGATGCGCCCTATTTTGGCTTTCAAATTCCAGATACTCCAAGCGATGAGCCAGATAAATACTTTTATGTATGGCTAGATGCACCAGTCGGCTATATGGCAAGTTTTAAAAACCTATGCGACAAGCGCGAAGGTACAGAGCAAGCGCTTGATTTTGACCGCTATTGGGCACAAGAAAACGAGCATAAAACCGAGGTTTATCACTTCATCGGTAAAGACATCGTTTACTTCCATGCGTTGTTTTGGCCGGCGATGCTTGCGGGCAGCGAGTATCGCACACCAACAGGCGTCTTTGCCCACGGCTTCTTGATGGTCAATGGCGAAAAAATGAGTAAGTCACGCGGTACCTTTATTAAGGCCGAAACTTACGCTGAGCACTTACACCCTGAGTACCTGCGCTATTACTTCGCCAGTAAACTGTCTGACAAAGTCGAAGATATCAATCTAGATTTAGAAGACTTTATGCAAAAGGTCAACTCTGATCTGGTTGGAAAAGTAGTCAATATCGCCAGTCGCAGTGCTGGGTTCTTGGTTAAGAAATACGACGGCATGCTGTCAGAAGTTTGTGCAGAGCCAGAACTGTTAGAAGACATCACCAAAACGGGTGATGAAATTGCTGCTGCCTATGAAAATCGCGAATTCTCACGTGCCATGCGTCTAATCATGCAGTGTGCGGACAAAGCCAATGAGTATATTGACGAGAAAAAACCATGGTCGCTTGCTAAACAAGAAGGCACTGAACAAGAAGTTCAAGACGTCTGCTCGGTTGCGATTAATATTTTCCGTCAATTGATGGTCTACCTTGCGCCAGTATTACCTGAGCTGACCAATAATGCCAAAGAATTCTTAAACATTGACAGCTTAGATTTCGCTAGCCGTAATCAGTGGTTGCTTGGACATAAAATCAATAAGTTCAAACCACTGATGCAGCGTATCGAAGAAAAAGATATTGAAGCTATGGTAGAAGACTCAAAAGCCTCTCTCGCACAAGTAGACGCGCCAGCACCAGCTGTCATCACAAACAGCAAGCCAGCAGCGAAAAATGCAGCACCAGAAGCCAATGCAGACGCTGAGAAAACTGACTATATTGGTATCGAAGACTTTGCTAAAGTTGAGATGAAGGTAGCGCACGTCTTAGCCTGTAACCACGTCGAAGGCGCGGACAAGCTTTTACAGTTTACGTTAGATGTTGGTGAAGACAAGCCACGCAACGTGTTCAGCGGTATCCGTAAGTTTTATGAGCCTGAGCAATTGGTTGATAAAAAGGTCGTTTGTGTGACCAACCTTGCACCGCGTAAGATGAAATTTGGTATCTCAGAAGGCATGGTGCTATCAACTGGTGAGCCAAAGACGGGCTTAACAGTCGTTACCTTACCGGATGCTTGTGTCGTTGGTGATGTTTTAGCTTAACGGTTATTTTTAGTGTTAAAAAATAAAAAAGATGCCCTAGTGGCATCTTTTTTTATGGTTGATTTATTAAATGAATAAAAACCAAGCATTACCTATTCAAAATATTAATAATCTGCAACGTGTCACTAATCACCGTCACAATATTATTTTCTGGCGTGCGAATACGAGTGTAGCGGTTATCATAACGGTCTAAGACGACCGAACGATCGTAATCTCTTCTATCAATCTTGCCGACTACTCTGTAACCGTATCTATCGAGATCACGCTTGAATGAGGCGTTAGGGCTAGCATTGCTATAAGCATTAATATTAGGTCGGGCTTTACTGTGATGGTTATTACCTTTATGGACATAAGCAGATTTGCCATTTCCGTGTCCATTTCCGTGTCCATTTCCGTGCCCGTTTCCATGACCATTTTTTGCCATAGCAGGTAAGCAAATCAATGAGGTAGCAGTGATGCCAGCGATGGTTAATAGTTTGAGATTAGCAGTGTTCATAATGTTGCCTTCATAATGGTGCTTGCAGAGTATTCGTTTAAACAATATCAAGTAGAGACCAGAGTGAGTTCGATATTCGCCACGTCAGCGTAATAGTAATGTGAATTTTGGACTTACTATCATTCTCGTATTAGAAAATTCTCTTATAAAAATCAGCTTACGTTAATTATGAAGGCAGTCCGTAATAGATGCGTTGCTAGCTTGTAAGATTTTTGATGGTGACTTTACTGAATAAGATAGCCAACCTACTCCTTATTAGCACCGATGACGAACACGACTGAATTTTTTATTGCGATAACTTACATTACTGTCATAATATGAACATAATGATCGATGGAACGATTACTTTATTGTTAGCCTGCTATTTTGGCATCAACATAGCATTGACTCGGCTAACCTGCATTTTCCAATATCATGTTTAAAACCCAAGCATAACGAAGATGAGTAAGCTCTCTTATAAATAGACTGAACACATCTAACGATATGTACTTGGTTTTTACGATTGATATAACCTATGAGTTAACCTAATAATGACTATTGCTTCTACCTTACGCTTAAGCCTATACGGTGCTGCTATCAGCGCCACTCTCGGACTGATCGGCTGCTCAAACGCTACAGACACTGCTGCAACTGATGACAGCGCTACTGCTGATGCTAGCAAGCCCGCCAAAACATTGGCCATCACGCAAATTGTCGAACACCCTTCGTTAGATGAGATGCGCCGCGGTATCATAGATGAGCTGGCTGACAACGGTTATGTCGAAGGCCAAAACCTAACCATTAACTTCCAAAGCGCTCAAGGAAACACAGCGACAGCGGGTCAGATTGCCAAGCAGTTCGCAGGAGACAACCCAGATGCCATCGTGGCCATCTCAACGCCCTCTGCCCAATCAATCGTGGCTTCAACCAAAACGGTTCCTGTTATCTATACCGCTATCTCAGATCCTGTCGCGGCAAAGCTTATCGATGCAAATGCGGTGCCTATCCAATCTAATGTGACAGGCTTATCTAGCGAGTTGCCTATCGAGCCGCAATTAGACAACATTCAGAAAATTGCGCCTAATGCTAAGACCATTGGTTACGTCTATAGCCCAGGTGAGGTCAACTCTGTATCAGTACTCAACCAACTGAAAAAAGCCGCACCCGCGCGTGGCCTTAAAATATTAGAAGTCACTGCCAATCGCCCAACGGACGTTGCTATGGCAACGCGTAGCTTATCTGGTCGTGCTGATATTATTTATACCTCTTTAGACAACAATGTCGTTTCTGCCTTTGAAGCGATGGCAGGTGCCGCCAATGAGCTTGATATTCCCGTCATTGCCTCAGACGAGTTTAGTGTGAGACGCGGTGCTACTGCAGCACTTGGTGTCAATGACTATGACTTTGGTCGTACCACAGGAAAAATGGTATATCGAGTATTAAGTGGCGAAGCCGTCAATACCATCAAACCTGAAGTCATGAATACCTTAACCTTATATGCCAGTCCAAAACATGCGGCTGAGCAAGGCGTGAGCTTGACCGATGAGCTGCTAAAAAATGCCATCAATGTCGACAAAGAAGCAAAGAGTGCTAAATAAGTAATCGTTACCTATCTGGTGCGTGTTATCAATTAGCACATTAATACATTTAGTGATCTTAAAATGGCTAAATTTTAAGCCTCACAATCTAATTGATAACATGCCCTACAAGAACCGCTAGCAATCATTTTTATTTATTAAATAATGTACGGACACATTATTATTTTCAGGAGTGAGACCCATGTTGTATCAAAATTGTTTTGGTCATTTCAATTTTAGTAAGGCGCTATTATTAGGCGGTGTTTGTACCGCTCTATTGACTGGTTGTAATCAATCAGCACAAGATACTGGTAGTACTGACAGCGCTACTGGCGATGCCGCAACAGAGATGAAAAACGTCGCTATTACGGCTATTGTTGAGCATCCAGCGCTTGATGACGTACGCAAAGGTGTCATCGATGAGCTAAATGAGGCCGGCTTTAAAGACGGTGAAAACTTAACCGTTAATTTCCAAAGCGCACAGGGTAACACTGCTACTGCAGGACAGATTGCCAAGCAATTTGTTGCAGACAACTCAGATGTTATCGTTGCCATTGGTACGCCATCAGCACAATCGGTTGCGGCTGCTACCAGCACTATTCCTTTGGTATTCTCTGCGGTGACCGACCCAGTAGAAGCCAAATTGGTATCAAAGCTTGATGGCTCTGGCACCAATGTAACTGGCGGTTCTGATGCGCTTCCTTATGAGCCACAAATTGCCTTAATGCGCCAAATTATTCCAAGCTTAAAAAACGTAGGTTATGTTTATAGCCCAGGTGAGGTGAACTCTACCATCATCCTAAAAAACCTAAAAGAAAAACTGACACCAATGGGCATCACTGTACATGAAGCCCCTGCCCAGCGCAGTACCGACATAGCAATGGCTGCACGTAGCCTCGAAGGTAAAGTCGATATGATTTACACATCAACCGATAACAACGTGGTATCTGCTTACGAGTCACTGTTCCAAGTCGCTAAAGAAAGCAAAATCCCGCTGATTGCTTCAGACACCAGTTCTGTTGCACGCGGTGCCATTGCTGCATTGGGCGTTGACTATTATGCACTTGGCCGCGAAACAGGTAAAATTGTCGTGCGTATTTTAAATGGTGAAAAAGCAGGCGATATCCCTGTTTATACACCACAAGCACTTGATTTGTATGTCAGTCCGAAAAACGCCACAGCTGAAGGCATCACATTGCCACAAGCAGTTATCGATAAAGCAAAAGAAGTGGTAGAATAGCGCCCTCTGAATGTAAGCATCACGTTAAACGACTATATAGATAGTTTAATAATAGATTGTTGCTTATATTTACTGCTATTATTTCAGTATAAAAATGACCCAGCTACTGGTATATGAGCTGGGTTATTTTTAATGTGATATAAGCATTAAAACCGAATTTCGAACCAAGGTATTTTATGCTCATTCCTCATAGGAAGATGTTTTGGTTTACCCTAACCGCAGATTGCTTAATCTGTTAAATTCACCGCTTAGCCGTTTGGGTTATATAGGCTTATAGGCAGCATGCTTCATACCTTTGCTACTTTTTGCTTGTGATAATAATCGCTAAACGCTTGATGATAACCGACTAATATCTTATGTCCTTAATTGCTTTTTTTGGTGCGCTTGAAAGCGGTCTAATTTATGGCCTTGTTGCACTTGGCGTGCTGATTTCATTTCGTACGCTCGACTTTCCCGACTTGACCGCTGACGGCAGCTTTCCGCTAGGTGGCGCAGTCGCTGGTATATCCATCATCGCTGGTATCAACCCATGGTTGGCCTGTGCCTTTGGTATGCTAGCAGGCTCCGTCGCTGGTATCGTTACTGCATGGTTGCATGTCAAACTTGGCATACTGCAATTACTTGCCAGTATCTTAGTGATGGTTGCCCTATATTCTATCAATTTACGTATTATGGGCGCGCCAAACTTACCGCTATTGGGCGAAACCACGGTGTTTAGCACCTTGGTGACCGATGGTAATGGCTATTGGATGCGCTGTTTGATTATTGGTATGGTTGTGATACTTGCCATGCTGTTTTTAAACTGGTTCTATAGTACCGAGACTGGTCTTTCGATGCGTGCGACTGGCTCTAATTTACGTATGGCACAAGCGCAAGGTATTAATACCTCATGGATGACCATCGTTGGTATGGCAGTGTCTAACGGCTTAATCGCTTTAGCGGGTGCATTGTTCGTTCAGACTCAAGGCGGTGCAGATATCTCGATCGGTATCGGTACGATTGTCATTGGTCTAGCAGCGGTCATCATCGGTGAAACCATCATTCCTGCTAAGCGCATTTGGCTGATTACTTTTGCCGTGGTCGTCGGTGCCGTGCTGTACAAGCTATTTATTCAGGTCGCCCTATCGAGTGATACGCTGCGTAGTATTGGCTTTGGCCCGCAGGATTTGAACTTGATTACAGCGCTACTCGTCGTATTTGCCTTGGTATTGCCAAAAGCTAAAAATAAATTTTTAAGTCGTAAAGTTCGAGCTTAATGTCAATGTGCAACCATAAGGAATAATTATTATGATGCAAGCTACAGATTTGCGGTTGACCTTTAATCCTGGAACGCCCATTGAAAACCCTGCACTACGCGGTATCAACTTAAACATAGCAGATGGTGAGTTTGTGACTGTCATCGGTACCAACGGTGCTGGTAAATCGACCTTTCTAAACGCCGTCAGTGGCACCACGCGCGTCGATAGTGGCTCAATCCTGTTAAACGGTATTGATGTCACCAAAAAGACTGCGCATCAACGTGCTCATTGGGTGGCTCGTGTGTTTCAAGACCCAATGGCAGGAACTTGTGAAGCGCTCACCATCGAAGAGAACATGGCGCTTGCTTATAAGCGCGGCGGCAAACGTGGTTTGAGCTTTGCGCTAAACCCAAATAACCGAGACTTGTTTAGAGAGAAACTCTCAGTCCTAAAGCTTGGACTAGAGAATCGCCTAACTGACCGTATGGGACTATTGTCTGGTGGTCAACGACAAGCCGTCAGTCTACTAATGGCATCATTGCAACCGTCTAAAATTCTATTACTAGATGAGCATACAGCGGCACTTGATCCCAAAACGGCGGCTTTCGTTTTAGAATTGACCGATAAGATTGTAACGGACAATAAGCTGACCACGATGATGGTCACGCACTCGATGCAACAAGCACTGGCACATGGCACACGTACCGTTATGTTGCATCAAGGCCAAGTCGTACTAGACGTCGCTGGTGATGCTCGTAAAGGCATGACTGTACATGATTTGCTCGATATGTTTGAGCAAACGCGCGGCGAAAAAGTCGAAGATGATAGCTTGATTTTGAGCTAATCTGCAAAACAGCTGCATTTGAATGCTAAATAAAAAACGCCTGTTAAATGGGCGTATTGAACATTATGAGCAAAAAAATAGCAAACGAGTAATTTTTAAGTTCTCACACAAAAAAGACGTCGTTTGCTATGCCTTGCTCAAAGAGCAACACTGGACAAGACTAAGGTCTATATTACTAGAGCTTAATATCTATGACACAGGGAATCTTAGACAAACGGTCGAAGGCGTACTGTATCGTATGCGTGTCGGCTATCCTTGGCGTGATCTACCCTCCTTATTTTTAATCATCATAGTCATTATATAAATTTTATAAAGAATGACAAACGACTTCAATCTTGTTCCCTGAAGGGTCGATTAGAAAAGCGGCATAATAACCCTCATGATACTCAGCTCGAAGTCCTGGCTGCCCAGCGTCATATCCACCATTAGCAATGCCTTGAACATGAAAGGAATCAACTCTATCTCTCTTATCGACTTGAAAACACCAATGGTTAGCATGGTTACGAGTGAAGTCTTGTGCCTCAAAGATAGTCAGATAGCTATTATGATGAGCAGCTGGCGTGTTCCGAACGCCGTATTTTAAAGCCTCGGCTGAACCCTCTACTTTCTTAGCACCTAAAATAGGCATAATAGCATCGTAAAATTTTTCAGCATTATTTAAGTTGGCAACCGATAGTGAGATATGATCAATTTGTAGCGTCATGAAAGTTCAACCTTAAAGTTATTAGAGTGTTAGGGTGTGTTATCAATTAGCACATTAATACATTATTTATCTACAATTTTTCTTATTTTAAGCCTCATAATCTAATCGATGACACACCCTAGGTGATTTAAAAATAAATAAGCATAATAGAGACACTTCTCTACTTTGCGCAAAAGCTTTTAATACCTATCAGCCGCAATGCTTACATTAATTTCCATATCGATAAAGGTAACTTTATTCATATTTAATTCCTTTAGTTTAAGTTTGCAAAGAGCAAGAACACACCTAATAGACCTAATATAAAACCAATGACACGATTGATTGCGACTTGCTGCTGTAGCATTTTTTCTCGTAGCGTCCGTTGAGAGAACAATAAAGCCACCAAGGCGAACCATATGAAGTGAGCCACAGACATAAACAAGCCATAACCGATTAAAATAGACTTTGGAGTACTGGCGCTAACAATCTGCGTATACGTGCTAATGACAAACAATGTAGTTTTGGGATTCAAAGCATTGGTAAAAAAGCCATAGCGCAATGCTTGTCCGGAACTGATGCGCGCAGAAGCGCCGACGTCATGTACAGGCTTTTGTGTGAATGTCTTATAACCAATATAAATAAGATAAAGTGCACCAAGATATTTTACAATTGTCAAAAAATTTGGCGCAAGCTTCATGACAATCGCAACAGCTACTAACGTATAAGTCACGTGTACTAAGACACCTAGCGCTATACCAATAGACGTTAGCACACCGACTGAACGCCCGTATAGGTAGCTATTCTTAGTAACAATAGCGAAATCAGCCCCAGGACTAATCACAGCAAGAATGGTAATCATAATAACGGTAAAAAATTCTGTCATTTAATGAACTCTATAAAGAAAATACCAATGTATAAAGAGTTTTATCTTTATATTAGTCTTTTCATATTATTAATTTAAGTGCATTCTCCTACATTTACAGATAAACTAAAATTGAGTTTATTACATCATCATCTATGAGTTTTTGGCATGATAGAAAAAATATCGTTGAATTCATTAAGGTTCTTTTACTACGTTGCAGAGCATAATAGTGTGACGCTTGCTTCTCAGAAACTGTTTGTGACACAAAGTGCAGTGAGTAAACAGATTAAGAATTTGGAAGATGCTTTAGGTGTATCTTTGTTTAACCGAGTCAATAAGAAACTGGTGCTCACAGCCAATGGCAATCTACTTTTTTCTTGTTGTCAGCAAATTTTTGCGAAATTAGATGACTGTCTTGTGGATCTAACGAGGCAAGATCATCGAAAAAAGCAACTGGTACTCTCCTGTGAGCCCACTATTTCAATGAAATGGTTGATACCGCGTTTGGCTGAATTTAATTCATTAAATTATGGGTTTGAAATTGTATTACTAACGGATGGTGGAGCAGTAGACTTTCAAGGGAAATCTATTGATATTGCTTTGCGCAGAAATGATTTTGAATGGGACCAAAATATATTTCATGAGAAAATTATTGAAGAATACATAGTCGCTGTCCGCAACCCTAGAACTGAACCAACGAATACCCTATTACTGACTTCTTCTCGACCAAATTTTTGGCATCACATAAATAAATCCAAGTTAGTGAGTAGCGAGATTTTATCGTACGAGACCATGGTGTTAGAGCACTTTTACTTATGTATTGAGGGATGCTTAGCTGGTTTGGGAACCGCTATTGTTTCAATATTTATGGTGGAAA
The DNA here is from genome assembly GCF_015864635.1 of Psychrobacter sp. SZ93C1. Classification (NCBI taxonomy): domain Bacteria; kingdom Pseudomonadati; phylum Pseudomonadota; class Gammaproteobacteria; order Moraxellales; family Moraxellaceae; genus Psychrobacter; species Psychrobacter sp. SZ93C1. Next base: position 14,130 of record NZ_JADYWY010000013.1, on the reverse strand, counting down.
AAGAACTTTCGCATCACTTTTTAGAATTAATCCATCCTCCAATGGCAGACAGCTCGTCTTATCATTTATTGTCTTATCACCCTTTTTACGAAGATGAGAGAAAGGTGGTGTTTAAAAATTGGCTGAAAAAAGAGATGCTGAATAGCAAGATACAGTTTATGCAAACTTTGCAGTGCGTATAGAAATTATATCGTGATATTTCGACAATACTTGCATTTTGTTATAAGTAAAAAAATATATTGAGTAAGATGAACAGCCCCAACTTTATCGGAGACTTAATATTCTGAGAAAATTGACTATATTAGATCCAACCCTCTTCGAAAAGCTGCTCAGTATTACGCACTTTATAGGTTTAGGCTATAGAACGCCAAGACAGATGTGGTTTGACTTTTATTGTCAGGCTACGTAACTAAAATCTCCCAAGTGAATGTCTACAGATTTGACAGCATAGGTCACTTATCAACCTTTGAGAACACTCAATCTTCTCGAAGGTTTTTTGTTATCTATAGTTACTGATTCTACAAATTTCTCGCTCATCATTATATAGTTGTCGTCTATAACAACAACTTATCCATCACCATTTATCTATGAGGTTTGTCATGCGCAAAATTCCTGTCTACTCCCACCCTGCTGCTGGTTGGCCTGCGCTGTTTTCCTCTACTCGTAAACTGATGGACTATCAAACTTTTTTGCGTGGCAGTGTCAGCGTATTCAAAAGCAACCAACCTCAAGGCGGATTTGATTGCCCAGGTTGTGCTTGGCCTGACCACAAGTCCCACAAAGCCATCGATGTCTGTGAAAATGGTATCAAGGTCATCGCTAGTGAAACCATGACCAAAAAAGCAGATGCCCAGTTCTTTACACGACACACCGTCACTGAACTACAAGGGTGGACAGGCTATGAGCTAGAGCACAGTGGCCGCTTATCAGAGCCGCTATATTATGATGCCGCACAAGACCGCTATGTAGCGATCTCTTGGGAGATGGCTTACCAACGTATCGCTGAACAATTCAAACAGCTGAGCTCGCCAGATGAGGCGCTCTTTTACACCTCAGGCCGTGTCACCAACGAGCCAGCCTTTATGTATCAGCTGTTCGTACGCTGTTTCGGTACTAATAACCTACCTGACTGCTCAAACATGTGTCACGAGCCAACCTCGGTCATGCTAGGTAAGCAGTTAGGTATTGGTAAAGCAACGGTCAAGTTAGAAGATTTTGAGCAAGCCAAACTTATCCTGATGTTTGGACAAAATCCAGCGACCAATCATCCGCGGATGCTTGAGATGCTTGCCCATGCTCACGAGCAAGGATGTCGAATTATTTCTATCAATCCCATGCGCGAACAAGGTCTCAGTAAATTTAGAAACCCACAAAAACCCACACATATGGCAGCAGGCCAAAGCAATGACATGGTCGATGAAGTGGTTCAACTTCAGATCGGTGGCGATGCGGCGTTATTGACAGGTATCGCCAAATGGCTGATTGAAAACGATAAAATCAACCACGATTTCATTACCACTCATACATCAGGTTTTGAGCCAATAAAACAGTGGTTGGCAGAGCAGTCATGGGCAGATATCGAGCTTGGTTGCGGTATTCTAGAAACAGACATTATAAATCTCGCCGAACTGGTGGCTGCTAGTCCTGCAACGATTTGCACATGGGGTATGGGTATCACTCAGCATGTGCAAGGCGATGACAATGTCGCGATGATTACCAATCTATTATTATTAATGGGAATGATTGGTATTGATGGAGCAGGCGCGTCTCCTGTTCGTGGGCACTCTAATGTACAGGGCGATCGCACCATGGGTATCCATGAACGTCCTAGCAAAAGCTTACTAGACAGTCTGGAACGTGTCTTTGAGCATCCTATGCCACAAAAGCATGGATATGACGTGGTTACTGGGGCCAAAGCGCTTATCGCTGGTAAACTAAAAATATTCATGGGCATGGGTGGCAACTATGCTGTGGCAGCGCCTGATACCAGTGCCATTGAACAAGCTCTGACGACAACGCAGCTTAATATATTTGTAGGTACCAAGTTAAATGAAACCATGTTGTACCCAGGTGCAAACAATCTAATCTTGCCATGTTTAGGGCGTACTGAACGCATCGTGACTGCTAAAGGGGAGCAATTTGCGACCATTGAAGACTCTATGTGTCAGGTAGTACCCACTCAAGGCACGCTCAAACCTGTCAGTGATACCTTAAAGTCTGAATCACAGATTGTGGCAGATATAGCCACTCATGTACTTGGCCCTGACTCTACTATTCCTTGGCAAGCGATGAGCGAGGATTTTGACATCGTTCGTGACTATGTTGCCCAAGCTATCAATGGCTTCGAAGATTTTAATCATCGCATTCGCACTACTGAACGTGGCTTTCATTTATATCATGCTGCTCGCCATCGTATATGGAATACTGACAGTGGTAAGGCACAGTTCGAAGTACCCAAATACCCAATTACTTATGTCGCCGCACAAATGGCAGAAACCACATCAGTTCTTGAAGACAATGCGAGAAAAAATGGCAACGTTGATGACGATCAAAACGATGGACAAAAGATTTGGCAATTGACCAGTGTTCGTAGTCATGACCAATTTAATACGATGATTTTTGGCTATAAAGATCGCTATCGTCAAACCAATCGCCGTGATGTTTTATTGATGCATCCTGATGAAATCAGCCGCCTAGGCTGGCACGCAGGTGATAGTGTCATGGTATCTCGACAAGGCAACTCAGATAGCACCAGCCAGCCGCGTACACTAGGGCCACTGGTATTGACTGAAATGGATATTGCATCCAATGCCGTTGCTGCCTATTACCCTGAATGTAATGACTTATTTGACTTAGACACGCATGCGCCCGATTCACACATACCAGCGTATAAATCAACGACGGTTGTCTTACAACGGGTCAATGCAAGCATTGCTGAGCCAGTATAGTAAGTGGGAAGTAGATCGTAAAATGATGACAACTGAAACCTATGTTAAAGAGCATGAGCACACCAGTGAGCAGCAGCATGAAAGCAATGTGTTTGAAAGCGTAAATACATCGATGACGCCACTGGTACGTACCCATTTATCAGAAAAGCATTATTATTCATCCGCTAGCAACAATGATGACAATACCTCTCAGGTACGTATTGATCGCCAACCAGCCAGTCTCGCTGTAGAGGCGGCGGTTGCCATCATTATCAATGGTATTCACTATGCGGTGCTGATGGCAAGCCCGCATCAGCTAGAGTATTTAGCTGTTGGGTTTTTATTTAGCGAAGGCTTGATCCAACACAGTCATGAATTGCTTGATTGGGATGTCACTCAACTAACCGATACCGCAAGCTACCAACCCCTTACTCAAGAATCAGCTGATCTGGAATCAGAAGATGTTGAAGCAGAAAGCCTTGAGCAAACCTTACAACAGCTACAGGACTATGATATTTATATCGTGGAACTGATCTTAAACCAACGCTGCCATCAACGTATCCAAGCACAGAAACGTCAGCTCGCAGGGCGCACAGGTTGCGGCATGTGCGGTATCACTGGACTGGCACAAGCTTTGCCTGATTTGAGTAGTTACGCCCAAGATAATGTATCAAACGGCTCAAATAAAAAATCCGCAACACCGAGTCTAGACGACTTATTAAAAATGCGACAACAAGTCGATGCCACACAGCACACGCACCAACTGACAGGTGCCGTACACGCTGCGGCAACGATGCATCAGCAGCAGTTATATCTATTTGAGGATGTAGGACGTCATAACGCCCTCGATAAACTAATCGGTTGGCAACTGCGTCAAAAGGTCGATGTCGACTGTGTACTAATGACCTCACGCCTATCAATTGAACTGGTACAGAAATCTATCCGTGGTCGCATACCTTGGCTGGTTGGCATGTCTGCGCCTACCAGTACAGCGGTACGTGTCGCTGAGCGTTATGGATTGGGCTTAGCAGGCTTCTTACGTAACGATAGAGTGACCTACTACTCGGGCATTTGATCCATCATCACGTATTCTGTGATAAAAGCTAATTCCTAGAACTAATGAATACGCATCATCTTAAATTTACTCATATTAGCTTCTCGTAACAACTCCCAATACCACCCCTTTCACTAAACCTAGACTATCTATTGATGGCTTACCTTGGGCGTTCCGACGCTCAAGGTAAGCCGTGTCTATATTTTAAAGATATTAATAAAAATAAGATAAGTTACAGTCAAACGATAAAAACACCCCAGATAATATCGAGATATTAACTAGATTTCTGACGTTGTTTTGGCTAGATTTAGCTACTTTTAGCCCATTTAGATGGTAAGCAATTGAATTGAGAAAATACTCTATTAATCTCGCATAACATTTGAGGTTGACGACATAATAGGTTACCCTGACCTCACGAACATGTTACATACACTTAACAGATCTGTAGTTTTATTTATTAATACCAAGTTCACTGTGCTGATTATTCACACAGTATTGGATTTGGTATTTGAATTACAGGTGATGCATCAATGCGATAGTTGAGCAAAAACCTCTTAACTATTGCTTATTACAGCTGATAAGGCTGTCTAAACCGAGCTCAGGTCATGCCCTCATGGCTTAGTGCTCATTCGTAATTCTGCTATAGACGCTCATCATATGAGCTTTCTTTAGCTCTCAGCTACCTTTGTGTATGCCTATTAATAGCGTCATGGTTTATCCATGAACTGACGCCTATTGAGAGTAGCCCCTGTCATTTTGATTTAACACGATGTGAGTCATAAAACAGCGGCACGACACTTAGTACTTGCTCAACACTACAGTTGGTATTTTTGCTGTCTACATTAGCCGCATACATCCAGTATGAGGGCTTTTTAGGCTATGTCGTATGCTCAATAGTTTGGAATAGATAATTTTAATAAACTTTATTTACTTAAAACAATTGCGAGGTATAAGTTTGAAAACTGAGTCATTGTTCCAATTTTCATCATTAACGATTATTTTATTACTACTAGCTTTTTATGGTGGCACTTACCTGCTTTCTTTGTTAATAAAAAAGGACAAAGAAACAACTTCTGGGTTTATGGTCGCAGGCCACGGTGTTGGCTTTGGTATGGGCGCGGCCAGTATGACCGCCACTTGGATTTGGGCTGCTTCATTTTATGCTGCTGCTACCTCTGGCTATAAATACGGCGTGTCAGGACCGATACATTATGGCTTCTGGGGCGCGTTGATGATTCTATTCATCTATCCTTTTGGTATGCGCTTTCGTGAGCTGGCCCCCAATGGTCACACGTTAGGCGAGCTCATCCATGCCCGCCATGGTTCATCAAGCCAATTAATTTTAGCAATATCTAATATTATGGGCAGCTTAATTAGCTTGATGGTCAACTTCACTGCTGCTGGAGCACTGGTGTCAGTATTGTCACCATTATCGTTCCAAACCGGTGTGATGATCGCGGGTATCGGGGTATTGAGCTATACGTTGACGTCAGGCTTCCGTGCATCCGTGTTTACCGACTTTGCGCAACTAGTCGCGTTGATGGCCATTGGTGTTGTCATTATCCCAGCGGTACTATTTGCCATGGGTGGGCCTGAAGTCATGGTTGAAGGACTGTCAAATCTGACATTGGAGCAACAAAACTTCTTTTCTTCTGAAGCATTCTTTCAGCAAGGCGCGCCCTATTTCGTTGCGGTATTGGCCTATGCGATCGGCAACCAAACCATTACCCAACGATTATTTGCGATTGATAAAACCAAGATTAAGGCTACCTTTGTCACAGCCACCGTCGGCTACGCTGGCATTGTCATTGGCTTAGGCATGATTGGATTGATGGCCGTCACCATCGGTATCGAACCACTCGATGGCAACATGAATAACCTGATTCCACAGATGGTCAGCACTTACCTGCATCCTGTCTTTATCGCATTATTCTTTATCTTAGTGATTGGTTCATTGTCATCCACTGCTGATTCAGATCTGTCAGCGCTATCGACGATTATGATGGCGGATGTCTACGGCAAAAACATTGCCAAAAAAGGTCATGTTAAACCAAAAACCATGATGCTTGTCGGTCGTGGCACGATGATTGTCGCGACGGCAGCTGGATTAATTTTTGCCAGCTTCAAACTCGATATTTTAGTGATGCTAGTCTTCGTTGGCGCATTGTGGGGTGCGATCGTCTTTCCTGTCATTGCCAGTGTCTTCTGGAATCGCGTCACCAATACTGCTTTCACCTCAGCCGTCATCATCGGACTTCTTCTATTCTGTGTTGTACGCTTTGAATTACTACCAATTACGGGTTTCACTGCCCTATTCTTCGAGATACTCGCCAGTGTCGGTGGCGCTGTCGTGATTGGCCTGATGGTCTTTGGATTCTTAGGTCGTAAGATTGGTATGGGAGCCGCTGCTATCACGCTCGTACTGATGCTAATCTTTGCCACTGGCTTCCTACGTCAATACATGGTTCTACTGGCCTCACTGACCGCTTACGGTGCGAGTACTATCGTCTGTGTGATAGTCAGCCTGATGGGGAACGAACATTTTGACTTTGACTTAATTAAGCAGCGTGTGGGTGACTACGATAATAAGCCTGATACACCACAAATTTAAATTGTCTTAACTGAAGTTTATTTGATGTAAACAACGGTTGGTCAGTTTGTCATAGCGTCATCAAACTGATCATCCGATAACTATTAAAAGAGACTATAAGGAGATAGTATGGATAACGTCTTTATCTACGGCTCATATATTTTGATTTGGCCAGTGATTACGCTAGGGGTGCTCATATTAATTTGCACCGCAACCTATCGTGATATTAAAAAAGCAAAACGTGATAACAAGGATATCGTTTAGCGTCTCATCGCCATTATTTTTAGAAAACATCACTGAGCACTGGCTTGGTGATAGCGTTATAAAGCCTATTAATCGTATAAATAACTCTAAATTAGGGTTATTTATAGATAAGGTAGTAAATAACCTGTTTTTAATGAAAAAATCACTTGTAATTTATTATAGTTTTGCTAATATAGGCCACCTTGATTGGCTGGATGGCAGAGTGGTCATGCAGCGGACTGCAACTCCGTTAACGCCGGTTCGATTCCGACTCCAGCCTCCAATTATTTATTAATTTTACGTTAATTTAAGCTTGCATTATTATCATAATTGACTATAATAGCGAGCACTTATCTAGTAACTAGATGGTCTATCAGCTAGCTTACATATTAGATAAAACAAGTTTTGCCCGGGTGGTGAAATTGGTAGACACAAGGGATTTAAAATCCCTCGCTAGCAATAGCGTGCCGGTTCAAGTCCGGCTCCGGGTACCATTACATTAAAAGGCTTCCAAGCAATTGGAAGCCTTTTTCTTATGCTTTAATATTTCTTATTGAACTAAATCTCTTCTTTAAACGCCCACTTCCTAGATGGTCTTCAGTAAGAATTTCATCTATATCTTTTGAAAACCATGCTTCTTTACATATCATAGGCTACGAGTAGTAGATTGTCTTGTGTTTGCATGGCAGAGTCAGTAAGCATTCATACAAACAATACCGTATCGATTTTAAAGTTATTAAATTATAGTTTGAGTCCATTACTTAAAATCAGTATTGATTTCATGGGTCTTCTAGACAACCCCCCTACTTATATTATTTACTCTTCAAATCAGGGACTGTAGTAGATAACTACTAGCTAAGCATTATAAGCCACTACCGCCCAAGCAAATAAACCAACGTTAATCGCGATCGCCACTATCCATCTGATATTCACTTGCCAGTTTTTACCTTGAAATGCCTTCTCCGCTTCTGGTGTAATTGGTTGAATAGGATACGGGTTATCTTGACCGTCCCATGTCAGTAACTTCTGCACATCGGGATGTAGAATCGCTCGTTTGACGCATTGATAATGACTGCCGTGAAATAAGTTCCCTAAAGCATAAAGTGAGCCTATAGCCAGCATGGCAACAACGGTGTCTCCAGTATGTTTCGTATTTATAGAACCCTCTCTTCGATAGATAATGTCGCTACAGGCAAATAATGATTTGCTAGTATCAGTAGGATAAGCCTGACATAACTTTGAATCTATCGATAGCGCTTCACTCGGGCTTTCCATATAGGTGCGAATAAACGCCCATTGCACTCTTGGATTGACGTTATAGTCCTCTAACTTTAGATGATGGGTGATATCGCCTGTCTCAGGATCAGCGACATAAAGATTAAGGGGTGTATACGCCCGATTGCCTTTGTCTTGATGGAGGTCTGGATGGACGTCCTTTTAGTCTACTATTTTCAGCTCATAAGGCTGTCTGATTTTCCATAGCGGACGGTAGTAGTAAGCTATTTTTTGCTGCTGCTTTAAAAAGTAGTATTGGGTGCGAAACGGTTTCTTGGTAATGAATTGATAGAGGATTAGGACTAAAGGTGTGCAAAATACTATAAACATAAAAATGCCCAGTATTATGAACGATACAGTAAAACCAGATAACACGAAATCCTTATTTAATATGAACAGGAAGATAAAAGTGACAGAAAACATAAAAGAAGAAAAATAAACCCATCCAATAGCAAAATAAAAATACCAGAAATAAGCAGGAAAAAAGGTAAGGTAATCAGGGTTTATATTATGAATTTCTCTATTAAGGTAGCTGATATCATCTTCATTATCGTTAAGTAGCGTCTTGTCTATAGGCTGAGAGTATGGACGCTCTATAGGATTGTTAAGTTCACTGATGTGGGTGGCAAAATCGTTGCGTAGTTACATTCAAAGCCTTCTTATTTTTATCTAAGCAGTCACATGCATAGTAAAAAATTTAATCACACTAAATGAAACCAATACAGTAGCGTATATGCCAGCCCTGTGTCATACCCCTTAATTGCCTCTATTATGTCAATAAAAAATGCAAAAACGAACAACATAATAATACCGAATAAAATAAGCGCGAGACTAAATACTAGCTTTTTCCAAATGGGTTGATTGGCATCTTCAACATTGCCTTCGGGCAAGTTTTTGTTTAAGTCATATGGATCGTTAGGATCTATCTGACATTCAGCTTCAATCTCAGGGCTAAACTTAGGGGTGATGCTGGTGTTGATAGATAATAAACGTCCCAGGTAACGTAACCAAGCAAAAGGTATTAGTAGGTATTCTGCTAATACAAGTCTAAATGTATTTGGATTCTCTTGATTAACGTGACTAGCATGATAGCCTAGCTTAACTCTTTGCAAAGACACTAATGGAGTTTCTCTCTTTTCATGTACAGGATGAACATAGCGAACAGCGCTTTTAACTTCTTTAAATTGCTTATCATTGTCTTCCATATATCTACGAACAAACTCGAAATGTCCTAGCAATGTACCTTCATCATGTCTATCTGCCCCTAAACTATTAACAAACGGTAAGCTAAACATCCCCGTAATAGTGACGCCATCATCAGCTAAAGTAATACCACGCACATCACCACCGTCTTTGTAGGTAGTGGCCATATAGAATTTTAGGTCATCCCAATCAAAAACTTGTACTTGGCGATTGGCTTGGCGAACATAAACCTTGCGTGTTTTTCGATTAAAGCTAATGGGAAGATAGGTATAGCTGAATAGCTCCGTTGAGAGTAAAGCCAGTAAATAAATAAAAACAACTATAAAGGCTAACGTTATGGCACTAGCCAATATCCCTAATAAAAAAGAGCCTGTTAGGAACTCGTCATACAGTATGATAAAACCTAAATAGATGACACCTGATATTAGTCCTAAAAAAAATAAACTGCCAAACGTGACATCACCTCGTATTCTATCCTGACGACCTGTTAGCTCCATATAAGTTGAATTAAACTGTACGACGGTGCGCTGCGGATAAAATGGTACGTCATAACTGTGTGCTTTATCTAGCCATTTGAAGTCCTTAATTTCTTGAACTCGTCCGCCTAAACCCACACCAAAATCACCACCGAATTTTTGATTGATTTCTTTATAACTAAGTTTGGTAAAGGGGTTTCTACCGTTAATATCTATCATTTAACTATCCTGTAGATCGATATCATCACCTACCACAGCACGATCAAATTGCTCTAATGTATGCTCAAGTGACCAAGCTTGAGAGTACGTTCCAGGCATTGATCCTCGTCTATATAGACATCCCCATTGTTTCTACCATCGCACAGCTCTGATGTCTTCAGATATCTAAATCCACCGAAATAACAGCAAATCCCACAGTATTTTAAAGAAGCTGGGATAATCACCATGTGGTCGCGCGGCACCGATGATATCAATAATAATGGCGAGTATCGATAAAGAAGCAAGCGTTGCAACTACCATCATTACGACATAAAACACTTTTTCTAACAAGGTGGCAGGCTCCATGAGCGCTGGTATCGGCGGGTTTTTATTTAAGTCAAATTTATCGTTGGGATCTACATCACACTGAACTTCTATCNCGACGTCCCAATAGCTTTAAAAACCAAAAAGGAATATTAATCATAAACGTCCAGTCTAACTTTAAAGTGTCTTCTGGATATTCCATATCATAGAAATCTTGATGATATTCAAATAAAGAACGTTGCGCACTTTCTTTAAAGGTTTCTTTACGTTGATGGACGGGAAAGATATGACGAATGCTACTGGCTACCTCAGCGAGCTCGCTATCATCTTTGGCAGACATATAGCGATTAACAAACTCAAAATGGCCATATAAGACCTTATATACTCTGTCGTATCGAAAAGGCAGACTAAAAGTGCGTTGGATAATACCCTTATCGTCTACGTCGCAGCAGCGGATATCCCATGGTGCATTGGCATCGGTCTGCATTTGTATCTTTAGACTACCCCAGTCATAGGTTTCTACTTTTTTATTGGCACCCATGACATAGACTTTGCCCTCTTTACGATTAAAACGAATGGGGAAATAGGTGTAGGTAAATAGCTCTCTGCTAAGACGTCTTAATACAACATAGAAAAGAGCAAAAAGCATTGAGGTGAGAAGTATAAATACAACAAAGTATAGACTTATACCATCCTTATCAAAAATCATCCCTAATACTAAGAAAAAAATACCGATGCCAAATAATAAAACTGATAAAATAAATAATTGACTCCAAACAATCTCGCCACGGATAGAGTCCCACATGTCTACCAGCTCCATATAGGTGCTATTAAACTGTACAACAGTACGCTGAGGCCGTAGTGGATAGTCAAGCTTTTGATATGGGCGCAGCTCATGTTGTAAGTTATCTACTTTATAGGCTTTACCTAAGGTGTCGTAGGTTCCGTTTTTTCCGCGGCCTATTATGTCGATCATCGTTTTACTCCGCCGTCTTTGTTAAAGCATCGTCATGCGTTTGGATGAATTTTTCATCGTTATTTTTATTGATATAGTCGATTCAATTTAAAAATAGTACAAGGCAACCGAGCGTAGATGTATATGTGATACTGCAAGCGAGGTTAACGCTGTAATACTTTTATAGTGGAATGACTATTCCATCACTGTCATAAGTATAACGCACGCGCTTACCTTGGCTGATAAGTTCTGCTGGACGACCTTGAGATTTGTGCTTCGCTGTTTGAGCTTGTTTATTAGTATCCTCTACTCTACTGCTATGAGTCGATACTCGGTTCCCTGCTGGGTCAAAGGCAAATTGTTCGATAATGCTAGTGTTTGACCCTGCTAGTTTATGCTGAGTTAGGCGACCCATGGCATCATACTGGTAGTGATGGTTGCGGGTGTGCTGCTGGACGGTATTGTCTTTACCTATGAGTGATGTCTGATTGCTGATGTCAGTTAGTTTGATACTAGGATCTTTGAGCCAGTTCTGTAGCGTGGCCTTGCTAATGTCATAGAATGCAAAAGCTTGTCTGATACTCATGTCTTGCTCTTCAACACTTTTAATCACTTGCGATCGAAAGTCTGCTGAATAAGTCATAATTTTTTGACTTTTCGCTTATTTTAAAACCGCTGTACCACTTTTATAAAATCTATACTATAGTCTTTATAGTTAATAGTATTTATTCCAGTACTTAGAATATATAATAGATAAATTATACAAAAAACCATAATTAGAAAAAGTTATATTAGAATTTCAATGGCGCTAGATTACCCTACACCATTTAATTCTCTACTAATCCTATAAAACAGTAATAGTTGATTTTTAAAAATGGAATTTTATTGTTTATCTGAGAAGTTATTTAAAATAAATATAGATATAATAAATTATTTCACTCTACTAAATATAATTTTTTATAACATAAGTTTATTTTGCTATTTTGAATATCGGCATAGCCATCATAAATATATATTGTATATTTACAGAAACCATTCCGACCTATCGTAAAACGTTTTCCCACACCAAACCCTTCTTCTTCATATGACGTATCCATTCTCATAACCTTCTCAGATAGTATAGACTTCATACTAACATCATATGAGTAACTAGCATTTGGCTTAAGAGATACGTAACTGAGAAAAGATTTTTTTATGTCATCATATTCAGGCTCTATCTTACTGTTTTCAAACTCAATTTTAGCTATTCTTATGACCTCATTGGTATTATTAACTAATTTTACAGTTGGACTAATCAAGTAAGAATAGAGCCATGAGATAACAGCTAGGCATAAAATAATAACTAACAAATATTTCAAATATTTCATACTAAGATTCCAAAATAATGTCGCTGGTAATTAATTTAGGATATTTATTATCTAAAACAATAATGTTTGACTTTCGAGTTTGGGAAACTATCGTCTGGTTTAGATGTAATTTGGTTTAAGATTTTTGTGGCTGTAATATCACGGCTTAGTGAGTAGGCTTCAAATAGTTCAATACCTATTAGCATTCCAGTTTCATCATCAATTGTATCTCCTGATCCTTTGAATGCGTCTCTAAAATGAAATTTCAATAATTTTATTATAGTATCTTTAGTATCTTTAGTTACTTGCTGTATACCTGACCCCATCATCAGCTGATCCTTTGTAAAGCCAACAGATCTTCCTACATACCCGTAATGAATGTTTGACCATATATCGAGAAAATAATCGTGTCCTCTGTATTTGTGATACCACGTTTCAGACCATGTAGATTTTGGAGGCGGTAAAGGACGATAAACAGCTACATGTTTAAATTTTTCTCGAATTTTATTCTTATGATCCCAAGGTTTGTTTGTATTTACTTTTCCAATCCATAGCTCAGCGGCAGTAATTTTAGATCTACTTCTATGATTTGCACCTGCTATAGGGTGTCCTGTCTGTTTAGATATTTGTGTAATTGATGCGTCAGCTTTATTAAAGATCCTTTCAAGTTGGTTAGAGATTTCACCTGTTAAGTGATATCTCATTCTATGTGCAACTGGAGAATTAACGTTAGTCTGTATCTCATCAACAATATATTGAGCTACTTGAATAGCGCCATCTGCGTGGTTACAAGCGGCTATACGTATCTGCCGTTCCATCTCTTTGTTTGATTGGGTCATAGCTTTTGTTGATTTAACATAAATTGAATTAAAGTCTCTACTTAGTAAGTCAATACTTTTTTTGTCGGTAGCCTTTAGTACGCCTTGAGCTAAAACAAGCTTGGTATTAGAGCCAGCAACTACTTGGTAAGTTATAAGCATATCGCCAATGCTAATTTTAGTATCCTCGTATTGAAAACTAATCGTTTTATTTCCCAATTTTTCGATAGATCCTATCAATGGTACCTTGGAAGTGATACCAGCGTTATTAATGTCAATTTGATACTGACTTTTTGATAGAATTTGTGTGCTACTACTGACATGTAAATGAATATATCCTGTTTTCTTAGCCATTGTCTTGTCCCTCTACAACATGTATTTCAATATTTTCTGGTTCTTCAGTAATAAACTGCTCGGTATAGCCTAAATTATCTGTCTTACCTGTTATCATTTCCTCAGTCGTATGGTTATAGGCAATATAGTCACGGTTTCTAAGAATATTACCTTGCTTATCTTTAATCTCATATTTCAAATAAAACTTCTCGCCTTCTATTATCTTTGCCTGTCTAAGAACAATAGCTTTGGCAATACTCCTACCCCCACTGCCCCGATCCACCTTACTAGCCTTATAGCCCACTTGAGCAGGCGTGATAAACGTCACATTGCCACCTGATATCTCAATACCACTGCCTGCCGCTTTTAGGGTCAGCGTATCAGGCGC
>NZ_JADYWY010000012.1:0-95742 GCF_015864635.1 Psychrobacter sp. SZ93C1 | reverse complement strand
CTCATTAATAGAACAGAATGAGCTATGTAATGCTTTAATCAAACTAGATTTGCTGCTGCGGTGAGTCAATGGTTGCATAAATGGCTGTTGAGCCATCTTTGTTAAGCTGCATCACTTTATATGGCATAAATTTATCTTGATATTCCATACCAGGGCTACCAACTGGCATACCAGGTACGGCAAGACCAATGGCATCACTTGGCGGATTCTTTAGAAACTGCGCCATATATTTGGCAGGGACATGGCCTTCAAAGACAAAGCCATCGGTAGTAACGGTAGTATGGCAAGAGCGCATTTGCTGTGGTACGCCATAACGATCTTTAAACAAAGACACGTCGGCAACATCATGGACAGCTGCGCTTAACCCATTGTCTTCTGCGTGGCCGACCCACTCTTTACAGCAACCACAATTGGCATCTTTATAGACGGTGGCTGACACATTTCGCAAAATAGTTGATTGGGTATCTGAATGAGCACTGACAGGTATTATTCCGGCTTGTGGTTGCTCTACTAGAGCGGTTTTTTGCGTAGCGGTAGTTGGCTCAGTCGCTGGTTTTGAGTCAGCAGTAGTCGCGTTAGGTTGACTACAAGCGGCTATCGTTAACGATAATGGCAATACCACAATCGCTGAGAGCACACGGCCAGATATCAGATTATGTTCATTAATAAATCTATTAGTATAGCGTCTCATAAAACCACTCCTGAGCGTCTATCTGACGATCACATTTATAAAAATTAAAGCCGTAACACTGACCAAAGTAGTACTGGTAAAGCTTAAAACTCAAATCGCAAAAGGCAGCACTATTAAGCACTGCATCTTTTACGAAAAATCAATGTTGCATTCCGGATCCATCACCTGACATATCCATCTCACCATCAAATGACATGCCCAACATATCATCGTCTATCCTAGTGGTTAGCATGGTGTACTGGTTTTCATTCAATTCAGGTAACGATCTGATAAAAGCGACCATTGCCCACATTCTATCATCATCGTGCGAAGCGCCCCATGCTGGCATACCTGATGCCATAATACCGTGTTTAATGGCCCAAAAGGCTTGCTGAGCACCGGCATCTGTTTTATAGCGTTCAACCAATTCAGTATTGGTAAAATTGGGCGGCTTTGGATATAAACTTGCACTAAAATCAGTACTTTCTACTCCAGGAGATAAGTGACAGCCTGCACACATATCTTTATAGTCTGCCCCGCCCGAGCTGATCATTTCTGTCTTTTCTAGGTTTGGAACCGCAATGTCCTTACTAGCATTTGCTATTGAACGCGTACGTGCCGTTTCTAAAAAATTGTAAACCAGCGGACTATGGGCTTGATCAGCACCGATATTTATCACGCCACTGGTCACCACAATAAAAATGCCCACAATAGCGACAAAGACAGTAAGCAGTATTCCTAGTAAAAACTTCATAGGTTTGTCCTAAAAATCCATTTTTGTTAATACCCAATTACTGCTCGACAAAACCATCTAACAATAATATTGAATTTCTACGATCAATGTCTAAGAATCACTTTTACTAGTAACACAGTGCTTTTGGTACATCGCTTTCATTTTTCCCATATTGGTCATCATAGCTTTCATAGCAGGATCCTTCATATCCATTTTACTATGATCCATTTTGCCCATCATTTGCATGTGCTTTTCCATTTTTTCACAATTCATCTGATCTTTTTCAGCATGCATTTTTGGGTCATGTGCCAAAGCAGAGGTTGAAACAACTAAGGCTATAGCAGTTGCTACGATTGATTTAGACAGTGGTATTGATTTGAATAGTGACATGGTAAATCCTTATTTTATTTGGTATGAAGTCGAAAAACTTTAAAATATTAAGTTACTTTAAAGCATACTTTATTGATTCTGACAGAGAGATGACAGCAAGATTACAATTCTGTCATCTTGCTATTTATGGTTTTTAATATTGTCATCAATCCTTTAGTATGACATCAGAGCTGATATTACTTATCGCTACCATATTTGTTAATGAAGTATTTTTCAGACTGTAGATGTTGATCTTTGTGTTCAATCTCACAAGCCACTCTAGCATCGATATAGCTTTTCATTTGGGCGCTAGAAAGCTGAGCATCGTTATGATCCAAGTTTTTTGCAAAGTCAGTAACAGCGTCGCAGTTATTGATGATGGACGTACTTAGATCAGTAGTGTGCGCGTTAGCAGTGGTAATACCGATAAGTACGGATACCGACAGCAGTACTACTTTTTTGAATGAGCCGTGAATTTTCATATAAAGCCTCTTTTGTAAGTTGTTAGGTGTTTGAGTTATTAGGTCATTAAATTAATGACCTGTAAAAATAATTCATAGCTGCTAGATATTAGGAACGAGCCACTATGTTTCATTCATATAGATTAGCAAAAGAAGACTGACAATCTGATTACGAGCACATGACATTTTTGTCAGTTACAAAACGTTTTTGTCATCTATATTGATTAGGATGTCAAATAATCATAATCGTACTGAGAAATTACAATGAAAGTCCTACTGGTAGAAGATGAGTTGAAGCTTGGCGAGTATATAAAAAAAGGTTTAACCGAAGCTGGGTTTATCGTGGATCATCACCTAACAGGCCTAGATGGCTATCATGCATTGATGACAGAAGAGTTTAGCGTGATCCTAATGGATGTGATGCTGCCTGATGTTAGTGGATTTGAGCTGGTGCGCAATTACCGAGCAGCGGGTAAGCAAACACCTGTGCTCTTTCTAACGGCAAAAGATGACTTAAGCGATAAGATAAAAGGGATTGAGATTGGAGGCGATGATTATTTGACTAAGCCTTTTGCGTTTGCAGAATTGATCGTCAGAATAAAGAGTCTGTTACGACGCGCCAATCAAGCCGATTATCAAAGTACGATCCTGCAAATAGCAGATCTCAAGATGGATATTGCCAAGCGCACGGTACATAGAGGCGGCAAGCCTATTAAGCTCACAGCAAAAGAATTTTCCTTACTACAGTTTTTATTAGAGCGCCGAGGTGAAGTGCTACCACGCACCGTGATCGCCTCCCAAGTATGGGATGTGAATTTTGATAACGATACCAATGTGATTGATGTGGCGATAAGGCGTCTGCGTATAAAAATAGACGATGGTCATGAGGCAAAGCTCATTCATACTGTGCGTGGAATGGGCTATCGCTTAGAGGCGCTGGCTACTGAGGTCCAAAGTGATGCGGACGGAGACGATTCTAAATAGCATGAACCATACACTCAGAAACCGGCGCTGGTCACTGCTATGGCGAACGATTTCCTTATTGACAGTCTTCGTTATTATCTCTCAGGTCATCATCTATGCGTGGGTGCAGCGCTCTGTGAGTGGACACTTTGAGCAAATGGACTCAGAGATTATCACCCATGCAGCTTTTAATCTGCGTAAACGCATGGTTAGTGTTAACGAGCCCATAGAACCATTCACAGTGTCAAAGTCCCAATCACTCATTGATGACAATCACTTGCATTCCTCTTGGCTGGATTATGATTTAAAAACCTTAGTAGCAGATAAAAAAGGCAAGTTATTATCCAGTGACCCCAGTAGTTTCATTCATAGTTTGCCAGCCGATTTTAGCTTGTTATCACTATGGCAGGAACATCACGATCAGCAGTTTATGATCAAGATAAACAATAGGCATTACCGAGCCATTATTATTCCAAATCAAGAGATTTTGGCGTTTATTGCCCTACCTACCAATGTGCATCATCAATATCTTATCCAGTTTAACCGCCAGCTGAGCTTGATACTCACAGCCATCACCTTGTTGTTGGTTTCAGTAGCGGCATTAAGTGTGTATTGGGGGTTTGCGCCTCTGGCCACTATCGTCCAAAAAATGAAAGGCATAAACCTCCAAAGGTTAGACGAAAGAGTTGCGGTTGACGATATGCCGTTAGAACTGAGGCCACTAGCAGAATCTTACAATTCAATGATGGTCAAGCTTGAAAGTAACTTTGAGTCTTTGTCTCGGTTTTCAGACAATATTGCCCATGAGCTACGTACGCCAATAGCGACACTCAGCACGCAGACACAAGTCATGTTAAACAAACCAAGAGAGAGCAACGAGTATATTGAGCAGCTACATCATCAGCATGACACGTTAGAGCAGCTGTCGGCCATGATAAACAATATGCTGCTACTGGCAAAAACCCAAAAAGGATTAAGTGACTCGCAAATCAGTCACGTGGATACAGACAGCTTAATCACAAAGCTCGTTGATTACTATGAAATGATTGCAGAAGATCGAGGGATAACTTTTGAGAAATCGGGTAAGTTCGAAAGAGTATTAGGTGATGAAGGCTTATTGCAACGGCTGTTTGCCAACCTGATGTCAAATGCCATTTATTACGCAGCTATTGATAGTACTATCATGATATCCGCTACCGTCCTCACCTCAACCACCTCACTTAATGTGGATAAAGATGAGGCTCGACCCTCAAAGCAGCCATGGTTAAGCATAACTATGACCAATCGTTTAGATACACCGTTAGATCAGAGTCAAGCTGATAAATTATTCGAGCGATTCTATCGTCACGATAAGACTAGCAACAAGCACTCAGGTACAGGACTAGGGCTATCTATTGTTCAGGCTATCGCTAATGCACATAAAGGTACGGTTGATATCACTATCAAAGATGAGTATTTTTTTGAGGTTACTGTAGGATTATTGATGACCAAGTATTAACACCCCTACTCATACTATGGATCTTGGAAGTTATAAATATCGATGAATTAACAGAATATTAAGATAGGTTTGTGAGCTATGCTGAAGAAACCGTAGACATTAACTTAGGATCTTATAGTTTTGAATAATTTTTATTTGCTGTTTATTTTTATTAAGGAATATTTTTGAAATTAACATCGATATCGAAGATATTATTCAATGCTAAAGTAGACCCAACATTGGTCTAAACCATAACTGATTGGGTGGTAAAAATCTCAATATTATGGTGTCCGAAATATTATTAACCTCTCCATCATCATGGATTTATTTTACTCTGATGATACAAAAGGACCATAAATGCTACTGTTTATATAGTACAGAAGACTTAGATATGAAATCAATTTTCTCAGGTGGTGTTGTTAATATTGCGCCTTGAACACGCAAAATATATTCTTAAACATACTACGCTGCCTATTAGCCAAATCGTACTAGCAAGCGGCTTTATCGATAACAGTGCATTCTCTAGCACCTTCAAAAAAAACTATGGCATGACACCAAGCCATTATAGGCAAGAGAATCAGCTGATATAGCTTATTTTGTCTTGACGCAGTAACTAGGATGGCTTAACGGTATTCTTTGACTACCCTAAAAATATCAGAAAATTACTTTATGATTATGCTTGATGACCGTATTAGTAAGCCTTTAATCTAAACGGCAGTTACACAGAATCTAGGATAGACCCTCCAAATTAAAAAAGCCATAAAAGTCATTACTTCTATGGCTCTACTATTCTGTTGTATATTTTGAAGCTTAGACCTAGCTTTAAGCTAAATGAACTCCTTTAATTCAGTCAGCTTGTCTAAAACCGCATCGGGTGAATATTTCGCTAGCTGCTGCTCATTTTGCGCACCAGATAGCACACCTAAAACCAGCCCACACCCTGCATTATTACCTTCTTCAATATCGATACCACTATCCCCTGCTTTTAACACCTGTTGTGAATTATCAACATTGAACTGTTTCATCGCAAGATTAATCATATCAGGGCCTGGGCGCCCATTATCTACATCATCGGCTGTTATTAATGCATCTACTTGATCCCCCACAGACCAACCTAAGATAGTCAAAATTTTATTAGCAGTCTTAGCATCATATCCTGTATTCAATACGACATTACGACCGCTCGCCTTCAACTGCTCGAACAACTCTGACATGCCTTCAAACTCAGATAAGGTGTCCTTGTTATAAGCAGTTTCAAGATTGACTTTAAAGGCTGCAAATGCAGTATCCGTTAACGATTCAATATCAGCATCAGATAAATCTAGCATGTCCAAAATATCATGGATGGCGTTGCGTTTTTCCTTCCCTGCACCATATTCTAAACATAACTCAAGACTCACTTGCTTATCTGACTTGCCAGCACGCATCAGTACTTCATTGATGGCATTACGTACGGTTTTATAGACTAGGTTACCTTCATCTACTGTTGTGCCAGCCATATCAAACACACAGAGCTTAATATCAAAAAAAAAATTTTAATACTGGTTAAACTATCACTATGTGAGCTGCTGCTTGTTACATTATTATTTACTGTATTCATCATTTTGATTCCAATACCAATTTAATTAACTCTTCGCCAAATGCGAAACCTGTTGATGCCCCTGTACCACTGGTGACTGCACCGACCACCACGCCTTTTTCAGGTGATGTCTTAAATACCACGTCATCTGCACTTGGATATACACCCAACCAGTGCTGAGTAATATCTATCTCACCAATATCCATCACCTGCTTAAATTCATTAATGATTAGATCATCAGTTTGAGTGTCTCTAAACGGTAGTTCTCTATCACTATAATCATGACTATCGCCAATGATTAGTGAGCCATCTTCAGACTGAACCACAATTAGGTGGACATCTGCTTGACGCTCTACACTTTGAATATCGTCAAGTAAGGTTTTTAGTACCTTAGCTTCAGGTAACTGAGCAAATCCATCATAACGGGCAAAGCTTAAATCTGACATGACAGCGGCATTTAATCTAAATGCTTGTTTAGGCATGACTCGCATCATATTTAACGTGCAAATTTTAGCTTTGGTCTTAGCGAGTACTTCTGGATATAAGCCAGTAAAGTCAGCTCCTGGGCAGACCACACAATGCTCAGCATTAAGGACGCCACGGCTGGTATGCACTTTTGGTAATTCCACCGAAGTCACTGTGGTATGATTATAAAAGTCCACACTCTGCGTCTCTTTTAACCAATGAGCCAGCTTAGCAATTGCAGTATTGGACTCCACTCTAAGCTCATGCGGGCTATATAACACCCCTTCTCCCTTGTTCAGATAAGGCGCGGCTTCATTAATTTCAGACTGTGTCAGTATTCGACACCCCTCACCCATTTCAGTCTTTAAAAAAGCTTGTGCAACATCTACCGCTTCAGGTCGCTGCATTAACATATGCAAACCGATATGCTCTACCTGAATACCTGCTTTTGGGGCAATCTCGGCCCAAACATTACGCGAGTGCATGGCGCGTTGCCAATGCTCACCTCGACGCTGACCACTAACTGTCACAAATCCAAAATTACGAACAGAGGCATCTTTGTTCTGAGATTGGCGTTCTACAACCGCAACACTCAACCCCTTTTTAACGGCGGCGTAGGCGCTTGCCAGCCCAACGATGCCCCCACCTACGACGATGACATCGTATGTTTTATCAGAAAGTATTTTGCTCATTGTCATATCTGCTCTTCCCATACATTTTTATTAATTAGCCCTCTACTTGCTTAACCTATGAACTAATATAGCTAAGCATGAATGGGCATTATTTTGATTCAACTAAAATTACTCACCATGGAAAAAAGCACGGTGCTTATCTAACAGCTCGGCAGTTAATGGCTCTGGATAGGTCTTGGAGTTATCAATCTGATTCTCAGCGGCTACTGTCTCGCCGTCATACACAATATTTGGATAAACCTCTAATAAACCTGGGCGAGCTTTAGTGACAATTAACTCAGCCATTTTCATTGCTTTAGGATTAGTTTTCTCTCCTTTATCAATAACAGCAACCGATTCAGTCAATGTATAATTACCTTCACTGGGATCAACAAAATCAATTGGTAAACCTTTTGCTTTATTAGCGACTGCCTGATGACGTAGTCCGAAACCGATAGGCACCTCACCTGCCATTACCTTTTTAAGAGGGCCAGAGCCAGATAGCTCTAAATTAGGTCCTGCATTTTCACGAATAGCATTCATGATTTGTTGACCTTCAGCATCGGTGCCATATTCAGCAGCAATATCCTGTACAAACAACCAACCGGTTGATGAACCATTTGGATCAACCATAGAAATTTGGTTTTTATAAATAGGATTCGCTAAGTCTTTGGCACTAGTAGGTATGGGGAGATTATTGGCTTCCATCTCTTTGGTATTGAGTAAGATGGCACCCGTAAAGCTGAGGATCGGTGCATAGTAATTAGGCGTCGCAATCTGTGGGTTTGTCGTAAATGCTAACGCTTTAAACATCGGGTTCTTTGCTTGAGCACTTTCGATATAAAACGAGCTCATTGTCACCATATCAGCTTCAATATTTTTTCCTTCTGCTAATAGTCGTCCACCAAGCTCACCTGTTCCGAATGATTGAAATATGTATTGACCTTCAAAGCCTGCCTCATCAAGCACCTCTTGAATAACCTCGACTGCCTCTTCATCAGCATTACTATAAATAATCACCTCCTCGCCAGCCATATCTCCCGAGCTTTGCGACCCACAACCTGCTACTAAAACTCCACAAGTTAATCCCGTTATTATCGTTTTAAATAAATTCATTGTTTTCCCTGATTATTTGAGTGATTAAAGGTTAAATTAGTTTTCGTAACATCAACGCCTAAACTGTGTTGAAATATCTAAGCGACCGTCGTCACTGTGGTTTTTTTCACTTTTATTTTTGTTGTGCCATTGATGCTTCTGGTATAAAGGTATCGAACTACTGCGAAGAATATTAATGCCGTGATATTTGTGAGTAGCACCATCAGCGACAAGATAAAAATCTCATCAAAGCGGGCGAAGTGCTGTAGTTCAACAATTTTTGTAGTCAGCACCATCGTCTTCGCACCTGAAATGAATATCACTGCACTGATGCTGACCATCGCACTGATAAAGAAGTACGATGCCACTTCGATAAGTGTAAATATTGAGTTGGGTACAACAATTCGGCGTAAAGACTGTAGCCATGAGTCTCCAAGTAAAGAGGCGGTGGTCTCCCAGCCTAAGTTCATTTTTGATAGTGCGTTTTTACTCATGAGATAAGGTGTCGAGAAGTAATGAATGATATTACTAATCACAATAATGAAGATGGTGTTCGATATCGATGAGCCTGAAAAAACCATCAGGTAAGCAATACCAATAACCATACCCGGCACTGTATTGGTTACTAAGGCTGAGCTTTCTATCGTCAGCCTTCCTATCTTGAATAATCCTGAGCGCTCGTATATCAACGCGGCAACATAGGTAATAATAGTTCCAAAAATAGCTGTTAGTGTGGCGACAATAAGTGAGTTTTTATACACTCGCATTAGGTTCGAGGACTCGATCACCTTAGTAAATGTGTCTGTACTAAACGCCATCTCGTAAGGCCATGTCTTAATCCATGGAATGATGAAGATCACAGCAAATACGAATAACAATGAAATCAAAATGCCACTGGACAACACACCCAGAATCCTGTCTTTGACTTTAGATGTGGGCAAGTCAAAATGCTCTACTGAGTCATACCTGACATTAAATCGAGCCACATACCAAAGCAGTAGAATGCTCAAGACAGAGGGGATTAGCATAAACAAAGCAACCACAGATCCCTTTTCAAACGAGGGAGATGCACCCAGTATTTGGGTATAAAGCTCAGTGGCTATAACCTTATACTGACCACCAATAGAGGCTGGAATACCAAAGTCAGTAAAGGCTAAAAAGAAACATTGAATGATAGCGGCTGCAAAAGTACCAATTAAAGGACGAATGACCGTCATATCTATCTGGCGTAAGCGTGAATCGCCCATCAGTTCTGATACGATCACGAACTTCTTATCCAAATACTGAAAGGTATTGTTAAGCAGTAAAAAAGCTATTGGCAAGGTGTAGATGGTGTAGCCAAGCCACATACCATAGAAACCATATATGTCTTCAAACAACTGAAAGCCAATTATCTTAGTGAGTAGACCTTGCTTACCAAAGGTGTAAATAATGGCAAATCCATAAGTCACTGTTGGCAATAGCATAGGAAACAGTGATGCAAGCTTAATTGTTTGTTTAAAGCTCTTTGGTAAGTTAGTCCAGTGCACCGTATAGGCAAGGATAAATGCCAAAAAGGTGGCACTCATCGCACTAACAATGGCGACAAAAAAACTATTTAACATCACTTGTCTGAAGTCATTACTGCTGATGATATCAACATAGTGGCTTATACCTAATCCATCAGCCACATTAAATGACAGCACCAACATTTTACCCAAAGGCACAAACATAAAGACGAGAAATAGCGCACCAATGAAAAGCCACGAAGCTTTCATTAGCGGTGAGTTATTAAGTTTCATAATGACCTACGCGCAAAATAAGTAAGTTTTGAAAGACCAGCGTTGGCCTAGTGCGATTAACCTTTGGAGGTATCTTTAATGGATTTAGCAGCTGTGCGCTGGATTATGGAATTGATATCTTCAGTGACTGAACTGCCATCTAGCACAGGTCTCATTTGAGTGTATTTTTCTAATGGATCAGCTGGCGCATCGTCCGTTTCAAATAGGCTCAAGATATTACGACGTTTGATATTGAGCTGATTTAAGATAAAGCTCTTAACAAAATCATTGGCAGGGTTTTTGATGATTTCTGATGGTTTGGCATATTGAGCTACTTTGCCGTCTGATAACAATAAAATGCGATCAGAGAGTGTCATTGCTTCTTCAGGATCATGTGTCACAATCAAAGTGGTTAGCTCATAACGCTCTGCAATCTCGCGAATACGTGCCTTAATGGTCTCTTTAATAACCCCGTCTAAGGCAGATAAAGGCTCATCTAATAATAAAATCTTAGGCTTCATCACTAAAGTACGTGCTAATGCAACACGCTGCTTCTGCCCACCAGAGAGCTGGCTGATTCGCTTGTTCAAATGCGGCTTAATCTCCAAAAGGTCAACTAGCTCATCAACCTCCGCTTGTGTGCTGACGTTAGGTCTATTACGTAGCCCATATTCAATATTCTGCTTTACATTCAAGTTAGGAAACAAAGCATAGTCTTGGAATACAATATTGAAACCTCTGTGCTTCATAGGCACACGTGTGATGTCTTCATTATCATAAGCAAGCCGACCAGAACTAATATCGGTTAGACCTAAAATAATATGCAGCAACGTGGTTTTTCCACAGCCAGATGGGCCTAATATTGAAACAATCTCACCCTTATCTACCTTTAGGGAGATATCCTCAAAAATAACTTTACCATCATACTTCTTAGTCACATTTCTTAGTTCTAACATAATTTTAAGCCCAAACTTATATTCTGGTATTGGCAGTGAGTGATAGCTCAAGCAAATACACTTAGGTAAATTGCTCAACGCTTTAATCGTTTACATGTGACTAATATAAGAGATGAGTATGACAGTTTGGTGTCATATATAAGGTTAGCTTATATATTTAATCATTCAGTCTTATTCATCGTGTATAACTTCTCGTACTTCCCAGAGATATGCCTGACAATCTCTGAAACCGATACGAAAGACGGCGGTCATATGACAAAAAAGCCCTATACTTATAATCAGCTAAACATATTAAATTCTGTGCTTGAGGAAGGTAATTACACACAGGCAGCTAAACGTTTAGGCGTGTCTCAATCTGCCATTAGCCAAGCACTATCTACGCTTGAAAACAATCTTGGATTTAAGCTATTTATACAGCGTGGCAGACACCTTGTGCCAACAGATTACTGCTTAGAGCTTGGGTCGTTGACGAGTAAAATACGAGCAGTTGAAGATGATCTAGAGCAGCTGATTCAAAGAAGTAAAGTTTTTGAATCAGCTATATTAAAGGTAGCTCTATGCAGCCCGCTGCCGGGCACTGAAATTATCAGGCAGTTTAGTAAGCGCTATCCCAAGCTACAGACTGAGATCTATTTTGGTAATTTCTATGAAACGTTCAGTAGAGTAGTTAACGGTCAAGTAGATGTTGGCATTCTTGCAAATGTGCCAAAAGATGACAGGTTACAGTTTAAGAAATGTGCTACCCAGCGGCTCGTTGCTTTATGCTCACCGAACCATCCTTTTGCATCAAGAGAGTCTATAAGCTTAACTGAGTTGGCGTCGGAAACCGTCATATTCCGCACGCACGGCTCTACCACTCAAAAAATTATAAATGAGGTACTAGCAAAAATTAATTTAGAGATAACCCCTACCTATATCGTAAACACTCAAGAAAGTGTTTACGATGCGGTACAGCAAAACTTAGGTGTCGGATTTGCATGGAGCGAAAGCGCAGTAAGAAAAGATGGTTTTGTGAAGATACCCATTGCGGAGTTGCCTTCAGACTATGATGAGGTGGTTTTTTCACTCAAAAATGTAAACAACTTAGTAGTGACTGCTTTGATGAACTCTTTAGATACCTCTGGTTAGACCCTGTCAAAAGAGTATCTTAGTGTTTTCATTGTATACGCACCATACATTAGTAATAACTCTAATTATCAGTTAGTGTTGTGTTTTGCAAAACACTTCAAAAACGAATGTTTGGCTTCAACTGAAAATTATAAGCAGCTCTTTTAGGACGCTAGTCAATAAACGACTTATCGATAAAGATAATAAAAACATAGGCCGCTACGTATATGAAATAGTCTATTTTCTTAGCGGGGTATTTATGCTGAGTAACTAGGGCGTGTCATCAATTAGCAGAGATATTTCAGAATAAGCTATACTTAGATCGTATTTAGTAATTTGAGATCGGACACTATGACAAGACGACATGCCTTACGAGATGACCAATGGGAGAGGATTAAAGAGCTTCTACCTGGTCAATCGAGTGACGTTGGTGTTACTGCAAAAGATAATCGCTTATTCGTAGAAGCTGTCCTATATCGCTATAAGACAGGCATCCTTTGGCGCGACCTACCTGAACGTTTTGGTGACTTCAGAGTGGTTCATACTCGCTTTAGCTGCTGGTCAAAAAAAGGCGTATGGGAACAGGTTTTTCATCAGCTGTCCGAACCATCAGATGATGAATATCCCATGCTAGATGCCACGATTGTTAAAGCCCATCAGCACAGTGCTGAAAAAAAAGGGATCAAGCCATCAGTCGTAGTAAAGGTGGACTGACCACTAAAATACATACTCGAACCGATGCATTAGGCAATCCTACTGGCTTTTATCTAACAGGTGGCGCAGCTCATGACCTATGTGGCTCAGATGAACTGCTCGATGTCAGTATTAGCCAAACTTGGCTTGCCGATAAGACTTATGATGCTGATGCCCGCGTCATTGAACGAATTAAAGCCGTACAGGGCAATGCAGTCATACCGTCCAAGTGTCACCGACTGCAGCCAAGAGACTTCGATAAAAAACTTTATAAAGCGAGGCATCTAATCGAGAACTTCTTTGCCAAGATCAAGCAGTACCGTGCGATTGCCACTCGTTATGATAAGTTAGCCAGTCATTTCCTCAGTGCAATTCATCTGGTTTCTTGCGTGGTCTGGCTTAATTGATGACACGCCCTAGTCTCTCGTTGATGTAATCAATCCTATAATCAATTACTTTTATCACTCATTCTTATCTAAAGAGACCTAGAAATAATATAAAAATAACATTTTTATATAGTAGCTTGACGGTAAAAATACAGTGCCAAAATATGTGTTTAACCTTATTAGGTTAAAATTTATATTGTGATTACTCAATCATATAATATCTACAGGCTAATAGAGTTAGTACATGTAAGATATCATCATAATATAAATTTTAGTCGAGCCACTTTGACATGGTAGAGGGTGGAGTACTGGGGTGAAATGGAGGGCAGAGGCGCTATCTACAGTCCTAAAAATAAAATGATGACCTGTGAATTTTAGTAAAAATATCATTGTTATATCAGGCTCACCTGCAAAGCATTGCTGCGAAATTAGCTCGAACACAAAGCAACTATATGCTGCTAAAAAATTCTCTTAGGTAGCGATGGCATCATTTTTATGGTGGCCAATATATCAATATTACATAACCTATTTGAGAGACTAAAATCCTCAAAACCCTTAAAGGTAGGCTGTATATGACGTATAGAATTCTCAGGCCTTTACTATTCTTAGGTGAGGTTGTCAATATCGGGGTTTGAGCGTATTGACAGCTAACTAATAGTTCAAGATAAACGTATTTTTCACTAGGTGAAAAACAATCCCCTCCTCACATGCTCTTCAAAAGTAAGGACCTTTATCATGCCTGTATTAGAAAATAAAGACATCACTCTGAATTATGCCATTTTTGGCGATAGCAACGACCCTGCCCTAATATTTTCCAATTCTCTAGGCACTGGCTATCATATGTGGCAACCACAAATCGATATCTTACAAGCCGATTACTTTATCATTTGCTACGATACTCGTGGTCATGGGAAGTCATCAGCACCTAGTGGCCCTTATAGTTTGGCTCAGCTTGGGCAAGATGTGATCGATTTGTTAAACCACCTACATGTTGATAAAGCATTTTTTTGTGGCATTTCAATGGGTGGTATGACTGGTCAGTGGCTAGCCATTAATCACCCAGATCGCTTTAAGCACTTGCTATTATGTAATACCGCAGCCAAAATTGGCTCAGAAGCACCATGGCTTGAGCGTGCGGCATTAGTACGTGAGAACGGGCTGGACGATATCGCCAAAACAGCAGCCTCACGTTGGTTTACAGCTGGTTTTATTGAACAGTATCCTGATGTGGTTAGAGCACTATCCAGTGCTCTTGCAGCTGGTAGTGCAGAAGGCTATGCCAGCTGCTGCGAAGCGTTGTCTACTGCCGATACTCGCGAGCATCTAAAAGATATTCGCGTACCAGTTACAGTGTTGGCAGGCTCTCAAGACCCTGTTACTACCGTTGCTGATGGTCAGTATATGGTTGATAACATTCCAAACTCAACGCTTGCCACGATTGATGCATCACATATCTCAAATATCGAACAGCCAGACGTATTTACTCAGCTGATACGCAATCACCTAAGTAAGTAACTAAGTATTTTTTTAGCTAAGTGATACTAGTCACTTTTAACAATGATCATTTTTGTATCACATGGTGAGTTATATTCTTGTTATTACAAAACGTAGACGCACCCTCGAATACTATTAGAAGCAATTAAAAGACCTCACAACCTAGCAGTTGTGAGGTCTTTTAATTGCTTATCGCACCATAATATCGCATAACTTACGATAACTTTTCACAACAGTATTTTAAGGGTATATCTAGCAGATATCTGAAAATACTTTTAAACGGAATATCAAACTGCTAATTTCAACGCTCACTCTTTAGGGGGTTAATGCTCCAAAAATCTTGGGGCAGTTCAGTATAAGACCTATAGCTTTCTCAGGCCTTTATTATTAGGTGAGATTATCAATATTGGAATTTTGAAATAATCATTGTCTACTAATTTCAGTCCTAAAAACTCAAGATAAAATCATCGAAATATAACCGCCAATCAAAGCTAAGACGGTCGTAAGCGCATAACTGACAGGATAAGGTATAGCAGCAACTGAACTTTTTGACTCTTCCATAATGGCGTTTAGTCCAGGTGTACTATTTCTAGCGCCAGTGGCGGCACCATCAGCAATGATTGAGTTAAGTTTAAAGAATTTCACCCCTATCCAGAAGGCAACGAGCGGTGGTATTAACGCACCTGCTATTCCGATTACTGCTAGCCATAATAGAGTATCACCATGTAAGGCTGTAATAACTTTAGGCCCAACATTGGCGGCTAAAACTGCCACAAAAACGTTTAAACCAAAATCTTGCAAGAAGCTTCTGGCGCCTTCATGTATCGGACCACCAAACTCAGGGTTGCGACTGCGAAAATAACTAACGGCAATCCCAGCAAGAATACACCCTGCTGAAGTTCCTAGTGCAAATGGAATACCTGCAATTCGGACCGTTATAATACCGACTAAATATCCGATAACCATCGCAACGGCAAGATAAATTATTTCAGACTTCATGGTTGGTAATATTACTCGTCCTCCCAATCGTTTCCCTGCCATTTTTAAGGCCACATCCGGACCTGCTAGCCTAATCACATCTCCGAAAGAGATCTGTGTTTTAGGGCCTAATGGGATTTCATTACCTGATCTAAATAAAGCTTGAACCGTGACGCCTCCTATTCCTGACTCGCTGAGGTCATGAATGTTTTGACCTGAGATATCATGAGAGCCAATGTGAATATCTGCAACTTCTATAGGAACATTGCGAGCCAATTGATCATCAGCTTCAGGTCCGATAAGCTCATTGTCTACAAAAATCAAATCATGAATATTGGCTCTAACCGTAACGATATCGTTCAGTTGAACGATAGGATCATCTGATAACTCTACAATCGCACCATTTCTAACCAAACGTAAAATAGGCGCTTGCGGATACTCTTTGACTAACGCTGAGATACTTTTGCCAACAATGTTTTTGTGAGTCACATAAAAGGCGCGTAAATCATACGGTGAAAAACCCAGTGTTAATGCCTGAGGTGCTCCAGGTAAAGGATCTGTCGCACCGCCATTATAATTAGCTTCAGCGGCTTTAGCCTCTTCAGCAGAGTTGTAACCAAAAATCTTAGGTAAATAGCGAATGAGTAAAATAATACCAACAGTGGATAAGACATAGCTAACGGCATAGGCTGCAGCCATATTGGCACCAACTTCTTCCGCTGTTATTCCTGACGGTGGTATATAGGCACCACTCGATAAAGCGCCTTGCCCCACTCCTAGTATGGCCGTTATGGTATAGCTGCCAGAGATAAGTCCTGTTGCGTATCCAGGTGCTAAGCCTGCAAACTTTGCCCCAAAAAAGCAGATAATCCAGTTTAGTGACCAGACAATGACGCCGATACTAATGAATGCCAAACCACCTTTTTTTAATCCAGCAAAAAACTGAGGTCCAACTTTAAGCCCTAAAGCATACATAAAAAGAAGGAGCATAAAGGTTGAAAGAACCCCTGGTATGGCATAAGTAATATCATAAGCAGATTGTGCAATCATCGAAAGCACAACCCCTACCAGCAAAGTACCTGCTGTTGACCCTAAAGAGATATTCTTGATGCTACGATTACCAATATAAGTACCTAAAGCTAATGATAACAAGATAAATACTATGGGCTGATTATCCAGCAGTTGAAAAAATCCATGTAAGCCTGAAGCAGTAACAGGCTCTATCTTATCGAATATCTGACCGACTACAGTAGGATTACTCATAATGCTCTTCTATGTGTGATGAAAGGTACGAGTAGAGCTAGAATGGGAAACTGGATGCGCTTTATAGTATTCAACAGCGGCTTTAATATCACGTAATAACAACGCGGCCATATCTCGACTGATACCATGACGAATTAGAATACGTTGAATGACGGTGTCCTGACGATCGTTTGGTAGTGGATAAGAGGCTATTTGCCAACCATGTTGACGAACCTTGTCAGATAAATCATAGAGATTGAAACCCCAGTCTCCTTCTTTTAGGGTATAACTAAGGGCAGGTAAACCACCTCGTCCATCATAAAACATCTCAAACGGACCTAACTTTGAGATTTCGTCTGCTAACCATTGAGCGGTATCTACACAGGCTTGTTGAACACCTCTATAACCTTCAAAGCCTAATCGTAAAAAATTATAGTATTGCGCGACAATTTGACCACCTGGTCGAGAAAAGTTAAGCGCAAAGGTTGCCATGTTTCCACCTAGATAATCTACATAGAATATCAAATCTTCTGGCAAGTCTTCTTCTGAGCGCCAAACTACCCAGCCGACACCTAGTGGTGCCAAACCGTATTTATGACCACTCGCATTGATAGACTTTACTCTATCGATACGAAAATCCCACTCAAGTTCAGGTTGAATGAAGGGCGCTATAAATCCACCCGAAGCGGCATCTACATGAATAGGTATGTCCCATCCTTTTTCGCTTTGAATATCATCTAGCTCTTTTGCCATCGCAGCGACGTCTTCATACACACAAGTGTAAGTCACCCCTAAGGTAGGAATGACACCAATGGTATTTTCATCAACATAGTCTTTTATTTTTTCGGGATTGGTACTAACCTCATTACCTTCAAGTGGAATTTGACGAAGCTCAACATCAAAATACCGCGCAAATTTATGCCAACAAATCTGTACTGGCCCAACGACCAAATTGGGCTTTGAGGCATCTAATCCTGCTGCTTCGCGTTTTTGACGCCAACGCCACTTCATGGCTAATCCGCCAAGCATGCAAGCCTCTGATGAGCCAGTAGTTGAGCAACCAAGAGTCGTATGAGCTTGTGGGCTATTCCATAGATCCGCTAAGATATGAACACAACGCGCTTCCATTTCAGCAGTCTGTGGATATTCATCCTTATCAATCATATTTTTATCGACACATAAGTCCATGATGTCATGAACCTCATCTTCCATCCATGTCGTACAAAATGTAGCCAGATTCTGCTTGGCATTGCCATCGAGAAGTAGCTCGTCTTTTATAAACTGAGCAACAACTTCTGGCTGGGTACTGTTTTGAGGCAATTGAAATTTATTGAGTAGCGTATTACTCATTGGGTCTTCATAAACGTCTTCGCTAATAGGATCTATCTGATTTCGGTTGTGTAAAGGCATAATCTAACGTTCCTTTATATGATTGAAAAATCATTGTGTGTGTCGACCTATAAATATTAGATACCTTTGCAAGTTTAGAATATGTTGCCTTATTGTTAAGTTAAATTTATATGAAAGTTATGTTATTGTTAAACAAAGTAATATTTATCTTAAATAAATATTTAAATTAACTAACTAAATTATGGGCTATATTTGTAGGCATTAACTTGGAAAATCATAGTTACGCAACCAGACGATAATAACTAAACTGCATTTTTAGTGATATCGCTGATGGCTTCGAATGTTGTTTGGTAGTCTTGGTGATAGTTCTACAGTTTTTTCAACATAGATCACTCATAAGCTATCTGAATTTACGATGCCTCCACAGTGACATCCTCTCCCCATCCTCCTCCTAGTGATTTATAAAGGTTCAGTAGCATTTGTGCTCGAGCAAGCTGCGAGTAAATCAAGTTTTCTTGTATTTGTTCCGAGTCGAGCTGCGCTGTCAGAGCTTCATCTAACGTTTGATAACCATAACGAAACAGTTTTTCGGCATCGCTGGCACGCTTGGCAGACTGCTGATAGGCCGTATCTAGCAATTTTTGTTGCTGCGCGAGCGCCTGATGTGCTTGATAAGTATTATCTACCTCACCAAGCGCGAGCAGTAGCCTTCGATCATACTGTAGCAGCGCCGTTTGCAATCGAGCGTCTGCGCTTTCGATATTGGCCTCAATCCGACCATTTGTAAAAATGGGAACCTGTATACCCACACTCAATATACTGCCCCAACCTTTCAAATCTGGCACATCACTGTCAACGTCAATACGCCCGCCTTGACCTAAAAAACTAATGGAAAAACGTGGCAGCAGATCAGCTTTGGCACTTGCCAGTTTGGCAGAATAGGCATTGACTTGTGCGCCATAGGCACGCAGATCTGGACGACGTTCTAGCAACCCTTGGGGCGTTTGGCCACTGGGTGCACTCGGTTGATGATTGAGAATGTTTACAGTCGTAGAAGGCAGCTCAAAACCTTGCGGTACTTGCCCGATAAGTACGGCTATGCTACGTACGTGTGTGGCATATTCTGCATCGATTGTGCTTTTTTTCGCACGCATGGCATTGAGCTTACTTTGGACATTATTGACTTCATACATGGTGACTTGACCCGCTTGAAAACGCCCTTTTATATATCGCTCAAAGCGCGTCAATATCTCTACATTGCGAGCGGTAATGACTTCACGCTGCTGGGCAGCACGGGCTTGAAAATAGTGATCAGCAATTTGAGCTGCCAGTAGCATTTGCGCGCCATATACTTTTTCTTGTACACCCAACGCCGCATAACGGGCGGCATCAGCATCACTTTGTTTTCTGCCAAATATATCGGGCTCCCACGCAGCAGAGAATCCCGCATTAGCATGACTGCTGTCTATATCTTGGTGCGTCTCTAGCATCGCTGTACTAGCACCCAATAGACGACTGAGGTTGTCATTTGCAGACAGATGAGCCGAACCATTTATAAGGCCCGCTGAAGCATTGACGCCAGCTTGTGGCCCAAGATCAGCAGTGGCAAGACGACTGATTGCCACTGCTTCTGCAAAACGACTTTCAGCGATGCGGATATCGGGGCTGTCTTGTAAGCCTTGCTCTATTAGGCGACTCAATAACGGATCTTGCCATTGTCGCCACCAGTGGCTAATTTCTGGACTGCCCTTCGCCGCTTTGTTTTCGTCAAATGTCGTCGGAATAGAAATGTCACTTTGGCGTACAACCTGTGTGCTTTGGCAGGCGCTTAAGATCAAGACCAATGCTCCCAAACTCACAATTTTGGATAATGGAAACATGCGCTTCTTCTCCTTATATTCTCTATCATTATTTTTAATTTAGGGCCATAGTCGAATATCAAACACGCCCTAGGACGTCTTATAGAAGCTATCCTAGGATATCGGTATACGTATGACTGGTTTTGATTGAGCCAAATTGGGCCAGTCTGTTTTGCACATTATTCTAGCTTTTCAAGCATCGCTTTAAATCGTACTAAAGCAAAAATAAGAAACACGACACCGATACCTGTCATGACTAATAGCTCAGGCCAAACAATGTCCAAGCCAGCATTACGGAATAAAACATTTTGAGTAAAGCTGACAAACTGAGTCGTGGGCCAATACTCGCTTATCATTTGTGCCGCTTCGGGCATATTGCTGCGCGGCGCTATAGAGCCAGATAAGAGTAACGATACAACCAAAACGGGCAACATCAATAAGGCAAACTGCGGCATACTCGGTGCCATGGTTGATAGCATAATGCCGAGAGAAGATATGGAGAACAGATACACGACCACACCACTACCGAATAAAAGCAGCGACCCGTTAATGGGAATACCGAGCAGATACTGGACCACAAAAACCATCGATAACATGGAGGCACATAAAATCACCAAGCTATTGGCAAGTATTTTTGAAATCACGATTTCTGTTGTATTAACGGGCATCACCAAGAGATGCTCGATGGTGCCACGTTCGCGTTCACGGATAACGGCAGCACCAGACAACCCTATTGCCAAGAGCGCAATCATATTGCAGACTTCCATAACTGGTGTGTACCAGTAGCTGTCTCCGTTTGGGTTAAATATCATGTTCAGTACTGGCTTGACCAATAACGGTGGATCGGCTTGTTTTAAAAAATTACTCACTTCCTGATTAAATATTTGGAGAATATAGGCTTGCCCAATACCTGCTTGAGTCATAGTGGTGGCATCAATTAACAGCTGAACTTGCGGTTTTCGTCCAGCCAGCACATCCCGTTCAAACCCAGGGGGAAACTCCAGCACAAAAATAAGCTTGCTTTTGTCCATCAACTCATCGACATCTTCACGTTTCACATCGACAGGAGGCAGAAAGTAAGGTTGTTGTAGAGCATCTCGAATTTGTCTGGTCAGGGCTGTACGGTCTAAATCTATAATACCTACAGGCGCATTACGTACATCCGTATTGATGCCTTCTGCCACAGTATAAATAGTGACAGAGAACACGAAGCCAATCATGAGGAACAGTATCTTGTCTCCAAACAGACTGCGTAATTCTTTGATGGTTAATGTCCAGATATTTTTAAAAGTCTGCACTTATACCTCCTGCTTTTTCAGGAAAATAGAGGCAAATGTGATAAATGCCAAGGCAAAGGCGGTCAAAACCATGTACTCCGTCAAAAAACTGGACCAACTCAGTCCTTTAGTAAACCCGCCAATACTGATACGCTGATACCAAGATGCGGGGAACCCGACCCCAATGGCATAAGCGATGCCGTCCATACTAGAGAGCGGGTACAACAACCCAGAGTAGTTAATGGTGGGTATCAGAGTGACGATGGCGGTGACAAACAGCGCTGCAACCTGTGTACGAACCAAACTAGACACAAGCAGCCCCAGTCCTGTAGACACATAGACCAACAGCAATGCGCCAAAAGACATCGCCAAAAAAGAGCCTTTTATGGGCACTTTAAACCAAAATATGGCCATGAGCACAAGTATGAGATAATTTATCAGTCCCAGAACGACATAAGGCAGCTGTTTTCCAAGTAGGTATTGAGGCACACTGGCTGGTGATGTGTAAAGGTTTGATATCGAGCCAACTTCGCGCTCACGCACCACACCCAGCGTGGTCATCATTGCCGGAATCAACATGAGTATCATCATTAGCACACTGGGAATGACCGCGTTCACACTTTTGAAATCTTGGTTATACATAAAGCGTGGAACCACTTCAGCGGCAGGGTCTAAGTCGATAGGCAAGCCAGTATCTTGAAGAAGGTCTTTGATATATATCCTCATAATCCCTCCTACATAGCCCTCAATATTGGCCGCATTGAATGGCACTGTCCCATCAATATAAAAGCTCGCTTCTGGTTGTCTATTGGCCAATAAATCACGTCCATAATCCACTGGAATATCAATAACCAATTTCGTCTCAGAGCTTCTAAGCGCGTATTCAGCAGCCTTTATAGAGTCTACGGGTGACGTAGATGTAAAATATTCTGAGCCCGAAAAGTACTCCGTCAACTGTCGACTTTGTGCAGAGTGATCTTGATCCAGTATCGTATACGGTAAATCGTGCACATCGAAAGAGATACTCCAACCGGTCATGACCATCAAAATAATGGGCCCAACGATAGCAAAGAACAGCCTGATTTTATCGCGTAATAGCTCTTTAGATTCACGCGTGGCAAATGTCCAAACAGTGGTAAACCAATACTTAAGCGTGTCGGTTTTGTCGGTTTGACTATCAGGTTCAGACGCTATGATCGCTGATTCTGCTGGTGTATTTTCAGTCGTGTCGTTTTGGCTGGTGGGTTCAGTGTCATTTTTTTCATCTTCGAGCAGATACTCTACAAAGGCTTCTTCGAGATCTTCCGCTTGTTTATTATGTGTCAGCTCTGTCGGTGTACCAACGACCAGCACGCGACCACGATGCATAAAAGAGATACGATCGCATCGACTGGCCTCATTCATAAAATGAGTAGAAATAAATATCGTGATTTTATCTTCTCGTGAAAGCGTCAATAGCTGTCGCCAAAACATATCACGAGCACCAGGATCGACGCCTGAGGTTGGCTCATCCAAAATCAATACTTCGGGATGATGCAGACAAGCCGCTGCTAGCTGTAATCGTTGGCGGATACCCAGTGACAACGAGGCTGGCGCTGTATCCGCCACGGCACTGAGGTCAAATTTATCTAATGCATCCTTTACAGCTTGCTGTCCACGCTCTCCTTCTATTTGATAAAGGGTTGCATGCAGCTCTAAGTTTTGACGTACGCTCAACTCTTCATAAAGCGAGAAAGACTGCGACATATAACCGACACGCATTTTTGTCGCTATATCATTTGCATCGATAGATTGACCCAGCAGTTTGGCTGAACCCTCTGTTTTATCAATCAATCCAGTCAGCATTTTCATCGTGGTCGATTTGCCACAACCGTTAGAGCCTAAAAAACCAAAAATCTCACCTTTCTCAATACGAAAGCTGACATTATCAACCGCTGTAAAGTCTCCAAAACGCTTGGTTAGGTTTTTTGCCTCAATAGCGGGCGGTGCATCAGGATCAGGGACAAATGGCGTGATAACCAACGCGCCTGCATTCGTTTGTTTCTCTGGTGGCAATAGCTTAATGTAGGCTTCTTCAAGTGACGTGACATTCAGCTCTGTCATAACGGTTTGCGTCCGCTGATTGGCTAAGAGCTTGCCATCATCCATCGCTAGCAGGTATTCAAAATTTTTGGCTTCATCAATATAGGCTGTCGACACGATGACCGTCATCTCTTGACGTTCAGCTTGTAGCGAGGCCACTAATGACCAGAATTGACGGCGTGATAAAGGGTCTACCCCTGTGGTTGGCTCATCCAGAATCAGTAAGTCAGGATTGTGCACCAATGCACAGCATAAGCTCAGTTTTTGCTTCATTCCGCCTGATAGCTTGCCAGCCGCACGATCAGGAAATGGTGCTAACCCAGTTGCCTCAAGCAAACGGGCTATTCGTACATGGCGCTCATGTGCATTCAATCCAAACAGTCGCGCATGAAATTCCACATTCTCATATACCGACAGGGTTGGATAAAGATTATGCCCTAAGCCTTGTGGCATAAAGGCGATATGTTTTGACAGCGCCTCACGTGCAGATTTTTCTACCATATCCTTACCGAATACTTGCACGGAGCCATTTTGAATGACCTTGACCCCTGCAATAAGAGACAACAACGTTGATTTTCCGACACCATCAGGACCAATTAGCCCAACGGTGCTCCCTTGTAAAATATTTAGGGAAATATTATCAAGAGCAACCGTCTTGCCATATGTATGCGAAACAGTGTTAATTTCAACGGCGGTATGTTGGCTATCCATACGTTATCTCTCAGTTTGTATCGTTAATTTATTCATAAAGATAACTCTTCGGTTGTAAAACCCTCTGAATAATTTATGACCTCATTTTCTGCTGTCATACTCGAACGTGAGAAACTAGGATTGGCCTTTTTTGGGAAGGTTTATAGCAAGATTACTCGGCCATACTACGTCGGTATTGCTACGTACATAACCATTACCTGTCATGCCGCCTTTGAGTAGACCTTTGTATTCTTTGGCTATTGCTACAGGTAACTTGATACGCACTTTAAACATGAGCTTTTCGCGCTCGTTCTGTGTTTCCACTGACTTGGGTGTAAACTGTGCTTGTGATGCAATAAACGAGACTTTTGCGGGCCACACACTATCCAGACCATCCAGCACGACTCTCGCGTCATTACCAACTTGTAAGCCACTCATCTGCCCGTTAGGTAAAAAAAGAGTCATAGACACATCTTCTGTGTCTAGCAGGCTGACCATTTTGCTGCCTGCTGCAATCACACTACCAACCTCGGCAATTCGGTATTCCACACGGCCCGCTTTAGGACTGCGTATCAACATATCGTCATTCATCGAAGCGGCAGATTTTTCTTGAGCTTTGGCCTGATTGACGCCAGCATTTGCTTCCGCTACTTGAGCGTCAATTTGTTGAACAGCTGCCTGCGCTTCTGCGTACGCTGCTCTCGCCGCCTGCACGACCGCAACCGCGCCATTGTATGCCGCTTGGCGTTTGGTCACCTCTGAATCTGACACCAAATCTTCGCGGCGCATCTTGCGAGCATTATCCAACTCCATTTTGGCTATTTTTTGCTGTTCAATCTGCGCATTAATTTGGGCGTTGGCACGCGCCATTGCCTGCTCTCCTTGCTTACGACCCGCCCGTGCCTGCGACACCATTTCATGTGCGCGCTGCTCGGTTGCCTGTGCTGCCACTAACTGACTTTCGCTTTGAGAGGAAGACAGCTTCACAAGCAGCTGGTCGACTTCGACATCCTCTCCTTCCGCCACCAGCATTTGCTCGACTCTGCCTGGATAAAGGCTAGCAATATCAAACCGCTCAAGCTCCAATCTACCGTTTGAGCTGACTATTCCTAGCGGCAGGGCTTGTGCAAGCTGCTGCTGTTGCCAGTAATACCAACCAGCAGCGGCGGCCACGACAAGCAATAGAATCAAAACCCATGCTTTTTTCATAACGGTTCCTATATATTATTTATATGCGGAAATAAAACAAAAAATAACCAACCCATACGTCTTTTAACCGTATTAGGGCATGTCCTCAATTTAAAAATTTTAATGATTTTTAGTATAGGGCGTGTTGAGTGTAGGAAATCAGATCAAGCACACCTCGTGTCGATCACCATGACGGGCAATATTAGCGCTTTGTGAGTACAAGACACTTTCTACGCTAATGCAGGATGCTGAGTGAGGTATATAAGGTGTTCGGCAATACAGTTGATTCATCGGATATTGGGCCGATTAGGACACGACCTAGTCAGAAATACCAATAAATCCATAATTTTATTGTGGTTATGGTACTCGATACCACCTTAATAAACCATCAGAAACTGAATCTATTCTCAATCATCATACGTTCCACAAAATCTAACCTTATGAGCTTTAGCCTATCTGAGTTATAGCTTTTACAAAAAATACTGCCGTGAAAAATACCTTTTCCGTCAAATATCACGGCTGTTTGGTTGATATAGACACATAGAAATTACAAGCAAAAATCATTCATCTAGCAAATGTATAATAATCCATGCTAATATTATGGGGTTTTCATATATTAAACAATGTTTTTAAGTATTCTTCAAGGCCATATCTATTTTGTTGCTTTCATATATTTCTCAATCAGAGAGTAAAAGGTCGTCACCATGTCTGAAACAACGCATAATCCATCCGAGAAAAATCTAAACTTTACTGCACTCATTGCCCTTGTCGTAGGCTCTATGATAGGCGGTGGTATCTTTTCATTACCGCAAAACATCGCTGAAACCGCAAGCCCTGGTGCGTCCTTGATTGGTTGGATCATCACTGGCATCGGCATGCTGATGCTTGCCTTCGTGTTCCAAAATTTAGCACATCGCAAGCCTGAACTTGACAGTGGGGTTTATGCCTACGCGCAGGCAGGCTTTGGTAACTATATGGGCTTCAACTCTGCATGGGGCTACTGGCTCTCTGCTTGGTTGGGCAACGTCAGTTACTACGTGCTGATATTTAGTACGCTGGGTTATTTTTTTAATGTGTTTGGAGATGGTAATACCCTAACTGCATTGGTGGGTGCCTCTGTATTATTGTGGGCATACAACTTCATGATTACCAAAGGTATCCAGACGGCTACCTCAGTCAATACGTTAATTACGATCGCCAAAGTGATACCGTTGTTCACCTTTATTGTCATTATTTTTACGGTCTTTAATATGGATCTTTTTAATAGCGACTTTTGGGGCAGAGAGACGGATCTAGGGTCAGTTCCTGATCAAGTTAAAAACATGATGATGGTGACGGTATGGGTATTTATTGGTATTGAAGGGGCTAGTGTCTATTCTGCACGCGCCAAAAAACGCTCTGATATTGGCAAAGCCACCGTATTGGGGTTCATTTTTACGTTAGTGCTATTAATGCTGGTTAACTTTTTAGCGATGGGTGTTAGATCCCTCCCTGAGCTGGCAGCGATGAAAAACCCGTCGATGGCTTATTTGCTAGAGTATGCCGTTGGCCCGTGGGGCGCGACCTTTATATCAGTAGGTTTGGTCGTCTCGCTACTCGGTGGTTTATTGGCTTGGACGCTATTTTGTGCCGAAGTTTTATTCGTTGCCGCCAAAGACGAAACCATGCCGAGGTTCTTTTATAAGACAAATGCCGTTGATGTACCGGTAAATGCACTATTGGTGTCTTCTGCAGCGACACAGCTATTCTTAGTCATCACCTACTTTAGTAAAAGCACGTATAACAATATTTTTTATCTGTCCACTTCCATGATTTTGATTCCCTATTTCTTTTCTGCTGCCTATGGATTTTTGGTGGCCTATCGCAAAGAGGGCTACAAACCATCCGAGAGTGCCACAAAAGATATTATTATTGGGGTAACCGCGCTGTTTTATAGTATTTGGCTGTTGTATGCCGCTGGTATTCAATACTTTTTACTATCTGCTTTGTTGTATCTTCCTGGTGTGGTTCTCTATATAAAAGCACGCAGAGAGCACAAGCATCAGCTGTTCAATACAGCCGAAAAAGTGGTGCTGGCAGTCATTACTGTCAGTGCCATCTATGCAGCCTATGGCCTCTACAGCGGTACGTTAAGCTTGTAGTGACCCTATTAAATAAAACGACATACCGTTGTAATCACCAGAAAATCCGTTCGTCGTAATCGTCACATCAGTTGCTTTTTTAGATTGTTCGTCCTCTAAACAGTGGTGAGATAATCGCACCCAAACCGCATAAGGATACAAAAATGTCTGACAAATCTTTAGGTGTTCATTCAGAAGTCGGTAAATTACACAAAGTTATGGTGTGTTCTCCAGGTCTTGCCCATCAAAGACTGACACCGCAAAACTGCGATGATTTATTGTTTGATGATGTCATGTGGGTTAGCAAGGCCAAAAGTGATCATTATGATATGGTCACAAAGATGCGAGATCGCGATATTGAGGTGGTTGAGATGCATCAACTGCTCGCACAAACCCTTGATAATAGTGATGCCATGCAGTGGATTATGGATCATAAAATCACTGATAATCATGTCGGTACTTTATTAGCTGGCGAAGTGAGAGATTGGTTGACCAAACTTGAGCACAAGAAACTGTCCTCATTTTTAATTGGCGGTGTCACCACTGAAGAGTTACCGAATGATATTGGGGCGTCACTCAAAAAATTATCCGCACTGTCAGGTACGACTGAGTTTGTATTGCCACCACTGCCCAATACTCAGTTTCCTCGCGATTCTTCAAATTGGATATATGGCGGTGTGACGCTCAACCCGATGTACTGGCCCGCTCGCCAGCAAGAAACGCTTCTTATTTCTGCTATTTATAAATTTCACCCAGACTTTAAAGGGGCTGATTTCAAAATTTGGATGGATGATACTGAAGAAGATTTAAGCGGCTGTAGCTTAGAAGGTGGTGATGTCATGCCTATCGGCAACAAAACCGTGCTGATTGGTATGGGTGAGCGAACGTCACAACAAGCGATTACCAGACTGGCCAAAACTTTATTCATCGATGGTTCGGTTGACCATGTCATCGTAGCGGCCCTACCTAAGCAACGTTCTGCGATGCATTTGGATACTGTATTTACGTTTTGCGACATTGATTTGGTCAACGTGTTTCCGGCAGTGACAGATCATATTACGACCTTTCATATTCGTCCTGACGAAAGCAAGCCACACGGTATAGATGTGCGCGAAGATGACAGACACTTTTTGAAAGTGGTAGAAGAAGCCGCAAGGGTCGATAAATTAAGAGTGGTCGAAACAGGCGGCAATAGCTACGAAGTTGAGCGTGAGCAATGGGATGATGGTAACAATGTCCTTGCCCTTGAGCCAGGCGTTGTCATCTCTTATGACCGCAACACTT
This sequence comes from Psychrobacter sp. SZ93C1, assembly GCF_015864635.1. Classification (NCBI taxonomy): domain Bacteria; kingdom Pseudomonadati; phylum Pseudomonadota; class Gammaproteobacteria; order Moraxellales; family Moraxellaceae; genus Psychrobacter; species Psychrobacter sp. SZ93C1. The sequence continues at coordinate 66,793 of NZ_JADYWY010000012.1, read as the reverse complement.
ATACCAATACGTTACTGCGCAAACAAGGCATTGAAGTGATTACGATTCCAAGCTCCGAGCTGGGCCGTGGACGTGGTGGTGGTCACTGCATGACTTGCCCTATCATTCGCGATTCAACGGATTAGGGCATATCCTCAATTCAAACGAGTGTCATCTAACTGGGTTAGAAATGGCTGAATTTTGCCAAACATCGTCAAATAGCGGGGCAATATCTCGATATTACCGACACTATTTTTCTTGTTTGACGGCAATTTATCTCATTTTTATCTCCAGTTTTGAGATGAAGACACACCCTAGAGCATGTTGAATCTTACCTGCTCATAGCGGTGCCAAATACAGTGATAGTCCATTCAAAATAAACAAACACTAAAAATTAAGGAATTATCATGAGTTTCAATCTTCACAACCGTGATCTGCTGAGCCTTATGCATCATAGTGAACGCGAGCTTACTTATCTTTTGGATATGGCTCGTGACCTAAAAAGAGCGAAATACTCAGGCACAGAACAAAAGCATCTTTTGGGCAAAAACATTGCGCTAATCTTTGAGAAAACCTCAACCCGCACTCGTTGTGCTTTTGAAGTAGCGGCATATGATCAGGGTGCCAATGTGACGTTTATTGGCCCAAACTCATCACAGATCGGCTACAAAGAGAGCATGAAAGACACTGCTCGTGTGTTGAGCCGTATGTATGATGCCATCGAGTATCGCGGATTCGGTCAAAAGATTGTCAATGAGTTAGCAGAATATGCGGATATTCCTGTCTTTAACGGCCTAACGAATGAGTTTCATCCCACACAAATGCTAGCAGACGTAATGACCATGCGTGAGCATACTGACAAATCAACCCATCAGATTAAGTATGCTTATTTTGGTGACGCGCGTAATAACATGGGCCGCTCATTATATTTAATGGGCGCTAAGATGGGTATGGACGTACGCCTTTGTGCCCCTAAAGATTTGTGGCCTGAAGCAGACTTTTTGGCCACTTGTGCAGACTTTGCCAAAGAATCAGGTGCCCGTCTTACCATCACCGAAGATGTAAAAACGGCGGCAAAAGACGTTGATTTCGTTCATACCGACGTATGGGTATCGATGGGTGAGCCTATTGAGAGCTGGGCGGAGCGAATCGATGCGCTAATGGCTTATCAAGTCAATATGGATCTGATAAAAGCCACTGGCAATCCAAGAGTGAAGTTTATGCATTGTTTGCCCGCTTTTCATAACTCAGATACCGAGGTTGGTAAAAAAATCACTGAAAAATACCCACAGCTCGCAGACGGTATCGAAGTGACCGAAGAGGTATTTGAATCCCCTTACAACATCGCATTTGAGCAAGCCGAAAACCGTATGCATACGATTAAAGCCGTTCTGGTTTCTGCGCTTGGTAATATCTAATTTATAACATTAGCAGCGTGGGCTACTGATATAACGTTAACTGAAGATAATGCGTAGGAAAATATCATGAGGTTACTAATTGCCTTAGGTGGTAATGCTTTATTAAAACGTGGAGAGCCGTTATCTGCTCACAACCAACGCCAAAACATCAAGACGGCCGTTGAACAAATCAGTAAGATCACGGAGGGTAACGAGTTAGTCATTGCTCACGGTAATGGCCCCCAAGTCGGTTTGCTTGCGTTGCAAGGAGCGGCTTACACTGAAGTCGATACTTATCCATTAGACGTTTTGGGCGCAGAAACGGAAGGTATGATTGGCTACATCATCGAGCAAGAGCTTGGGAATGTCCTGCCGAGAGACTCATCCATTGCCACCCTACTCACTCAAGTAGAAGTCGACCGTAAAGACCCTGCTTTTAACAACCCAACCAAGCCTATTGGCCCTGTATACTCAAAAGAGGAAGCAGAAAAGCTAAGTGCGCAAAAAGGCTGGATTGTTAAAGCCGATGGTCAATACTTTAGGCGAGTGGTTGCAAGCCCTAAGCCCAAAAAGATATTTGAGCTAAAACCCATACAGTGGCTCCTTGAAAAAGGCGCGATTGTGATCTGTGCAGGCGGAGGTGGTATCCCAACGGCATTTGATGAAGATGGCTGTTTGCAAGGGGTCGAGGCAGTAATCGATAAAGATTTGTGCGCATCCTTACTTGCCCGTAGCCTTGAATGTGAGTTATTGGTGATTGCCACGGATGTGGCGTATGTTTATACAGACTTTGGGACTGACAAACAACGAAGCATCTTGCAGGCGCATCCAGATGCTTTAAGTGAGCTTGATCTTCCTGCGGGCTCTATGGGACCAAAAGTTGCAGCGGCTTGCGAGTTTGCGCGTGCGACTGGAAACACCGCCATCATCGGCTCACTGACCAATATTGCTCAGACACTTGAAGTAGGTGGCGGTACTCGTGTTTCAACGGAGTACGAAGGCCTCACATATGCCGCTGTATCTCCGAAAAACACAGCATAACTCCTCAATTTAATCTGTCGTTTTAAGATATAAAATATTGTTTGAGTCGTTCCTGAAGTAATCGGCTTAGCAGTTTGCTCAGATTTGACGGTATCTGCTAATTTTTTCTTCTCAATATCAAGGTTTTTAATTTCGATATCTATTGCCGTGGCTAGGACTGGAGATCGTTTTCTAAATCTAAGCTAGGCCTTAACACTATAAATCTCTCACACCTTTCAACAAACTACCAACGGTTGAGGTACAAACCTATAACGGCCGAAGCCATAATACTTTTGTTATTGATGTATGATTAATATCACTTTCATCAGGTTGGTTTATCTAACTTCAGTACGACCTTCAGTACGACAGTTTTTGGTAGAGTCGCGTTATTTCAATAAAGCCGTTTCATTAAGATTTTGACTAAGCGCGAAGAATGAACAGTGTGATGAGACCAAGATTTTTATAAATAAAAGTCCGTACACAGTTTGTGATGCTTTTGATAGCCATGTTGCCGTTGATCACTGAGACCATATACTTCCTGAGGAATTCCTTCACATTACTATTATAACGTTAGGGTCGGTTATTGGCTTGTCTTAGCTGACAAAAACTGTCTCCCCTTTCCGTAGGATGATCTCACGATCATTGATATTCATCTTTAGGAGGATGCTATGAGCACCCAAATAACAGAAAACCATACCTACATTGACGGGCATAAGATTGCATTTTTGGAACAGGGTTCAAGTAGTCCAATAATCCTGCTGCACGGGATTCCAACAAATAGCCTCATGTGGCGAAATATTATTCCACAACTTGCAAAAACACATCGGGTCATCGCTCCCGACCTTCTCAATTATGGGAAATCTGCAAAACCGAAAAGCGCAGATGTGTCTATTAATGCGCAAAGCAACATAATTGTAAAGCTCATGGATGCCTTAGGTGCACGGCAAGCAGATATTGTTGGGCATGATATTGGTGGAGGTGTTGCTCAGTTGATAGCTGTCAATTATCCAGAGAAAGTTCGAAAGCTTGTTTTGATAGATAGCATCTGCTTCGATTCATGGCCTATCCCAGATTTTGAGCCTTTACAGGAACCTGGTGCTGAGTCGGAGATGAGTTTAGAGGACTTTTTAAGCATGATGCGAGGCTTCCTACCAAAAGGTGTATATGATAAGAGCGTCATGACGGATGAGCTTATTGAGATGTATCTTGAACCTTGGTCAACTGAAGATGGCAAGCATGCCTTTTTTCGCAATCTCAGACGGTTGAACAAAGAATATACTCAGGCTATTACTGACGAACTTAGTAACCTTCCACATCAGACGTTCATCATGTGGGGTGATAAAGACCCTTTCCAAAAACCGGAATATGCACCAAAGCTGGCAGAAGCGATTCCAAACGCAGAGCTTGTCTGGATCAAAGATGTCGCTCATTGGTTGATTGATGAGAAGCCTGATGAAATTGGTGAGCATATCAACCAGTTTCTAAGCTAAAGTACGAGTGGTATGGTGACACATAAACTGACCCTTGCCATCAAATCCATCCATCGTTCAAATTTATTATGCCATTATAGGGTCAGCATGGCATGGAAAAGTGGACTCTGACGCGTAGCGTACCATGCTCGTTGCGCTGGCTTTTTTACCGCCTATTCTGTATAACATTACTCGCTCGACCCCAACTTGAGATGTTGTTTACCAACTATATTTAATTGATAGCAGAGAGGCTTACTGTAAAAAATCTGATGAGTTGACTCGCATTTATCCAACCTAAATGAAGTAAGAGCAATAACAGTATGTTATTGCTCTTTAAACTTTCGCTCATTAAGCGCTTTTTAATTGTGCGTGAGCATCATAAAAAAACACTCTGCTCCATTGCTATTAGTTGCGTCCTGCCATTACGCCACCATCAACATCCCACACAGCACCCGTTACCCAAGCCGCTTTGTCACTTAATAAAAATGCAATAGTGTTTGCCACATCTTGTGACGTACCTATACGGCCAATTGGGTGAAGGCTATTAAAGCCTTGCAGAGCATCGTTTACTTCTGCTTTCGGGATAAACCCTTCATAAATTGGCGTTTGTACAACTGCTGGCGATACCGCATTAACGCGAATATTATGGGCCGCTAATTCCATTGCTAAATGCTGAGTTAGCGCATGTAAGCCCGCTTTTGCCATCGAATACGCTGAAGATGGTGTAGCAGCAATGGCTTGCTTGCCCCACATAGACCCTATATTTACAATGGCGCCAGAGCGTTTTTCTGAGATTAAATTAGCGGCTACCTTTTGAGTAATAAAAAATAATGCGCGGTTAATTTGCATGTACTTATCGTAATCAGTTGCTTCGTGCTCTAAAAATGGTTTAGGGGCAAAAACCCCAGCGGCATTAACCAGTAAATCTATGTCTGCGTGATCTTGCGAAATAGTATTAATTAAGTTTTGCACGCTTTCATCGCTCGTTAAATCGGCTGTTAAAACCTCTACAATACCTAAAGATGATAGTTGCTCTTTTGCCGCTTGGGCTTTTTCTTTACGGTGACCGACAATAACGGCTTGTCCGCCTTGCTCTAAGATCAAACGAGCCGTTTCAAATCCCATTCCGCTAGTACCACCAATAACGAGTAATTTTTTACCTGAAAATTGCTTAGTCATCATTATTTCTCCAAGCGCCCATTCGCGCTGCATTAGTTGTATCAATAAAACAAAATATCAAATTGCCTTTCAAGCAGTTGACGAGTTGTTTGGCTTAGGAGGTATTTTTAACTTATTTACTTTGTTTAACAAACGAGATAATCTGAGCCGTCAATAAAGAAAAAGTTTACCGTATGAAATCACCTATACATCTCAATGCATTAAAAGCTTTTGAAGCCAGCGCACGACATCAGAGTTTTTCAGCGGCTGCTAACGAGCTAAACGTAACTCCCGCAGCGGTTGGGCAACTGGTAAAGACATTAGAAGAGTGGCTCGACACGCCGCTGTTTCACAGAATGAGCTCTGGTAAAACACGGCTTATAACGACCGAAACTGTGCAAAGTGCCCTGCCATTGATACAAGAAGGATTTGATAAATTAGCCCAAGGGCTAGATATTTTAAAAGACAATGCCATAAGCGGCGTATTAACGGTTGCAGTAAGCCCTGCCTTTGCTGCTAAGTGGTTATTGCCTAGGCTTCATCACTTTCAAGCCATTTGTACGCAAACCAATGTAAATTTAAATACAAATTTAAAACCGGTTGATTTTGCTTCTCAGCGTATAGATATAGGCATACGCTTTGGCATAGGTAATTGGCAAGGCTTGGGCGCAGAAAAACTAATGGATGAAGAAGTATACCCAGTATGCTCACCTACACTTCTAGAAGATCCAACCCGCTTCACCACGACTGATAAATTATTGAACGAAACCCTGATACACGATCAATCAATGGATGCCCATACCAGTTTTCCGTCGTGGTCATCATGGTTAAAAAAAGCCGGTGTTACAGGTCCTCTGATCACTAAAAGCATTCAAATCAATAACTCTGCTGCCGTACTGCAATCAGCAATTGACGGCCACGGTGTAGCATTAGCGCGCAGTGTAATGGCTAAAGATGACCTAGCCGCTGGGCGGTTAGTGAGGTTGTTTCCTGATATTTATTTTGAATCGCCTTTGGCGTATTATGTTATTTACCGCCCCGAATGCGCGGCGCTGCCAAGAGTACAAGCATTTAAAAACTGGCTTTTCAAAGAGGTAGAAAATCAAGCTTTTAAAAGTGAGTAATATTTTTATAAAAATACGCTCCAATAAAGAAGATATTTATCAGAGTAAAAGATGACCTCTGTGGTTAAACACGTTGACTCCCCGTAAGCTTTCACTCCAAGTTAGCGACTTTAATTAATAAGGTAGCGTTTAATTTTGCATTTCTATAACAATTGACCACCACGAGGTTTCTTAACTGGAGTGAAGGTTTGTTCATGTAACTTTACAATGCCTTGATAGCCAATGCCTTGATAGCCAATGCCTGCTAATAGATTAGTGTCACCAGAAAGCCCATCAAGACAAATGCGGTTTAGCTTTCAGCATCAGACTGCATAACTAAAATCTCCAAGTTTACCTGTACGGATTTGACAGCAGGGGGCAGGTTTTAATTTTGCTACTTTTCGCCCTTGGCAGTACGCTGCTCAATCGACAGTCGTACTCTTGCTCCAATAGTTTTGAAAGGATCGGGGGGCACCCAGCTTGGATTGGAGTTATTTAAAATAAAGTCTAAATCCTCGCTTTTATTACCCTTAATCATCTCTGCCATGTAATAACCAAGATAAGTACCTTTTGCTATACCCACACCATTCATTGCAGCTATTGCATAAACCCCTGGGTAAGACTCACTAAAAACAGGTTCATGATTCATAGTCATACACAACATTCCTCCCCAACTGTATTCAAAGGGAATAGCGTTCAAAGAAGGGAAACGTGCCATAAAAGAGCTGCGGTGATGTACCTTAGCTTCATCAATCATTTTTTGATTACTGAGCAAATCAGGTAAAACATCAAATGAATTACGAATCAGTATTCGGTTGTCAGATGTAAAACGAACCGTTGTACCAGCTGGGTGGGCAGAAGTAACTCCCCATGGAGAAACTTTCTTAAATTTATGAAGTGCATCCTCATTTAGTGGTTTGGTTAAGCTAGCGTAGGTAAAAACAGGTGCTAATTTATTTTTGCAGCCACCGAACTCTTCTGTGAATGAATTAGTTGCCAATATAATTGTATTAGCAGTCAATACACCATTATCAAAATAGAGTTTTTTTAGATTAAAATCGACTGATGTAACTTTTGAGTTTTCAAAAACTTTTACATTTTCAGGTAAGTTTTTAGCAACAGAAACCACTAACGCAGCCGGATTAACTAAGACATTACCACTTGTGTAAACAGCTTTCTTATAGTATCCAGTTCCGAGACGAGACTCTAAATCGGCCCCTTCCACAATTTCGTAATCTGAATTAATCGAATCTAATGTTTTTGTGAAAGAATCCAAATTTTTAAAGTGTTTTTCTTCATGAGCAGCCATATATTTACCAGCTTGATTCCAGTAAACATTATCTCCTTGCTCTTGTCGAATTTGATCCAATCTTGATATAGCAAAACAATTCAATTCCCGAATATGAGTATCGGCAAGTACACTCGACTCATTCGAATCTAAATTATGAGGAAGATCAATAATAAATCCAGCATTTCGTCCAGAAGTCCCCTGACCTACCATTAACGCATCTACAACTGCTATTTTAGAATCAGGCTCAAGTTCTGCTAAACGGCCGGCTGTTGATAACCCGGTAAAACCTGCTCCAACAACAATATAATCAAAGTACTGATTTTTAGTGACCTGCTTAACAGGATGAGTTCGTCGGACTGGCCTGCTCTCGTACCACCCCAGTGAACCATCCACTGCAGGAAATCGTTTTAATGTTTTCATCTATTCACTCCAGAATAAGTATTTAGAGTGATATTAGAGAGTCTCTCTCTATGTAACAAACGAATATTTCGAACACACCCATGCCAATTTGGAATCGCACTAAAATCTAGCAAACGGTAAAACAATAAAAATACTGTTTATATCGGCAAGCTAGCACACAAGTAGGCTATGATGAATTGCTGGAAAAACTATCCAATGTTATCGCATCCCCTTGAGATTCTGATACGTCTTCTAATAGCCAATCGCGGAATATCTTAGCTGCATCAGATAACTCTCTTGACTTCCTATAAACCAGAAAGTCAGCCATATTTGGTGCATAAAATGCATCACTGACACGTTTCAATTCATGTCTATCCAGCATTTGTTCGGTCATGAACTCCCATCCAAGCCCGATGCCCATGCCCTGCCTAGAGGCTTCTAAAGCAAGGGTTACCTGATTGAAAAGCTGCGCATTACTCGGAATCTTAAATTCAATGCCGAAACTGGCAAACCAATCAATCCAGGTGGGCCACTTCCAATCCGAAGGATCGAGGTGAATCAATTTTTGGTCCAGAATCTCCTCGGGAGTCAATAGTTTATCTATAGGGTATTCGTATTGGCATATCGGATAGATCCTTTCAAAAAATAGAAGATGACTATGAAAATCAGCCTTCCAATCATCAGTGCCATTTAAAATCCCCAGATCAAATTGGGTGCAGGTAGCTTCGGTGATGGCATTAGATGCATAAATGTTGATAGCAATATCTGGATGCTTTAGATTAAAGCGAGTTATTCTAGGGAATAACCAGTAGTGAGACACTGCCTGAGTACAGGTAATAGTAACTGTATTGGTATCAGCATATCTTTTTATCCTATTAATGCTTTCATACATTTGATGCAGAACACTTTTCGTTTCATTGTAAAACTCCTCCCCAGCTTCAGTCAGGATCAACTGTCTTGGTTCCCTAGCAAATAATTCAAAGCCTAAACTCTCTTCTAAAAGTCCAATCTTTTTACTAACCGCGCTCTGCGTAACACAGAGCTCTTTAGCGGCTTTAGTAAAACTCCCCAACCTAGCTGAAGCTTCAAAAAATACTAAAGAACTCATAAATGGAAGAGATTTTCTCATACAGCACTCCAGTACCTATGACCATTATTTTCTTTTCCGATCTTAACTCAATTTTAATAATTAGGAAACTAAGTCCATTCCAATTTGGAATCAATCTGTGCCATTAAACCCTCTGTACTGCCTATATTCTTTAAGTGATAAATAATAAATATTTTGTAATAATTCTAAAAAAACATTTTAAAAATTATTAATGTCTAATCAATTTATTAGTTTTTTAACCTATGCTGTCAAACCCGTAGAAATTCATTTGGTAGATTTTAGTTATGCAGCCTAATGCTGAAAACACAAAAAAGCCTTTCAAGCTTTATATTTCATAGCTTGAAAGGCTTTTTCGATCACATATTTTTATCTAGCTAAGGGGCTTATGGGTTTGAATAAGGTATTATCGACACCGCTTGATATTTATCATTTCAATATGCGGGTATTCACCACTTTCTTAACGCCGATTTGTCAAAACTACTCCAGTTATCACCAGCGCGCCACCGAGTAACATCGAAGAGGAGATCTGCTCATTGAGTAGCAAAGCGCCGAGCAACACACCAAATAACGGAACAAAGTTAGTAAAAACCGACGTTTGCGCCGCGCCAATCGTTTTGATTCCTTGGTAATACCAAATAAAAGGAATAACGGTGCCAAATACCGCCAAATAGCCAATAGCGGCACCGATCTTCCAGTTTAACTCAGGTAGCACCTGCATGTTTGGATTGAACAACCATACCATTAATAGCAATAGCAACCCCCAAATAGCGGCATAAGTCGTTGACACTAAAGGTGATAAACCAAGCAACGCTTTCCGTCCCACGACGGTATAGATAGCCCAACTGATTACCGCGCAGAGCATTGACAATTCACCACGGCCAAAAGCCTGACCACTGTCTTGAATCACGGTAAGTAGATGACCATTACTGATCACGGTTAGTGTGCCCAATACCGCCAAAGAGACCCCAAGCAACATCTGCAATGAAATTTTTTCTCGATATAAAAGGGAAACCAGTACCGCCGTCGCGATAGGATTAAATGCAACAAATAGAGCGGTACGAGAGGCTGGCATTTCAGAGAGCGCCGTAAAAAAGAACAGATTATAGGTAAATATCCCAGTAAGACCGAGCGTGAAAGTGATCGCGACCTGCCTGAGCGATAGCTTTGGTAGCCTACCTTCTAATTTTATAGTGAGTAAAATGAGTATAAATACTGCCAGACCAAAGCGGCCTATCGCTGACATTAAAGGTGAAAGCGATTCCGTCAGTAAACGCCCTGCGATAAAAGTCCCGCCCCACAGTAAGGCGACTAAGATAAGTTTGAAATAGATTGGCCAGATAGAGGGTAAAGCCAAGTCGTTAGAGGTATTGCTAATTGGTTGCATGATGTCGCTCAATATAAGAGTTAACCTGATATGTGCTATAGTATTTCACTAATGTTAAGTCATAGTAAAATGAGCAAAAGATCATGACGTTTAGCCAACTTGAAATATTTGTGGTCGTTGCAGAGCTGTGCGGATTTACCTTGGCAGCCCAACAATTAGGTATTAGTCAGTCAGCTGTTTCGCACGCATTGAAAAAACTCGAAGAAGATTTAGGAGTTAGCCTTATTGAGCGTAATAAGTCACAGGCAGAATTGACTGTCGCTGGCACTCGATTACTACCCCGCGCTCGAGAAATACTGGGGTTGTCTGAGACCATACGCCAAGAAGCTGCTGACATTAAGGGATTGCAACTGGGTAGCCTGCGTATTGGTTCTTTCGGTCCCACTTCTTCTTTGCGCTTACTTCCTGAGATCCTAGATAGTTACCGTAAGCAATTTCCCAATATCGAGGTGCGTGTTGATGAAGGAAATGACCAACAGGTCGTGCAATGGTTACAAGAGCGACGTGTTGATGTTGGCTTTGTAGTGCTTCCAGATGAGAATTTTGATACTTTTGCATTGATTGAAGATCAAATGGTTGCCCTTATTCCCAAAACACATTCATTGGCAAATAAAGATAAAATTGTACTTCAAGATTTATGTCAGGTTCCTTTTATTCTGACCGAAGCAGGTTCAGCGCAACTTATTTCCAAGCTATTTGCAGCCGAGGATCTGATCCCTGATATTCGCTACAGGACAACACAACTGATGACGACAATTACCTTGGTTTCAAAAGGTGAAGGCGTTGCCCTCGTTGCTGAATTAGCACTCCCTCAAGCGTTACCAACGGATGGCTATGTGGTTCGACAACTAGCGCCGCAATACAAACGAACGATTGGTTTAGCACTCCACAGTAAACGCCAAGCCTCTCCTGCTGCACAGGTATTCATAAAAATGGCCGGACAATTATTAAAAAAGGGAAAACTGACACATTAAGACGAGAATACAGCGGCTATGTGAAAATCAGGGTTTTAGTTGATTTTAATTTAATATTTTCCATTATTTAAATTATTATAGTCAATAAAATTCATATTTTTACAAAATATATTGAGAGCCAAAGCTTTTGATTTTCAAGCGCTTAGAACCTTAAAGTCCATTAAAAATACAAAAGCAATTCATCATTCTCAAAACACAAAAAAGCCTTTCAAGCTTTATATTTCATAGCTTGAAAGGCTTTTTCGCTCGCATGTTTTTATCTAGTTAAGCGTTTTAATATTAGGATTTTCTTACCGTTTAGAGCCGCTCTCACTCTATGTTCAATATCGATTTTGCCACAGCTTCGGCCACTTTAATGCCATCAATCCCTGCGGATAATATGCCACCTGCGTACCCAGCGCCTTCGCCAGCCGGGAATAGTCCTTTAGTGTTAATGCTTTGGAACTCTTTATTGCGCTTAATGCTGATTGGTGACGATGTTCTGGTTTCTACACCCGTTAGTAAACCGTCATCAGATGAAAATCCTTTGATTTTTTTATTAAACGCTGGAATGGCTTCACGTATGGCGTCTACGGCAAAGTCTGGCAGTGCTTTGCTTAAGTCGGTTAAGGTAATGCCCGGTGTGTAAGACGGTTTTACATCGCCTAATTCTGAGTCTGGTTTACCTTTTAAGAAATCACCAATGGTTTGCGCTGGTGCACTGTAGTCTTTGCCGCCTAATTCAAACGCTAAGGTTTCTAGTTGTCTTTGTAAGTCGATACCGGCAAGTGGGTGGTTTGGGTAATCTCGCTCTGGGTCAATGCCTACCACGATAGCACTGTTGGCGTTACGCTCGTTCCTTGAATATTGGCTCATACCGTTAGTGACCACACGGCCTTCTTCTGATGCGGCGGCAACCACGGTTCCACCTGGACACATGCAGAAGCTATAAACAGAACGACCATTTTTGCAATGATGAACCAGTTTGTAATCCGCAGCGCCAAGTATTTCGTTCCCAGCATTGTCACCAAAGCGTGCTTGGTCTATGGTTGACTGTTTATGTTCAATCCTAAAGCCAATCGAGAAAGGTTTTGCTTCAACATACACGCCTTTATCATGGATCATCTCAAAAGTGTCTCGGGCGCTATGACCAACAGCCAGAACAACATGGCTGGTTTTTAAGGTTTCGCCAGTATTAAGGGTCACGCCTGTTACTTTTGAGTCAGTGATGTGCAAGTCGTCTACGCGAGTCGCAAAACGGACTTCCCCACCGAGTGCTATGATCTCAGCACGCATTTTTTCTACCATGGTGACTAACTTATAAGTACCTATGTGCGGCTTACTAACAAATAAAATCTCATCTGGTGCGCCGGCTTTAACAAACTCGGTCATGACTTTACGGCCATAATGATTGGGATCTTTCACTTGGCTATATAGTTTGCCGTCAGAAAAAGTACCCGCTCCGCCTTCACCGAACTGTACGTTAGATTCTGTGTTTAATTTACGCTGACGCCAAAAACCAAAGGTGTCTTTGGTTCGTTGTCTGACTTCATTACCACGTTCAATGATAATAGGTTTGAAACCCATTTGAGCCAGGGTAAGTGCTGCTAATAAACCACAAGGTCCAAAACCAATAACAACAGGACGCTCAGTTAAATCCTCTGGCGCTTGGCCTACATATTTGTAACTGGTGTCTGGTGTTGCCTTAACATGGTTGTCTGACTCAAATTGAACCAGTAAATCATGTGTTAAACCCGAGTCGGTCAGTGTGATATCTAGCGTATAGATTAATTGGATATTTCTTTTATTACGAGCATCATAACCACGTTTAAACATCAAAAATGACGCCATTTGCTCAGCAGAAATTTTAAGTTTTGTCGTTATAGCAGTCGTTAGATCTTCAGGTGCATGATTTAATGGCAATTTAATTTCAGTTAAACGTATCATTGGTTACTCATAAACTCGTGTAGAAAACAGTCTCGCATTTTACTGGTACTGATACAAATAAGCGAATAAATATTTTACTTATGCAGGGTAAATTTACGGATTTAAAGGCAGGGATCATAAAGATGTTGGTTGGTTAATTCGCACATAGCATCCCTGCTAAATCGTAGATGTAAAATAGGCCATTGCGGAGATTCACGTAACGGGCAAATTCTAGGTATTAAAAAACCGCCTTAGTGGCGGTCTTAAAGTTTGTTAATTCAGGCTGTATCAATGTTTGTAAGTAAAGTATGGTTCGCTGATTGGTCTGTTTCTCCTGCTTTCGACTGTTTAGCCCTTTGCCATAGAATGAGCCTTTAGCCTCTGAAATACTTTCTTGTACAAATGCATTATTAAGCTCGTCTTGTATTCTTTGGTGTCTGCCAGTCCAATGCTGCCAAAGCACGTCATCACACTCATTTTGATAGCGTATAATCTTATCTTTAATCTCACTCTTAACTTTGTTTGGGCTAATAGTCATAAGCCAACCGAACAGTTTCCGTAATGGCAGGCAGATCATTTCACGTGATTTACCGTCTTCTGCAACTGTGGTCAAAATGGTGACAGTTGATTCAAACCGTACTTTAACCTTTCTATCTTGATCTTTCCAGTCTAACTCCATGTTTTCTACAATAGGTTTAATTGGCACATATGGCTCACCGTTGTGGTTGATGACGACTAATTCATCGTCATAAAAACTAACATTGATTGGATAAGTCATGAATTTCTACTCTCATAGTTTCTACCTTGAAATAGGAAAGGCTGGTAACCAAGGTAGAAAACATGGCCAACCCCTAAGATGCAAAAAGCCCACGCTATTTCTAACGTGGGCTAAATAAGGTGCTATCAACTTATGTCATCATCACATGCAAGTCAGATAATCCAAGTCAGATAATCATTGATAATTTATCGTATGTTGCAGTCGTCATCTGCTAACTGGTTCTCATTGGCATGTGCTGATTGTGACTAAATCTATCAAGCATAAAAAAGCCCTACAAATTAATGTAAGGCTTTAAAGTTGTTGAGTATCTACGTACTAATCGACATTATCACACAAATATAGCAGTTGGCTGTTAACATGTCAACTATAAAAAAGTCCTTATCAGTTAGACAAGGCTTATATCTCTATTCTCTTAAATTCTGAATCTCTTAAGAATAAATCGATAGCTTTATTATATATGGTGGCCACCATCTCCGTGTCACTCATCCACGTGTCATCAATTCAGTCTACTACTCCTAAAACAAGACAGTTCAGTGAATGAATAACTTGTTTCTTATAGAATCTGACAAGCTTCATCAAAGTCCAATCTTGGCAGACGGCTGTATAATTGATCGGGTTCGCCATAACCTATATTAATAAGTAGGTTTGAGGTCCATTTACTGTCTTTAAGAAAGGTGTCATCTACCAATTCATTATTAAATCCAGACATAGGGCCCGTGTCTAAACCCAAGGCTCTACAAGCCAAAATCAGATAAGCCGCTTGCATAGAACTGTTTCTAAATGCCGTTTCTTTTATGAGTTCAGGGCTAGAGTTAAACCATGATCTGGCATCCGTATGTGGAAATAATTTGGGAAGTTGCTCATAAAATTCATTATCATGAGCGACAATCACTGTGATAGGTGCAGTCATTGTTTTTTCGATATTACCTGATGACAGTGCTGGCTCTAAGCGCGCTTTAGCGTCATCAGATCTGAGAAATACAAACCGCGCAGGTGAACAATTGGCCGAGGTAGGCGCCATTTTAACTAAATGATAGATCTCTTCAAGTAGTGTATCTGGTACGTCTTTTTTTTGCCAAGCGTTGAAGGATCTGGCCTTACCAAACAGCTGATCAAGACCTTCTAAGGATAACGATAGGGAATCAGTCATAGTACGTCCTAATTGATATTAG
The DNA here is from genome assembly GCF_015864635.1 of Psychrobacter sp. SZ93C1. Lineage (NCBI taxonomy): Bacteria > Pseudomonadati > Pseudomonadota > Gammaproteobacteria > Moraxellales > Moraxellaceae > Psychrobacter > Psychrobacter sp. SZ93C1. The sequence continues at coordinate 51,656 of NZ_JADYWY010000012.1, read as the reverse complement.
ATTTTGGATAAGAATTGAAGAATTTTGCTATTGGTTGAGCAGGTCTCTGTAATTGTACTGGCATGTCCACCCGTCAACATTAACTCAAACTGGGCGTTTTGCATGTTATCGGCTAAAGCCATACCACGTTGCCATGGCACCAACACATCATCAAGATTGCTTAAAACCAACGTTTTATTTTTGATATGCTTAGCATTTATCAGAGGCTGATAAGACTGTAAGGCTTTTAATCTCGTTAAGACGTTCTTAACGGGAGCAAAGTTAGCAATTGCTTTATCTTCTTTTTGCGTGAGTGCTTCTATATTGTCTGATATCCATATAGGCGGGTACAAAAATATCGCTTGGGCGCGTACAAATGCTTCTATACCTGTATTTTCTATCAAGCTTTGTCGCATGCTAAAACATTTGATAGTGTGAGGATCTAGGCTTTCCCAACCATTTAAGATGACCAGTTTATCTAACAACTCTGGTGCTTTATAAGCGACTTCCATACCAATAAACCCGCCAAGTGCGTGACCGACAAAATGACAGTTAGAAAGCCCTTCTTGTTTTAAAATTTCAATTAATTGTTCTGCTAAATCTTGCATAGAATAATCATCGGGTAAGAGATCACTATCAGGCGATACCCCCTCTTGTTCATAGCAAATCACATTGTAATACTCGGTAAAACTCTCAATTTGAGGTAACCAAAAATCAGCATGCCCGCCTAAACCTGAACTAAATACGATCGTTTCTGTCGTGTCGTTCTTACAAGGATATTTTTTAACTAACATAAGGTTTCATCCAATTTTAGTAAATTTCAAATTGCGGTAAAAGTATCTAATAGCTTATAAAATCAGGTTAAATTAAACTGACTAAATCAATTCAACGGTACGCTCATCGCTTTCATCATATTCATACGCTACAGTTTCTTCGAAATTTTCGACTTCGCTTTCATTTTTACTTTTATTTTCAACAGCCTCTTGAGATTTAATATATTTAATTAACGCGTCTATGGTGCCGACCTTTAGGTTATGAGTATCGGCGAATTTCATCAGATCATTTCTACGAGCCATTTCACCATCTTGGTTGATAATCTCTACGATAACCGCAGCAGGCTCCAAGCCAGCCAGTCTCGTTAGGTCACAACCTGCCTCCGTGTGACCAGCGCGTTCTAGAACACCACCTTCTTTAGCCACTAATGGAAAAATATGACCTGGGGTTACGACGTCATCAAAGGTAACGTCTTGAGACACGGCAGTTCTAATGGTCTGAGCTCTGTCTGCCGTTGATATTCCTGTACTTACGCCTTTTGCTGCATCAATGGAAACAGTGAAATTTGTACTATAAGGTGCTTGGTTGTCTTTGCACATGAGAGGTAGTTTTAATTTTTTGCAACGCTCGGAGGTCAAGGTCAAACAAACCAAACCTCTGGCATGTGTAATCATAAAATTAATATCATCAGGTTTGGCCAAACTGGCTGCCATAATCAGGTCACCTTCATTTTCCCGATCCTCATCATCCATGATTATGACCATCTTGCCTGCTTTAATATCTTCAATGATTTCTGGTATTGTATTGATATTCATAAAATCCACCATTTGCATTTATATTTGCTTTTGTATGTTGTTATGTAGAGCCTGTTGTCAATTAATCACACGCTCTACATAACGTCCTACGTTTGATACGGCCGTATAGCTACTTCATAGAGATAGTGGTATTTACGCCTTCACTAGCATCTTCATCAAACCAGCGTGATATCACGGTTTTAGTCTGCGTATAAAACTGCACCGCTTGCTTACCATAAGGACCTAAGTCACCGAGCTTACTGGCTCTAGACCCTGTAAACGAAAACATCGGTAGCGGTACTGGAATTGGTAAATTAATACCGACCTGTCCAACATCGATATCTTGTTGGAACTTGTGTGCATGGGCGCCAGACTGGGTAAAAATGGCAGTGCCATTACCATTTGGATTGGTATTGATAATCTCAATGGCTTCCTCAAGCGTGTCGGCATACATAATGCATAGGACAGGACCAAAGATCTCTTCGGTATAGCAGCTCATATCAGTGGTTACATGATCTAAGATGGTTGGACCAACAAAGTTACCCTCTTCATAACCTGCTACCTGACAACCACGGCCATCTAGTTTTAGATGCGCCCCTTCATCGATACCCGCTTGGATTAAGCGCTCGACACGGGCTTTGGCTTGCTTAGATATTAGCGGACCTAAATCTTTATCATCCTTGCCAGCAGACACTACTAGCTGTGCTGACTTTTCTACAATTTCATCAACCCACTGTTTAGATTCGCCAACTAATACGACAACAGACAGTGCCATGCATCGCTGACCTGCTGCACCAAATGCTGCACCTGCTAATTGATTCAGACTTTGTTCTTTATTGGCATCAGGCATGATAACGGCATGGTTTTTCGCACCCATCATACATTGCACACGTTTGCCAGCCTGACCGGCACGATCATACACATGCTTGCCCACCGCTGTTGAACCCACAAAAGATATCGCTTTTATATCTGGGTGATCGCACAGTGCATCCACCGTGTCTTTACCACCATGAACCACATTCAATACCCCTTTTGGTATACCTGCTTCAAGCGCCAACTCGACCAATCTCATGGTAACGATTGGGTTTTGTTCAGAAGGTTTTAGGATGAACGTGTTGCCTGTAGCGATGGCCATTGGAAACATCCATAGGGGAATCATGGCAGGAAAGTTAAAGGGGGTAATACCTGCACAGACACCTATTGGCTGCTGAACGGTATACATATCGACACTACTGGCGACATTTTCAATGTAGCCACCTTGTTGTAAGTTGCCGATACCTGAGGCGTGTTCTACAACTTCAAGACCTCTAAATACATCTCCTCTAGCATCCGCCAAAGTCTTACCTTGTTCTTCAGTCAATAGCGCCGCCAGCTCATCCATATTTTCACGTATCAGTTGTTGATACTTTAGAAAAACACGGGCTCGTTTACTGATTGGTGTGACGCGCCAACTCTGAAAGGCCTCAGATGCTGTTTTGATAGCTTGCTCGATTTCCCCAGGTGTTGACTGTGGTACCTTGGCGATAACTTCTTGAGTGGCTGGATTGGTGATATCAATCCATTCTGTGGTAGTCGATTCAGTAAATTCGCCGTTTATCAATTGTTGTACGCTGCGTGGTTCTGTATTCATGACACGATTCCTTAAAGTAATATCGAATAGGGTTTAAATTTATGGATTGAGTTTTAAGAGCGGTTCTGATGTAGCGACTTCTCTCTCAGTGGTCACGCTCACTTCTTTGTGTTTGTTTTTAAAATTGAAAACGAGGTTCATAAGAATGGCTAAGAAAGTAGCGGTACCGATACCACCTAAATCAAAGCCAGCAATGTTTAGTGAATAGTTGCCAGTGCCTAAGATGACTGGAACGGCGGCTACCAACATGTTGCCATTCTTGCTGAAATCAATTTTTGCATTCATCCAAATACGCGCACCAGCGATCGTGATTAAACCAAAGACAACGATTGAAGCACCTGTCAAAATGGGCACAGGAATAGTACTGATTAAGGTGCCAAATTTAGGGGATAAGCCCAATAGAATGGCGAAAACACCTGCTATGACAAAGACGATTGTAGAGTAAATTTTGGTCGCGGCCATAACGCCTATGTTTTCTGCATAGGTCGTCATACCAGTACCACCTACCGAGGCTGAGAGCGTGGTACAAAGGCCGTCAGCGAAGAACGCCCTACCCATATAAGGCGAGATGCTTTTGCCAGTCATGGCTTCTACTGCTTTGAAATGACCAAGGTTTTCAGCGATTAAGATGATAAAGACGGGTGCAATCACTAATATGGCACTGGTCTCAAAGACAGGAGAGTAAAGGGTTGGCATACCGAACCAAGCGGCATTCGCAATTGGAGAAAAATCAATAGGCTTGCCCATACCCATCACATTCGTTAATAGGAAATAAATAAAATACGCAGTGACCAGTCCTATTAATAATAACAAGCGTCTGACCATACCTTTGGTGAATACGGCGACTGAACAGATACACAACACGGTGACTAACGCCATCCAAGAATCAAAGCTACTGCCGATGACGCTTTGTATGGTGACAGGTGCTAAGTTCAACCCGATAATCATCACAATGGACCCAGTGACCACAGGTGGCATCAAGTTCTCAATCCACCCTGCACCTGTCTTCATCACCAGCAGACCCATCAATGCGTATAAGACCCCGCAGACCAGTGTGCCCCCAAGCGCAATGCCAATATTTGGATTGATACCAGTACCGCTATACCCTGTTACTGCTGCTACCGCCCCGATAAAGGCAAAGCTAGAGCCTAAATAGCTTGGTACGTGACCGCCAGTAATCAGAAAGAAAAGTATCGTGCCTATACCAGTAATCAGCATGGTTAAGCTAGGATCAAAGCCCATCAGTAAGGGAGCTAAGATTGTCGCGCCGAACATTGCGAATGAGTGCTGTGCGCCTAACACCACGCTCTTACCCATGGGTAGATACTCATTGATACCTACCGGCGTCGTTTCTAAGTTTCCAGTATAGGGACGCCATTTAACAAACCATTTATCCATTTTAAATATCCTTAAAAAGTAGAGGGATGATACTTAGTTCGTGCACTTACTTAATTGATGGTAGTCTCGATTAAAATAGATGAGACTGTCACAATCAGGCTTGTGTTTGATATCCAATACTTCACAAATAAGAATATCGTGCGTTCCCACCGAGCTAATGAGTTTGATTTTGCAATCAAAAGAAATACTGGCGTCTTCTAATACAGGCGATCCTGTCGACAGCGTAGACCAACTGCCTTGCTCAAACCTTTCTTCCAGAGATTTTTTACCCCCGAACACACCGCTTAGATCTTTATGTTCAAGAGCAAGTGTGTTGACGCATAGCACCATGTTTTCTTTAAAAAAGTGGTAGACAGAAGCGCTTCTGTTTAAACACACCAATAGAGTTGGTGGTGAGTCAGTGACACTACACACAGCGGAGGCAGTAAATCCTGCCCGCCCTGCTGGACCCTCAGTGGTAATAATGTTGACGGCGGCAGCCAAATTACTCATCGCATCTCTAAAAGATTGCTGCATGTCGGTTAAGTTTCCTGCCGTAGAGGTGAATGATTCTTTAGACTTATGTTTCATTAATGAGGATTGCGTTACTTGGCTTTCTTTAATTACTGTATTCATCTGTCATTTCCTTTTAAACAATATTCCGCCACATGTGTAGTTAACTAAAGCGCCCTATTACAGTCCAATGCTAGGAGGTTCAATGTCAGGTAACTTTAAATTCACTAACTGCAGTTATTTTTAAACAGGCTTTCTTATCCAATGTGCGCTATGGACGCGATTTCGACCAAAGCGTCTGGTTTTACCAACCCGCATTGAATACAAAATCTCGCTGGCTTTTCATTGGGAAAAAATTCTGCATAGACTTGGTTGACGGCGTCATAATCTGCCCAATCTTTTACAAAGATTGAGTTAAACGTCACATCATCCATATCGCCGCCAGCGGTTTGAATCACGTTTTTGATCGTCGTTAACACATGGCGAGTTTGAGCAGCGGCATCACCCACGTGTACGACATCGTTATTTTCATCGAAAGGCAAAGTACCGGAGACATAAACGATGTTGTCGGCCTTAGTCGCTGGTACATAAGGGGCTAATGGTTTGCTCGTACCTTCAGGGATAATCACTTGTTTAGACATATCTACATTCCTAGTGTGGTTAGGTTAAGTATGAAAATCGTGGTTTAGGTTGCTAAAAACTGGCTATTCAAAACATTAGCTATCTGTAAAACACTGCTGCATGCTAGCAACATCAGAGACCCAACCAAAAAAGGTTTTTACGTTATATAGTGTGGCCTCATGAGCTTCTACTGGTCCTGCCTGATAACAAGCGTCATCTAATAACACCCCAAAATACTCAAGAAAAAATCCATCTCTAAGCGTAGATTCAACACAGACGTTTGTCGCGATACCAGTGAGCAATAGATTTCTTATGCCACGTGACCGTAATACGCTATCGAAATTGGTGTTCGCAAAGCCGCTATAACGAGGTTTATCTATAACGATGTCTTGAGGCGCAGGGCTAAGCTCGTCGACCAACTCGTAATCCCAGCCACCTTTTGCTAATAAAGTTCCTTCAATTTCAGGATTCTTACGCATGGTTTTTAAGGCATTTGACTTGTGATAATTAGGCGACCCACTACCACCAGCTTCCACATATTTATCGTCCCAGCCATTTCTAAAATAGATGACTTGTATGCCAGCTTGGTGCGCAATATCCACGGCTTGCTTTATTTTATCGATGACGGGTTTGGTCGCTGTGACATCAAACCCGGCCAAATCTAGATAACCACCTTTACTGGCATAAGCGTTTTGCATATCCACTACGATCAACGCCGTCTGTGAGGGATCTAACTTGATAGGTTCAGGCAACGACTCTAAAACAGGAGAGGACTCCTTGGTAAAGTCTGCACAAATTGTATTAACCGAATTCATATCCGCTCCTTTTATTAGGCTTCGCTGACAGCTTGACTGGCCACTGGTGTATCGACATTGATACGGCTCTTCATAAGGGGCTGAATCTTACTGCCAAAATCTTCAACACCTTGCACGAAGTCATCAAAAGTAAGTAAGACGCCATCAGTACCTTGTATCTCACCAACTTCGTCTAACATGCTGGCGACATTTTCAAAGGAGCCAACCAGCGTTCCCATATTAATATTGACTGGTGAAACGCTTGAGGCCATATGGCGAACATTGGTATCTTTGCCTGAGGTTTTGTCCTTACCTCCTTGTGACTGCAACCAATCAATGGCTTCGAAATCCGCACCGTCATTGTACGATTGCCATTTTGCTTGGGCTTTTTCATCGGTCTCATCTGCAATGAGCATAAAGAGCACATAGGTCGGAACATTACGACCCGTCTTGTCCGTGTGTACCTTTAAGCGGTCATTGATACCAGCATAAGCGGTAGGTGTGTTTAGACCTTTACCAAAGACAAAGTTATAGTCAGCGTATTGTGCAGAGAATGCCAAGCCTGTATCTGATTGGCCCGCACAGATAATTTTCATATCCCCTTTTGGGATGGGCTTCACTTGACAGTCATCCATTTGAAAGAATTCACCTTTCAAATCAGATTGGCCTGTCGCCCACAGATCTCTTAAAATTTGGACATATTCAGATAGGTAGTCATAGCGCTTACCAAAATAATCGTCGCCCGGCCACATCCCCATTTGTCCATATTCTGCTTCTTGCCAGCCAGTCACGACATTCAATCCAAAACGCCCGTTTGAGATACTGTCAAGCGTCGACGCCATTCTTGCTACAATTGCAGGCGGCATAACTAAAGTCGCCGATGTGGCATAGATTTTTATTTTGGATGTGACCGCAGCCAACCCTGCCATCAAAGTAAAGCTTTCAAGGTTATAATCCCAAAACTCCGTCTCCCCGCCAAAGCCGCGTAGCTTAATCATCGAGAGCGCAAAATCAAAACCATAGTGCTCAGCACGTTGCACAATTTGCTTATTAAGCTCAAATGTTGGCTTGTACTGCGGCGCGTTTTTTGAAATTAACCAGCCATTGTTGCCAATCGGACAAAAAATACCTATTTCCATAATTTCACCTATACGTTTGAGGAAGAAAAGAGCGATAAAAGAAATAAAGATTATTTCATGTTTTTTATAAAGCAAAACTTATGCCATAGTAATTTATTGTTATTTATCAAATACTTAGTGTTTTTATACCCACAATTTTTTAAACCATATGGTCTAAAAATATGCAGAACAATGGTGCAAGGTGTTATAAAATGGTGCAGAGTGTTATAAAATGGTGCACAAATGTAGAAATGCTTAAAAAGCGCATTTTGTTGGCAATTTGGATGAGAATGGCTCTAAATGAGTGATAAAAAGAAGGCTGACTGACACTAGGCTGGTACTAGATTACTGAGCTTGAATGACATTAGGCTGTTGAGACTGGATGACGCGATATCGCTACCGTCAGCGAACTTATAAATCGATAAGGTGTTAAATGCTATCGACATAGTTGGCATGTTTACTTGGGGTGATTAGTGGCTTATGTACTTGGTTGCTTTGATCGTTTTTTAAATTGAATCAACTGTCATTTAACATTAGGTTTATATGACTTTATAGTGAGGGACAACATAGTGAGAGAGTACGTGCTAAAGGAAGAGACCGTGACGAGTTCAAAAATATTAAAAAAGAAAGAACATATCATTAATGCTGCATTGATCGTATTTTCCCAAGAGGGATTAAATGGGGCGCGAATGGAAAAAATCGCTGAAGAGGCTGATATATCTAAATCAAATATATTTTACTACTTCGACAGTAAAGAGGTTCTGTATGTTGCCGTTTTAGAAAGAGTGCTTAGTAAGTGGCTATCCCCTTTAAACGAGATGAATGTCAACCAAGATCCAAGAAAGGCCCTTATAAACTACATTGAAGAAAAATATAAAGTTTCAAGAAAATCACCTGCAGCGTCAAGACTATACGCATTAGAAATCATGCAAGGCGCCCCTCACTTGATGGCCGTGTTAAAAGGACCTTTGAAATCCTTAGTTCGAGAAAAGGTGGCAGTGATTGACGAATGGATTGCAGATAACAAGATTAAGTCCGTTTCTGCCATCCATTTAATTTTCCATATTTGGGCAGTAACTCAGCACTATTCTGATTTTTCTACACAAACTGAAGCGGTTTGTAATCATAGTTTAAGAAATAAGAAATTCGCTACTAGTGCGTTAGATACTAGCATTCAGCTTCTGGTAGACAGTTTGATTGTATGATTCGATATTAGTTGGGTATAACTACGAACTAGAAGAATCAAGCTCACAACAGAACTCCTTATAAGGTATGGATAAGGGGTTCTAAGGAATTAAGTGCTAATTTAAACGTTTTTAGGTGATGTTGCTAATATTGAGTTTTATAAATAGTCCATATTCATCCATTGCTTGCTACCAGTAAGGCGAATGCTTTATTTCTTCAGCGAGAAAATCAATAAACCTTCTTTGTAATGGTGTCACCTGCTTTCGATTGGCATAAACCACATAAACACCCAAAGTTTTGGGTTTCCATTCAGGCAGTAATTCAATAAGTTGTCCAGATGCAATCAAGGACTTGACTGCGCCAGATGGTTGTAAGCTAATCCCATGTCCACGCAACGTAGCAGAGAGCAAGACTTCAGAGATATTGGCGCTGATATTGCCAGAGATAGGAACAGACTCTGGACCATTTGGCCCATCAAACACCCATGCAGACCGTCCAAAATACGCAAACGATAGGCAGTTATGATGAATAAGAGACTGTACATCCTTAGGCTTTCCACGCTTTTTTAGATATTTAGGTGCGGCGCACACAATGGATTGACACTTCCCAATACGTCTAGCCACGACATTTGGTTCCAAATCATTGGTAATACGAATCGCCAAGTCAATACGGGCATCAACTAAATTAACCGAGTCATCAGTGGTAAGAATATCAATCGCTGTCTGCGGCCAGTGAGATACAAAGCGACCAACCACATCCATCAAAAGGCTATCAATCAGCGAAAGGCTAGCAGTAATCCGCAACTGACCTTTTAACTCCAAAGTATTTTGATTGCGTATCTGATCCAATGAATCGGTCAATTCAAGTAACTGATACGCCACCTCAAGCGTCTGCTCACCAGGAGCAGTCAGGCTCAGACTTCTAGTCGTGCGATGTAATAAGCGTATATCCATCCAGCTCTCAAGCTCTGTCAGATAGCGCGTTACCTTAGCTCTAGACATATCTAAATTATCCGCAGCACGGCTCAAGCTACCTTGTTCAACGATAGTAACAAACACCTGTAACGCGGTCAGCCTATCCATTTATCCATCCTTATTTGCTCGAAAACTGAAACAGTAAACACTGGATTATAGCGTATTTAAACGAAATACAATCGAATAGAATAGCCACTAACAACGAATACCGCCATTAATACGGTCTATTTACTCAAACAAAAATGCAGGTGTATTATGAAAAAATTAATGACAGCTTCTATGGCGGCCAGTATTCTACTGCTTGCAACCCAAACAAACGCAGCCGATCTACAACTACAAGAATACAAACCAGATCAAAATGCTATTTTCCCAGTGACCTCTGTACTGGCGAGTGGTGATACAGACGCTATTTTGTTCGATGCACAGTTCAGTGTTAGCGACGGTAAAGCATTGGTTGATATGATCAAAAAAAGCAATAAAGACCTAAAAATGATTTATATCACGGCAGGCGATCCAGATTACTACTTCGGTCTTCAGCCTTTAGTCAAAGCTTTTCCCAATGTTAAGGTAGTTTCTAGCCCTTCTATTGTTGGACACATTGAGGCGACTAAAGATGCAAAATTAGAGCATTGGAGCCCAATCCTTGGTAAACATGCACCTACCAAAATTACAGTACCTCAAACACTTGATCAGTCTGCACTGACTTTAGAAGGCCACAAAATTGAAATCAAAGCGTTCGGAACCCCTCAAGCATACATGTGGGTACCAGAGTCAAAAACTGTGTTCGGCGGCGTGTCGGTAACATCAGGCATGCATGTGTGGACTGCTGATACCCAAACTAAAGAAGCTCGTAGCGCTTGGATGCAATCGTTAGAACAAATGAAGCAATTAAAGCCAAATGTCGTGATACCAGGTCACTATTCAGGCAACTTACTCAAAAAAGACTACGCTGTTGATTTTACCCTCAATTATCTAAAAACTTTTGAACAAGCACTGGGCGAGGCAAAAAGACAAGATTCTAAGCAATCAGAAAAAGTAACTTCTACCATGGAAGCAGCTTATCCAGCCTTGCCCGGAGGAAGTGATTTAGAGTTGAGCAGTCAAGTCAATACAGGTGAAATAGAGTGGTAAATATAGGACAACTATTAAGTAAAAAATACTAACATCTGGCTATGTCTATTAGTCAGATGTTAGTGTCAAGGTGCTGCCGTATGAATGCTTTGTCAAGAAGCATACGCCAGTACTTTTAATGATAAAAGAGAGCAACTTATGACAATACAATATCGTCGTGCTACGCCTGAAGACTTTTCAGCCATTGTCGACCTTTTTGTCGTCAATATGAATTTGAGTGTATTTACTACTGCCACAGATAAGCGGGTTCTAAAGCAACTGGCTACCCTATTTCTAGCTAAAGACTGTCATCATGCTACTTTTATACAAGTTGCAGAATATGGTGACATTATTTGCGGTGTGGTGATAGGGGTCACTAAACAAGATCCATATAAAGCTTTATTATTCGATGATAAGCCTATTATTGATCAGATAGAAAGCAAGCTGCGCCTGTCTGATCAAGGACAACAGGTATTAAGTGATTTACAGAAAAAAGAATCGGCTAGCGCGAAACGAAAGAAAGTCGATTTTGATAACGAATTACAGTTCTTCTGTGTAGATCCAGACTATCGTCGCCACCGTATTGGAGCGACATTGATTCAGGCATTTGAAACTTATCTCGTCGCACAGAGCGTAACCATGTATGCACTACATACAGACACTTTATGCACTTATCAGTACTACGATAATAATGGCTATCAACGTGTTGATCAGTATCCCAATCACCTAAACCCGAAAATAATGCACTATACCTATGTCAAACCTTTATCTTAACGAGTTTGTAAAAAATACAAATGGTTTTGACATCATAGATATACTAAATTGGACGGTACAGTATCTTGTTACTTACAAAATATGATTTGCAGTAAAAAAGGTTGGTAACGCTATATTATATATAGCGTTACCAACCTTTTTTACTGAGGTGATGATGTTCTGACTGGGGTTTGCTATAAGATCAACTAACACTCATAGTAATTTATCACCCTGCTTTGCGCCTACTTCTCTATTCATAGTTTTGATTAAAAATTACCGATAGCTCATTTGCTGCTTCTTGCATAAGAGGCACATAGCTGAGTAGTTCCTCTAGACTTTTTCTCACGGTCGGCCCATGGGTAAACACCGTCGCAAAGGCTTGCTGATCGCCATTAGGAATCATGACCGCACACGCGACCATACCTGGAATAAACTCCTCATTATCTATTCCTACTCCCGTCTCACGCGTTGTAGTAATCGTTTGCATCAGTTGTTTTTTATCGGTCTGCGTTTTGGTCGTTAGCGCATGTATCGACATTTTTTCAACGATGCGCTCGCATTTCTCATCCGCTAGCTGTGATAGCAACAATTTACCACTGGCACTGGCCCAAACCGGTACATGCGTGCCCGAAGGTAGAAATATTTGTAGCGGCCAATCCGACATAACGCGATCGATATAAACCACATCCAAGTCTTGCAAAATCGAAATACCCACCGTCTCCCCTATTTGCGCTGACAGTTCATTCAGTATGGCCAATCTTTCATTTTTGAAATCACTGTTTTGCAATAAGTTCATGGCAAGCTTATAAGTGCGCTTACCGCAAGTGACCTTTCCTGGCAAATCTAACTGCACAAACCCAAGACCCTGCAGTTGATCCAATAGCCGATACATACTTGGCACTGGCACTTCTAATGTTTCTGCTAAATCGCTGACACTCATTGGTCTTTGCGAGCTGGCTAGCACTTCTACTATCTGCAAAACGCGCTCAACACTTGAACCTTTCTTTTTAGTATTACTCATTGTTTGGTTTAAACCTCTGGCTGACTCGCAGCAAATAAATTTATTTATTTATTATAACGATAAAATTTACGCTTTTGCGTCTTGCTATTACAAAAACATTCTGTTAACTTTTACATATCGATAATATATTTATCGTTATGTGAATTTTATATCTAAACGCTATACACTTTTGTGAATAGTCCGTACGACGATTGAGCTACCTACTACGCTTATATCTGAAGTCATTAATTCAAGGATGAGTCACTATGTCACACAGTATCCTGCTCCCAAGAACGATGGAAATTGGACGCGATGCCTGCCAAAAACTGCCAGTAATATTGGCCAGCTTAGGGGTAAAAAAACCCCTTATTATCACTGACGAGATGATGGTTAAACTCGGCTATGTCGATAACATACAAAACATTTTGAAAGCAGCACAAATCAATGCCGATGTGTTTTCAGAGACGGTACCAGAGCCTACTGAAAGCTCTATTGAGGCTGGCGTGTCTCAAGTAAAAGCGCAAGATTACGATGGTCTGATTGCCTTAGGTGGCGGAAGTCCTATCGATAGTGCAAAGGCCATTGCTATTCTAGGAAAATTTGGCGGCGTGATTCGTGATTATAAGTTTCCTCGTCAAGTTAATGAAGCAGGCCTGCCTATTATTGCCATACCGACGACGGCAGGCACAGGATCAGAAGTAACACGCTTTACCATCATTACCGATGAAGCTAATAACGAAAAGCTGTTGTGCGTGGGTATGGGATTTATGCCCGTCGCAGCCATTATCGACTATAGCCTCACGCTCAGCGTACCACCGCGTACTACCGCAGATACGGGTATCGATGCGATGACCCATGCTATCGAAGCGTATATCAGCCCCAAACGTAATGCCTATAGCGACCAACAGGCGCTCGCCGCCCTACGCTTAATCGGACCCAATATCCAAACGGCTTATCACGACGGCAAAGATGAAACCGCCCGTGAAGCAATGATGCTGGGCTCTACCTTAGCAGGTATTGCATTCTGTAACTCTTCGGTGGCGCTGGTACATGGCATGAGTCGTCCAATCGGTGCCTTTTTTCATGTGCCGCATGGCCTATCAAACGCGATGCTATTACCAACTATTACAGAATTCGGCATCTCTAGTGCGCCCGACCGTTATGCGGACTGCGCGCGTGCCTTAGGAATAGCGGACCACAGCGAGACAGATGATCAAGCCAACGTCAGTTTGGTCAATTATCTAAAAAGCTTAAATGATGAGCTTCACGTGCCCACATTGGCACAGTTTGGTGTGCAAAAAGCAGATTTTGATGCGCTAATAAACACGATGTGCGAGCAAGCATTTGCATCAGGTTCACCCAACAACAACCCTCGAATACCTACGCTAGAAGAAATGGTTCAACTCTATACCTTGCTATGGAATGACAACACTGTTGCTGAGATTTCACTCAGTTAAAACAGTCATCATTTACGATTAACCTACTAATTATTCACACGTTTAAAGGAATTAAACTCATGCAAACAATCGGACATTTTATTAACGGCAGCCTGTCAAATAATGACAGCCAAACTCAAGATGTTTACAACCCATCAACGGGTGAAGTCAGCAAGCAAGTCGCTTTGGGTGGTGAAAAAACAATCGGCGAAGCAGTCGCTGCGGCTAAAGCGGCTTTTCCAGCATGGAGTAAAACCTCGCCACTAAAACGCGCGCGCGTCATGTTCAAATTCAAAGAATTGTTAGAGCAAAATGCAGATGAAATTTGCAGACTGGTTGGCGAAGAGCACGGAAAAATCGTACATGATGCTGCAGGCGAACTACAGCGCGGTATTGAAAATGTCGAATATGCGTGCGGCGCACCTGAGCTGCTCAAAGGCGAGCACAGCCGCAATGTGAGTACTGATATAGACTCTTGGAGTGAGTTTCATCCACTAGGCGTCGTCGCTGGTATCACACCCTTCAACTTCCCTGTAATGGTGCCACTGTGGATGTTCCCGATGGCCATCGTGTGCGGTAATACCTTTGTACTAAAACCGTCTGAGCGTGACCCTAGTGCCACACTTTTCATCGCACAGCTTTTACAGCAAGCGGGCCTACCGGATGGTGTCATCAACGTCGTAAATGGTGGCAAAGAAGCCGTTGATGCTATTTTGCATCACCCAGATGTCAAAGCCGTTAGCTTTGTGGGCTCAACCCCTATCGCTGAATACATCTATACCACAGCCGCTGCACAAGGCAAACGTTGCCAAGCACTCGGCGGTGCAAAAAACCATGCGATTGTCATGCCAGATGCGGACTTAGACAATGTCGTAACCTCATTATTGGGTGCTGCTTTTGGCTCATCAGGCGAGCGTTGTATGGCGCTATCTGTTGCTGTTGCCGTTGGTGACGAAACGGCTGACAAGATGATTGCGGCCCTACAGCCTGCTATCAAAGAACTAAAACTGGGCCTTCATTCAAATAAGAGCAACGACTTTGGCCCTGTCATTACGGCGGCACACAAATCTAAGATTTTAGATTATATAAAAAGTGCTGCCGAGCAAGGTGCAGAGCTCATCATCGATGGCTCTGATGCTGCACCAGAAGGCAATGAAAATGGATTTTTTGTAGGTCCTACTCTGATTGATCATGTCACAAAAGAGATGCACAGCTACGAGGCAGAGATTTTCGGTCCCGTGTTACAGGTGATGCGTGTACAGACCATGGCCGAGGCAGTGCAACTCATAAATGACCATGAATATGGTAACGGCACCTGTATTTATACGAGAGATGGAGAGGCGGCGCGTTACTTTATTGACAACATTCAAGTCGGTATGGTTGGTGTCAATATTCCACTACCAGTACCTGTCGCGTCTCAAAGCTTTGGTGGCTGGAAGCGTTCATTATTTGGTGACTTGGCCATGTACGGACCAGACGGCGTGAGATTCTTCACTCGTCGTAAAACCATTACGCAGCGCTGGCCTAGTGCGGCATTGAGAGAAGAAAAACAGTTCTCTATGCCAACTTAATAGCACCGCCTTTTTAAAGTGCTAGCCTTTAAGAACACTACATTATAAAGGCGCTACATTATAAAGCCCTTACCTTTTAAGCGCACTGCATAATCAGTGCGCTTAAAAGCAGTCGTTTGTATTCAAAAAATGCTGCTTGCTTCTGACTCTCTCCATTAGTGGACGACTGGCAAGTGCTCTGACTGAATTCTAATTTTTCATAGTCGTACCATAAAATTCTAAGGATAGATAACTATGCGAGAAACTTTTGAATTGCCATTACTGGGTGTCAAAGTCATCGATTTTGGTCAATATATTGCCGGTCCCGCTGTCGGTATGATGCTTGGCGACTTAGGCGCAACCGTGGTTCATATAGATCCGCCATCAGGCCCAAAGTGGCACAGTCCAGCCAATGCGGTATTGAATCGCAACAAATTGATGTTAACACTCGATCTTAAGACGGATGAAGGCTTGGCACAAGCTAGACAATTAATTTTAGAAAGTGACATCGTTATCGAAGGCTTTCGCCCTGGAAAAATGGCAGAAATGGGATTAGATTTGGTTGCGCTACGAGAAGAGCGGCCGCAGCTGATCACGCTGTCCATCCCTGGATTTGCATCGAATGACGAAAATCGCCGTGAGTTACGTGCCTATGAAAGCATTGTGGCAGCGAGCTCGGGCGTGTTTACTGACATGGGTTTAAACCGTGTGCTCATGGGCATCAATCCCTCGTTCTCACCCCTACCACTACCCTCTGCTTATGGCGCCATGCTGGCAGGCTCTTCCGTTGTTTTTGCACTACAAGCACGTGAAAACACAGGACTTGGCGACGCTATTGAAGTTCCGCTTGCTGCGGCTGTGATGGAAGGCCTTTGTTACAACTCAATCGATATCGAAAACCTACCTGAACGCTATTTGACCCAACGTGAAGTTGAGATTCAACGTCGCCGCGTTGAAGGTATTCCCATGAATATGGACTACGAAGCGTTGCAAGAACTGCTAGATCCTTTTTACCGCAGTTACATGTGTAAAGATGGCCGTATGTTTTACGTGGTATGCCCTAGCCATAAGCATCACGCCAAGCGTTGTTTGCAAGTATTGGGGTTATACGACGAATTACTTGAGGAAGGATTGACTGAGGAGGAAGACACTTATTTGCCTTCTAGTCAGTGGACATCTGATACATCACTTGGGGTTTATCCCATGCCAAAACATTGGGCAGATCGTATTGCCGAAAAAATGAAAGTGGCATTTTTATTACGTACGTCAAAAGAGTGGCAGAAGATTTTTGGGAAACGCGGCATACCTGGTGCACCGCAGCGTTGGCTACAAGAATGGATTCATGATGATCATGCAGAAACAACAGGACTCATGATTGAAGTTGATGATCCCACTTATGGCAAGATGATTCAGCCAGGCCCAATTGTGTGGTTAGAAGAATGTGGCGAGTTGATGTTACAACCAAAAGCACCGCAGCCTATCGACTTTGATGGCGCATTAAAAAGACTAAAGGCGATCAAAACCAAGTTGCCTTCAATCGATAATGTTGATGAAAAGAGTGGTTGGTTAGAAGGTATTAAAGTACTTGATCTTTGCAATGTCATTGCAGGCCCGCATTCGGCCTGTTATTTGGCGCGTTTTGGTGCAGAAGTTATTAAGCTTGATTCTGCCTCTCCGTTGTACGACAGCTGGAATACTGTCATTTATGGTATGTCTCAAATGGTCGGCAAACGCTCCATACTTGCGGATATCAGTAAAGGCACAGGACGAGAAGTGTTTGAGAAGTTGGTTCGTTCCGTTGACGTTATTGTTTGGAATGCCACAGACACACAAATCAAAAAAATGGGCTTGGATACTGAAGGCTTAAAAGCCTTAAATCCTGACGCTATATTTTGCAAGCTTGATTGTTTTAGTGGTGTCCGTAAGGGTCCGAGTAGTGACTTCATAGGCTATGACGATGTGGTACAAGCATCTACCGGCATCATGTTGCGTTGCGGCGGTGCTATGGATACTCCTGAAGAGCACGCACACGTTGGTACCATTGATGTCATGTGCGGCTTTGGCGGTGCCATGAGTATTGGTGTGGCGCTCTATCAAAAATATCGTACAGGCCGCATTGGACGTGGTCGTACTTCATTGGTCGCCAATAGCGCCCTACTACAAATCCCCTATTGTTATGATTTTGAAAAACGCGGGTTATTCAATGAGCCATCAGGTCGAGAAACCAACGGCCATGATGAATTGACGCGCTTTTACTATACCTCTTCAGGGAACTACTTGTTATTAAACGCGTATGAAATTGATGTAAAAAACTTCGAAAACGTTGAAGACTTACAAGGTTTCAGTGAGTTGGACAAAAGTGAACGTGCGGCATTCTTGTCTAATATTTTTCAAAAAGCGCCTGCTCATGACTGGGTAGAACGTCTGCAAGCTGCCGATATTGCGGCTGTCGTCTGTGCGGATATCAATGCATTACGTGCTGAATACAGCCGCACAGCAGATGGCACACCAGGTACTGACAATGGTAGTTATTCTTTCTCAATTTATGAAGATCATCCAAGTGGCCATACAGTGACTCAGCTTGATCCTTATGCTATTCGTCCGTCGAACAGCATCGTGTATGCACTCTCTAGACCTGAAAAATTTGGACAATCCACCCGTCAGATCATGCTAGAACTTGGCTATAGCGAGACAGACATTGATGCCAGTATTGCCGGTGGCGATTTGAGTGATAGTTGGAGTCAAGAGTTTTTACCAAGTTAAATGAGGCAGTGTCATCAGTTGGAGTACCCTGCTAACCATGATGCAAGTTGGTTGGTATCTGGCTGATGACACGCCCTGAATGATAGGGGTTAAGCTGCTTGAAGGACGGTGCAGCTTGATGCTCATTTGAACAAAAGGAAAACCATCTAAAGGATTAGATATGAAAAATAGCAGCAGAAAACCTTTAACTAAATTGCCGATTAAAGTGGCGACAAAAGGTTTTTATGAAGGGTTTAATAAAGACGTTACGATTACCGCTAAAATATTACTGGGTCTGCTCATTGTTTGGGCTGTCATCTTTCCTAATAATTCAACGACGATATTAGGGTCGATCAATACTTTCTTACTCAATCACTTTTCGACATGGTATATCTTATGTGTCGCCTTTTTCTTGATTTTAGCGTTGATTCTGGCCGTTGTCCCGCGTTATGGGAGGTTGATTTTAGGGGACACCGGAGATAAACCTGAGTTCTCCAACTTTTCATGGTTTTCGATGATTTTCGGTGCTGGTATCGGTGTTGGTATGTTGACTTTTGCGACCGCAGAGCCGATGTATCACTTTGCCAATAACCCTGAAGTGATCAAAGGGTTAGCAACGGGCTCTGGTGCCGACAATGTACGATATGCCTATAAATGGGCCTTTCTACATTGGGGATTCAGCGCATGGATCTGTTATTCCTTAGTCGGATTATCGATGGCCTATTTTTCGTTTCGACGTAAATTACCTCTAACCATTCGCTCAGGTCTTGCGCCATTATTCGGCCAAAAACTATCAGGTAAGCTCGGTAATACCATTGACATCGTTGCCGTTATTGCCACTATCTTGGGCGTTGCGCAGACATTAGGGTTTGGGGTTGAGCAATTCGTTTCTAGTATGTACCGTGTTGGTTTGGGCGATTGGTTGATGAATGCTGATGGCACGTCATCAACGGCAGCCATTATCGTTGCACTGGTTGTTATCGTTGGCATAGCAACCCTATCTGCACTTTCTGGGCTAGGTAAAGGGGTAAAATGGCTGTCTAATATCAACATGGGGTTGAGTCTTATTCTGTTTGCCTTTTTCTTAATATTCGGTTCGACCTTCTTTGGTTTACAATCCTTTTTCTTAGGTGTGTTTGACTATGTCGTCGCACTTCCCGAGCTGCTATTTACGGTTTGGCAGCCAGATGGTACGGTGGTCGGTGACACACTTGCCACATGGCAAAAAGACTGGTCTGTGTTTTATTGGGCATGGTGGATTGCTTTTGGTCCTTTTGTTGGTGTTTTCTTTGCTCGCATTTCACGTGGTCGTAGTATTCGGACTTATTTATTCGGTACCGTTATCCTACCTGCTCTGATGTGTTTTATTTGGTTTTCAATGGTGGGTGGAACCGCGATTGACTTAACGCTAGGTGGCACCAACGCCATCTCAAGCGTGGGTCAAGAATCTCAATTATTGGCAATGCTTGATGTGATGCTATCACCAGGTTTTGCTTGGATAATGGCAATTTTAGTTCTGGTCTTACTATTGACCTACTTAGTCACGACTTTAGATTCGGCAATTTTAGTTATCAACACCATCAATTCAGGTGGTAACGAGGGTCCAAAAGGCCGCCCACATATTATCTTTTGGGGCGTAATATTGGCATTGGTTGTTGGGGTGCTGCTGGTAAGCGGAGGATTGGGTGCGATTAAAACGGCGATGGTTATTGGTGCCTTACCCTTTAGTTTTGTGATGGTACTAATGGGAATATCGCTGGTCAAAGCCATTCTTTATGATACCAGTCCGGCTAGGCTAGAGACGATAGATCCGGTCGACGAACCATAACCTAGCTATGTACACAAACGACACACAGCAAGGAGGTAAAGTAAGCGCAACGCTAAATGATAGCGAGTGAACCGCCCTGAGATTGTTGGAAACTCAATATTCTGAGAGAATACGACAATTCTAGGGCGACTCATTATTGATTACTTATCATTACCTAGTAGCAAGTAACACTACCACCTACTTCCATTTCCACATTGTCTTGATAGAAAACCACTAATATATAACTCACTACCCATACCTATACTTTCCTTTCTGTCACAACCTCATCGACAATACTTTGACATCAGTAGTCATTAAAAATGTCATTATACTATCAAAACAGCTTTCCATCATCGTACAATAATCAGGTGTAAACCTATAATTAATAACAGTAAGTTATTGAATTATTTAACAATATAAGAAGTCAAGTGGTATGAACTAATCTGATGCTTACATACCGATATTTTTGGGTTCTCTTTAATATTTTTATAAAAATGAAGGTTGAATAATGAGGTAAAACAATCTAATAATAGGTCTATAAGTTCTAGACATTTATCTAGCAACTTATATCCACTACTATTAGGAAATAAATACAATGACGTATAAAAATGTAACTGTCGCTGGAAGCGGCATCCTAGGCTACCAAATTGCTTTTCAAGCAGCATTTCATGGTTTTAATGTTAGTGTCTATGACATCAATGATGAGGTTTTAGAAAAAGCAAAGTCAAAATTTCAATTGATGTGCAAGGCTTTTCGAAAGGATTTGAGGGCAACTCAAGAGCAGTTGGACATGGCCTTTGACAATCTGAGCTATACCTCAGACTTAGCAGAAGCGGTCAAAGATGCTGACCTAATGATTGAAGCCATTCCCGAAATTCCTGACATTAAAATCGAATTTTATGAAAAGCTTGCCAAATTAGCGCCAGAGAAGACCATCTTTGCGACCAATACCTCAACCTTACTTCCTAGCCAGTTTGCGGAATCAACGGGACGACCTGCACAGTTTTTAGCGCTCCATTTTGCCAATAAGATTTGGATGCATAATGTCGCTGAAATTATGGGACATCCTGGCACGGATCCTAAGGTATTTGATGACGTGGTTGCTTTTGCTACTGCCATCGGTATGGTGGCAATGCCGCTTCACAAAGAACAACCTGGCTACATAATGAACAGTTTATTGGCGCCCTTTATAGATGCAGGTCTACAATTACTAGCCAAAGAGGTTGCAGACCCGCATACAATAGATAAGACATGGATGATAGTGACTGGTGCGCCTGTAGGACCATTTGGCATCTTGGATACTATCGGTATAAACACGGCCTACAACATCACTAAGCTAGCCGCTGAAACGACTCAAAACCCTGCAAGATTAAAGGCCGCTAAATACCTAAAAGAGCAGATGATTGATCAAAATAAAATGGGTGCCGCAACTGGAGAAGGATTTTATACTTATCCAAACCCTGCCTTTATGCAACCTGACTTTTTGAAATAAAAAACCGCTCTTTATTTATGAGAGTTTGTTAGCATGACTTTTATGTTAAATG
This sequence comes from Psychrobacter sp. SZ93C1, assembly GCF_015864635.1. Classification (NCBI taxonomy): domain Bacteria; kingdom Pseudomonadati; phylum Pseudomonadota; class Gammaproteobacteria; order Moraxellales; family Moraxellaceae; genus Psychrobacter; species Psychrobacter sp. SZ93C1. The sequence goes on along the minus strand of NZ_JADYWY010000012.1, from coordinate 29,955 downwards.
CTTAGAAAGCTCACATAACTTATAAAACCAAAAAGACCTTCAAGCAATTGAAGGTCTTTTTTAATGTGCGGAAGAGTAACCCTACTATCAGGTTTGTATAACCAAGCTTTGGAGTTCATTAGAGGTTCGTTAGAAATCAGCTTGGTAAACACAAGTATTGCGGTAAATACGCTATGCAAAGAACCATTATTTTCCTCTTCTTAGCATATCAATCAGCTTGCCTGCTAGCGGGAATGACACCAGCTGTGTCAAGGGCACGAGTATGATGGTTTCGATTAATACTACCACTGGTAGGCTTAAACCTTGAGTCACAGGCTTCAATAACGTCAATACAATCAAGAGCGTTGGATAAAGTCCGACATACCCTACTAATATGCGTATCAGTCTGTCTTTGGAATTCTGATTCATGGCATGATACCGATTGATGATTAAGCCTCTGCTTATATAAAAGCATTAAGTTTATAAATAGAGATAAGGCCATCAATGGCCTTATCTCATTCACTGTTTAAGTGCTTCACTATTATTAATGTAGTTGATTCAGTTTAAAAGAGAGTCAAGGCAACCGAGTGCAGATGTAACTGTGGTACTTCAAGCGAGGTTAACGCTGTCACTCTTTTATCGAGGATTAACGATAGTAAGGATAATCACTATAGCCAACATCAGTACCACCATACATAGTGGCAGGGTCTGCCTCATTCAATGGCCAGTTATTAGCAATACGCTCGGGTAAATCTGGATTAGCGATAAAAGGACGACCAAACGCGAATAAATCACCGTAGCCTTTTTCTAAAATGTTCACAGCTTTTTGTACCGTATACTTGCCAGCATAAATAATACGGCCTGAAAATCCTTCTCTGACCGCTTGATAAAAAGTGTCTGGTAAATCAGGCGCATTGTCCCAATCGGCTTCGGCTATGGACAAGTAAGCAATGCCAGCTTGCTCAAGGACTTTAATCGCTTCAATATACGTATGATGGGGATCTGACTCTACCAAGCCTAAGTACACACGTGTCTCAGTGGTACTGGCAAATAGTGGCGCAAAACGCACGCCCAAACGATCAGCACCAACCACATCGCTGACAGCGGCTACTATCTCTTTTAAGAAGCGCAAACGATTGGTCAACGACCCACCATATTGGTCATCACGTGTGTTGCTATGTTCAGAAATAAACTGATTCACCAGATAACCATTGGCACAATGCAACTCTACCCCATCAAAACCCGCTTCCAATGCATTGCGCGCAGCGGCCGCATACATACTTACCAGTTCACCAACTTCATCGGTACTGAGGGCACGCGGAGCGCTTGGATCGGCCAATGCACCTTCACCCGGACTTGTTTCAATAAATACCTTTACATTATCAGCAGTAATATCAGACGGCCCTACAGGCTGAGCACCATTAGGCTGCAAGCTGGTGTGAGAGACACGGCCCACGTGCCAAAGCTGAGCAAAAATAATACCGCCTTTGTCATGTACTGCTTGCGTGACTTTTTTCCAGCCTTCAACTTGGGCTGGTGAATGAATACCTGGCGTCCAAGCATAGCCCTGGCCTCTTGGTTCAATCTGCGTACCTTCAGTCACCATAAAACCTGCTGTAGCACGCTGTGCATAATAGCTGGCCATTAAGTCATTAGGGATATTGTCAGGTTGCGTGCTACGAGAGCGTGTCAACGGTGGCATTACGATGCGGTTTTTGAGTGTATAAGGCCCAAGTGCTACAGAGGAAAATAGTGTATTTGTGTTTAGAATGGTTTGTGTCATAGAGGTCTCTTTTAAAGCAGCTGATGGCTTATTATTGAATGTATTTGGCCTGTTTTGATGCTTAATAGCTCATTTAGTGGCTACTTAAGCAATGTTAGTCAGCATAGCGTTTTGAGGGTACAATTAGAAACAACCACTTATTGTTTAAGATACAACTATTAATGGTATGCATTATGAATGGAATGAATCGGCTCGACATTAAGCAACTTAGAGTATTACAGGCGCTGCTTGATCTAAAAAACTTGTCACAAGTCGCACGCAAAATGGGGCTGACCCAACAAGCCATCAGTGAGCAACTGCGTAAGTTACGTGAGGTGTTTGATGATCGCCTGTTTATTCGTCAAGGCAATAGCATGGTGGCAACGCCAAAGGCGCTATCGATGGAGCAATCCCTTAACGATATACTAAAACAGTTGGAAGATTTGTTAGAGCCAGAGATTTTTATGCCGCACACATACAAAGGCATATTTACGATTAGTGCGACTGACTATGCGACGCAGGCATTGTTACCGCAATTGTTTAATATTACGCGACGCGATGCACCAGATCTAAAGCTGATCGTCCGTGACTTTGCCTCAGACAATATCAATCAACTTATTGCAGCAGGCGAGCTTGATTTGCTGATTACCTTCCCCGAATTTATCCCTGATAACTTATCGTATGTGACTCTATTTGAAGAACAGCATTTATGCATTACCAGCTATGAAAATAAAATTCCAACAGAGGCATTAACACTGGCGCAAGTGGCTGCTCATCCTCAACTAGTAGTATCGCCTTCGCGTGCTAATTTACGCGGCTCTCATGATCAATGGTTTGCAGAAAAGGGTCTAAAACGAAATATTGTGATGTCGGTGCCTAGCTTTTCAGCCGTACCAGATATTTTGCATACGACCGATATGATTGCGTTTTATCCTTCGCGGTTATTGCCGAATAGTAAGGTCAAAGAGCTTGAAGTTGAAGCATTGCCGCCTACTTTTAAAGTCATCGCGGCATGGCATCCACGTACTAGCGACAGTGGTATACATCGTTGGTTGATTGAGCAGTTGAGAAATCTATAGTAAGTAATGATAGCGATAGCCAATTTTGACCGATCCCTTTTTTAATTTGTGTTAATTCGTACCTATTTTCTGGTAACAAGTCACTATTCTGAATGTTTTAGCCTTACCCATATATCCAGAGAAGGTAATAGCTAATGACAACAACCTTCTCTAAAACTAAAAAAGCCTTTTAAGCCGTATAAATCATAGCTTAAAAGACTTTTTCAGTCTGCGCTTTTTAAAACTTACGAGATAATGGTCATTTCATTTATAACAAATTCATCGATCATCCCGTCTGTTGCTGTTACATAGTTTTGAAAATGCGGGCTTTCTACATGCTTCTGCAACAGCTCATTGTTTTCCCAAATCTCATAAAAGATAAAGCCATTACTATTCGTATTGTCTTGATGCAGGTCATATTGGATACAACCTTGATCAGTTTGTGAAGCTGCTGTTAGCTTGAGAAGCTCTAATTTTACTTGTTCGACGTGCTCAGGCTTGGCTTTGACAGTGGCAACGATGGTGAGCGGTTTGTTCGCTTGTGTGTTCATAAGTTTTTCCTATTTTTAAGTATTATAATTATTTCAAATAAATCTAAGCAGCTTTAACGTATCCACGCAAAACATTAAATCAGACTTGTAAATTTAAGCGATTATTTGACGCTTTATACAGGCTGGACTTCTAATAATTTTTTGCCATTTGCTTGACGATTTTCCAATGTATGTCGCGTAATACGTAAGTGCTCGGTTGTTATAGTATCAAGAAAGTGAATGTTGATATGTTATATAATTTATAAGATAAATCACATAACGTTATCTCAAGATTGAGAGCATCAATGATATAGGAGCATGCTCAAAACAACTCTAATTTTACCTATGATTTTCCTACATGATGCTGCAAAAATCAGTGTTTGGATACGATCCTGAAATTAGAACATTTATTAAAAAGATATATCAAAGTCGATGATTTCTTCAATTGATGTGTGAGGGGAAGTGACCATCTCCAAGCTATCGCACATAGGTATCATGGGGTACTTTCACTAATCCCATGCGACATAATGACCCCTGACCTATTATAAGATTCAAACAACACCCTTTTTTCGCTCGGCAAGTACATTATCTTAGGGTGTTTGAGAGAACAACCATACACCATAATTGACAACATCTGTTTATAACAGATATAGTCTTTACGGACTATCACTCTTCTAAAGAGACACCGTCTTTACAGACTATGCTTTTTCTCAAGTATAGTGATTTTCTTTTTTGAGATAACACTCAATAATATCAATCAGTTAGACTTTTAATTCACTTCTTAAAGCATGCTATTTGGTATTTTGTGAGTTTTTACTGCTGCACATGGAGTTCGGCGGTAGAGTAATAAACATAACCAGGGAGAGGAATTTTATGACTGCTCAAAAATCAGACCATACGTTATCCGCAAGCCAACAAGTCACTAATTGGCTACAAGGTTTCGATCAAACCCTACGTACCAAAAACATCGACAAAGCCGCTGAATTCTTTGAAAAAGAAGGCTACTGGCGTGACTTAGTTTCTTTTACTTGGAATATCAAAACGCTAGAGGGACAAGATGAAATCAAAGAAATGCTTTCGCATACCTTAGAGACCACTGAGCCATACGACTGGCAACTTGATGGAGATGCGGTAGAAAACGATGGCGTAATAGAAGCTTGGATCTCTTTTAAGACCAAAGTATCGAAAGGCTATGGACATTTACGACTGCGTAATGGCAAAGCTTGGACATTACTGACCACGATGACCGAGCTCAAAGACTTCCCCGAAAAGCGCAAAAAGTTACGCTCAAAAGGGGCTGAACACGGTGCAGATCCTAATCGTTTAACGTGGCAGGAAAAGCGTGAGCTTGAAGAGAAAAACCTTGGTTATAGCGAGCAACCTTATTGCTTGGTTATTGGTGGCGGACAAGGTGGAATCGGTCTAGGAGCTCGCTTACGACAACTAGAAGTTCCTACCATTGTCATTGATAAGCAGCCGAGAGCTGGTGACACATGGCGCAACCGTTATAAATCATTATGTTTGCACGATCCTGTATGGTACGACCACATGCCATATCTTCCTTTCCCTGACAACTGGCCAGTATTTACACCAAAAGACAAGGTGGGTGACTGGTTAGAGATGTACACTAAGATTATGGAACTAAACTATTGGAGCTCAACTGAATGTGTCAGTGCGGCCTTTGATGAAAAGCTACAGCAATGGAATGTAGAGGTTGATAGAGCGGGTGAACGTTTAGTATTACATCCTAAACAGTTGGTTTTAGCGACAGGTATGTCCGGATTACCAAACATTCCTGAAATTAAAGGGGCGAAGGACTTTGCTGGAGAGCAACATCATTCTAGCCAGCATCCAGGTGGTGAAGCATATCGAGATAAAAAGTGTGTTGTCTTAGGTGCTAATAACTCGTCGCATGATATTTGTGCTGCCCTATGGGAAAATGGCGCAGACGTCACTATGATACAGCGCTCATCAACGCATATTATTAAATCTAATACGCTAATGGATGAAGTGTTAGGTGGTTTGTACTCAGAAGAAGCCGTTGAAAACGGAATAACTACCTATAAAGCAGATCTGACTTTTGGTTCCATTCCTTTCAAAATCATGCCGGAATTTCATGAGCCTGTATATCGCAAAGTAGCAGAGATAGACGCTGATTTTTATAAGAGGCTAACCGATGCAGGTTTTATGCTCGACTTTGGTGAAGATCACACTGGTCTATTTATGAAATACTTACGTCGAGGTTCTGGTTACTATATCGATGTAGGTGCCTCTGAGCTTGTCGCAGAAGGCAAAATAAAGCTCAAACCCAATGTAAGTATTGATCATATCAAACCCAAATCGGTCGTACTAACTGACGGTACAGAGCTAGAGGCTGATTTGATTGTGTATGCCACTGGGTTTGGTTCTATGAACGGCTGGGCTGCAAAAATAATCTCCCAAGAAGTAGCAGATAAAGTTGGTAAGTGTTGGGGAATGGGCTCAGATACTGCTAAAGATTCAGGCCCTTGGGAAGGCGAGTTGAGAAACATGTGGAAACCGACACAACAAGAAGCATTATGGTTCCATGGTGGAAACTTGCACCAGTCTCGACATTACTCTCAATACTTATCACTACAAATTAAAGCCCGAATGGAAGGTTTAGAGACACCGGTATATGGCCTGCAAGAAGTGCATCACTTAGAGTAAATCAAACGTTGCCAGAGTCAGTTCAACTCATAAAAAAAGTAAATACAATACCCATACTGGTTAGATTCAGTATGGGTATTTCTTCAGTCCAGCCATCTTTACGGTTGTCTTTGCACAGGCATATCACTTCTTTATTAATAATCTCGTATGTATTAGAACCGCCAAGACTGGTATAGTTAGCGATTATTTATGCAGCAAGCAATCTAATCAATTATCGCTGTTAGCAATTGATATTTTAGCTTGTTAATGGCTAGCAACTCTCTTAGTCATTGTTATCAATGTCAAAGCTTTTACGCCTTTACCACTCACATCTAGCACCAAACTATAAACGGACACTATGACCACATATATACTCGACACCGAAACCACAGGTCTTGTTGAACCTCACATGACTGAAGCCGCCTACTCTATTATTGACATAAATAATGGTAACGTAGAGGTAATCCAGGAACCAAGATCTAAGCGCTTTAATCCTCTAAAAGAAATCAGTTTAGGGTCTATGGCTGTATCACATATATGTGAAGAAGACGTCATGAATGAGCCACCTCATACTGACTTTAGATTGCCTAGTAGTGTTGAATATTTGATTGGTCATAATATTGATTATGATATGGGCGTTCTAAAAAATGCGGGCGTGACCCATACCCCTAAATTAATCTGTACCAATGCAATGTCCAATCATCTCCTTCCTACTCTTGAGAGTCATAAACTGGTATCCTTGCTCTATCATTTCCACCGAGATGTAGCACGTGCTCAAGCAAAGCATGCACACGCTGCTATTTATGATATTTACTTTACTCAACTGGTACTTGGCAGCCTAATTGACTTAGCAAATAGCCAAGGTCATGTCATCACTGATGTAGAGAGCCTATATACCTTTAGTCAAATGGCACGCATACCCACGCATTTGAGTTTTGGTAAGTTTAAGGGTGAGGCTATTGCAGATTTAGTTACCCATTCGGATGGTGCTGGGTATTTAAAGTGGCTGCTCAAACAGGATACGGTAGATACGTATTTGGCTGAAGCTTGTAAGCAGGCATTAGCATCAGTATAAAGCCCTATAAATGATTATTGACCCAGTATAAAAAGCTGAGCTATAGTTAATCCTTTATAAAAGAGAGACAGCGTCAACCTCGCTTGATGCATCCCATATACATCTACAATTGGTTGCCTTGTCTCTCTTTTAAACTGAATCAACGATATGAATGTTACCTTACCTTAGATAATGTGACTAACATTGTAGCTGAGCCCCTGCAAAGAGCATTCTCAGGTAGATTGGGTTGATATCGCTTTCGAGTTTGATTTTAGTGACCAGCCGCATCTGATTCGTTATCTCAAGCATCAAATCGGCACAACACCTAAGAAATATGTGTCAAAAAGAGGTTTTACCATTGATATCTATGGTGGCGTCAGCTCGTCGTAGATAGCCTTGAATTTTCTACCAATGACTTACTTATTGCTCACATTAACTATAATCACAGTGCATATTTGGCATGATGCGACGTATATTTTAGGCAATAAAAAACCCGCAGTCGCTAGCAGGTCTTTTTGATAGAAGTTGCTTCTTTCTGTGTTATTTCCCTTATCTTAATGGGTACAGCGTACAACCATTCCATTCCAGCATCACAATAAAAACATTCATTTTCAAACTTTACGATATAAGCTGTAAAATCATTACCATTTAAATAAGTGATTGCCTGTCGGTCGTTCTCATCAGTGACAGCACACCATATTTTTTCGTAACCACGCTTCAGCATGGCTCGCGCTAAATTACTCCCTGTTAGTTCATTATCCACTATACATTTTTCATCTCCTAACCGTGAATTTATAAAGCCTTTACAGTTATAGCAAATAAATAATACTTTTTATACTTTTTTTAAATACATACTTCTACTTGATACCTATCGTACTCGTCTATTTTCTGTCATTCAAACGAATGATTTTTTGAATGGAAGCCATTTGTTATAACGTCTGTTATACGATTCGATGAAGGAGCTTTGGCCTTCGACAATTTCGGGATTGTTTAGAAACCTCAGATGATGTATTTTTTGCTACGCTGTAGTACTATCCTAACATTCAACTATGGAGTGCTACATGTTTTTTACACGTAAGGCAAACCAGACCGATGTATCAGATATTGCTAATATACACTTTGAAAGTTGGAATGCTACGTATTCGGAGCTTTTACCCAAAATGTATAGAGACAAGGAAAATAACTTATCTCAAAAAATGGAGATGTGGGGGAAAGTATTACCTAGCTCTGGTGTGAACACATGGATAGCATATGATGCTGATAATACCACTGTAGGATTTATTTCTTACTTTAAGAAAGATTACAAGTGTGAAATAACCACTCTATATCTTCTACCGCAATATCAAAATTTAGGGATAGGTACTAAGTTAATGAATGAACGCAGCTCTAATTGATGCTTTTCAGTGTAATAGCTGCTCTAGTCTATCTTTATGGGTTTTACAAACCAATCTATCTGCGATTAATTTCTATGAAAAATTTGGTTTTGAGTCTGACGGCCAATGTCATGAAGAGCTATACGAAGGCACTAAAATAACAGATGTCAGAATGATAAAACTACTCTAATATCTGTTATTTTGAGTATATCTATGTCGAACCAGTCATGCGCCTTCACCGGTTTGGTAACCTAGTGAGGACTTGAATCTACGGCCCTATGTGCAAATGACACCAATAGTTTGAATTGTTGAGATAGTAGTAAGGTACTTCACAATATACATAACGTTAATACTTTAAGGTTAAAGAGAGTTACTTTTGATTTAGTATTTGATATTCATCTTTGTCACTATACGTCAGTACCCAACAGAGACTGACCAAAATAAAAACGTCAGGTCTAGTGTTCATGCTCTGACGTTTAAAGCGGGCGAAAAGATGACACTGATTGATAATGTGGTTGTGGAATAAGTGTTTAGTTCATTTGAGTCCCTGTCACGCTTGTTTTTACCTGCATGATTAGTGATAAGCAATAAAGGATTACTGCTAAGGCTAAAAAAATAAAAGTCAGAGGTAAAAACAAGCTGTCTTGAAGCACGCCATCAGAAGCAATGCCACCGTAAAATAAGCTTTCCATCAGCCCAGACATTCCAGCAAGGGCTAGCATAATTGAGCCACTGATAAATAATTTAGATGTCATGAAAGCTCCATAGGCTGATATTTAAGAGTAATAAGTCATTTTAAATTTAGAAGCATTCATCAAATCATGAGTGCCTAGGCATGTATCGTATATGAAATAATCTGCGGATTGGGCGCGCTCCTATTTTTTCATAAACTATTCATACTCGGTCTTTAAGAACATCAACCTTCATGAAAGTAAATTTAGCAGTCATCGACTATAAAAATTTGTGCGATCAAGCTGTAGACCCAAACTCAAATCGCTATCATGTGCTCTACCAAAAAATCTAAAAAAACGCGTGTTTTTGGTGAGACCATATCTCGCTTTAAATAAATAGCGTAAGTAGCACTAAGTTCTTCATAGGGACTAAAAACATGATCTGGCATGACTCGAACCAATGACCCGTTCGCCAATTCACTTTTAACAGCCCACAATGGGATTAGCGTCAGACCTGTATGATTCAATACCAGCTGCTTCTGACCATTCACTGAGTTCACTGAAACCTGACTATTAATCATCAACTTTTTACGATCTTCTTCTATCAAAAACCACTCTTTCCAACCGTTATAACCATATCGGATACATTGGTGATCAGCTAGATCATCAATGCTACGAGGCGTGCCATTATTTTTTAAATATTGGGGGCTTGCACACAGTAGAAAATCATTAAATACCAAGCGTCGGGCAATCATGGTCGAATCAGATAAGCGTCCACTTCGAATAGCCACGTCAATATTTTCTTCTATAAGATCTACAACCCGCTCTGTTAACTCAATTTTTATATCAATATCTGGATATAACGACATAAATTTCGGTATCAATGGTAATACCATACTTTCACCAAAACCGACTGTCATGCTTATTTTAAGCTTACCCTGTGGCGTTATTTGTAAGTCATTAACAGCTCTTTTGGCATTATCAAACTCTGACACAATTCGCTGAGAGTATTCGTAATATTTGTGCCCCGCTTCAGTCAAACTGGTGTTTCTGGTCGTTTTATTGAGTAGACGTACCCCCAACTCTTTCTCAAGCACTGCTAACTGCCGTGAAATGGAAGACGGCTGTACATCAAAGATGCGGCTGGCCTCTGAAATGCTACCGGTTTCGACAACACTATTAAAATATGCCAATCGATTTATTGAGCTCATTGCCACTCCTCTATTAAGTTGATAGGTATTCCATTTAACTGTAACCATGGCTTGCTCAAAAAGCAAAAGTAATTTGTTTACTGGGTAATGGTTTGCTGGATTAGCAACGCCTAAACTGATTGTCCTGAAACAAACAATAAGACATTCACACCAGTAAAGGGTAATAACATGAAAGCGATGATTATTAAAGAAATCGGTACAACTGCAGTTTTTCAATTGGCAGAAAAACCAAAACCAACGGCAACACTAGGTCATATGGTTGTGGCAGTGAAAGCCACTAGTGTGAACCCTATTGATACCATGCTGCGCTCAGTCGAGCTGCCTTGGTCGGAGGATTTGCCAGAGATACTACACGGTGATGTAGCTGGTATTGTGAGCGAGATAGGTGCCGGCGTCACTGAATTTAGTGTTGGTGACGAAGTTTACGGTATGGCTGGTGGTCTCAACGGTACTGATGGTGCACTTGCTGAATTCATGTTAGTTGATGTGCGTTTAATGGCTAAAAAACCTAAAACACTCAGTATGAAGCAAGCCGCAGCCCTACCGTTGGTCGCACTCACTTCTTATGAGGCACTCGTACAAAAAATGAATGTCAAAGAAGGCGATAACATCTTGATTCATGGTGCAACAGGGGGCGTTGGTCATATTGCCGTTCAGCTAGCAAAAGTACTTGGCGCGACAGTCACCGCTACCTACTCTCCTGCTAATAGTGCATTAGCACAAACACTAGGCGCGGATCATCTAGTGGATTATACAACAGCGGAGGTTGATGATTATGTGGCGACGTATACTAACGGCGTGGGTTTCGACAAAATTTTCGATACGGTAGCTGGTGATAATATACAAAAATCTTTTCAAGCCGTTAGATTCAATGGCCATGTCGCCACTATTTTACCCATTGCGGATCCATTGCAAGTTGCTCTCAAAGCCTTATCCTTTCACGGTGTTTTGGTGCTCATTCCATTATTTCATGGCATCAACCATGAATCGCACGGTCGTATCCTGACAATGATTGCAAAGCTGGTTGATACTGGCAAAATCACGCCTATCATAGATGATAGTAACTACTCTATTTGGGAGGTAGCGCGCGCGCATGACCATCTTGAATCAGGTAAAGCAGTGGGTAAAATTACGCTCACTCTATAGTAGTATTAGGGCGTGTCCTCATTTTGAACATGACGATAAAAATGAGATAAATCGCAGTCAAACTGTATTAAATAGCTGTGTTAAAAATGAGATGTTCACAGGTGGTAATGACTCTCTAAAATAACACAGCTCGCTCGTAGACATTCTTATAACGGTGGGTCCACTATTTTATTTAGAAGTTTCTAACAAATGGAATACGGGTAATCGCCACTTTGCTCTAACCGCTGCCATACGGATTAAATAACCAGCAACCAAACTAACAATGACACTAATATTGCTACTAACAGTAAAATACTGGAGTGTTAAATATAAACACGCAACGATCAAAGAAACTGAAGCGTATAACTCATGATGCAAAACTAATGGAGTTTGGCGACATATTAAATCACGCAGCAACCCGCCAAAAACGCCTGTTACAATGGCAGCAACCACACAAACACCATAGTGAAGTCCCATGTTAAGCCCTACTTGGCAACCAATAATGCTAAAGGCCGCTAACCCCAAAGCATCCAAACGCATAAAAACACCATTAAATTTAACAACCCATCTCGCCAACCAGGTCGTTATAAGCCCAGCCACACAAACAATTAATAAATACTCAGGATGTTCTACCCAAGTTAAGGGATAATTACCAAGCAGGATATCTCTTATACTACCACCACCTATCGCTGTTACACTCGCGATAAGCATAACGCCAAACCAATCCATATTTTGTCGTCCCGCACTTAATGCACCTGTCATTGCCTCTGCTGTAATACCAATAATGTAAACTATACTCAAAAGCATGGAATACTCACCTTAAATCTATCTGATAGTGTAAATGAGGGGAGATTGTAAAGATAAATCTGATGTATTACGAATGATAATTTGAATCGTTTTGCAAGCATCGAGTACTACTCTATTTTAGCAACGGGAAATCAAAAAATAATGCAACGTTATTGTCATTTTATATGCAAAAGCACTGCTTCTCCCAAGCATAAAACGCAGCTTATGCCTAATCATCAAATTTTCATAAACAAGTAAAAAGGTTACTGAATAGACACGGTCACAGGCTTTGAACTCCACTATCCTAGTGCCCTGACTTAGATCCCATCTAGAAAAAATGGGTACAAACCAATATTCCACACCAAGAATGGATAATGGTTTTCTTAAATTGCCAAATGATATCGGCTGTACTGAATTTATTATGGATTGCCTATATAACAATCTTCTGAAGGACTAAAAATTATTATGAGAAAAACGTTACTGCTCAGCATACTGATATTAAGTCTGACTGCGTGCCAGAACACCAATAAGCAGAGCCTCGAGACAACAACGGTTTTACAAAAAAACCTACCTACAACAACCGTAACCGATAAATATACTAACAATATAACTGGCGATTACGTCACAGACGGCTATACAAAGCGTAACGAGGGTTACGACTGGTTTGCGATCAGCGTACGTGATGCTGGTCCAGACACTATTAGTTTGTCTATTCGTTCTCGCATAGACAAAAAGAAACCTACTTGTACATTAGACACCGTACTTCATAAAGCTAATGATGGACGGTATCAGTTTTGGGTAGATAATAACCCCGTCTATTTGCGCTTTGATGACAATAGCTTATCCATTGAAGGCGAAAAATCCCATCTACAAAAAACAGCTTTTTATTGTAGCGGCGGTGCAACGCTTGGTGGCGTATATCAAAAATTAAGCGATACGCTGGATACTCGACAATTGGATAACTCGCAATACGCTACATCACTCAACTATGGTGATTTTTCTACTCAAGTGACCAGTACCTCTGACGGCAATGGTGGTTATATCTTGCAGATTCAGCCCATGGGTGAAGACATTATCGAGCGATCAATTAGCGATCCTGTTGTTAGTGCTGATGTGGGTGATATGAATGGCGATGGATATCATGACATTCTGGTATTCACTCAAAGTGTGGGTAGCGGCTCATATGGTGACGTGATTGCTTATTCGAGCAATAAAGGGCTGTCATGGCGTGAAGTCTCTTATCCAGAGCTGACTGATAAACTCAAACAAGGTTATATGGGTCATGATGCGTTTGCATTGGTTGAGAATGTATTGGTTAGACGTTTCCCACTCTATTTAGAAAACGATAGCAATGCCAATCCACAAAGTAAAACACGCCAAATTCAGTATCATATTATAGATGGTGAGGCTTCTCGTCAGTTTGTGATTGACACAGTTAACGAATTTTAAGTATTCCTTAAAGGTTTACTGGGTCATAGAATGGAACAAGTGCTATATAAAAACTTTGAAATACAGTTAATTTTAGCATTAACTGTATTCACGACTGCCTGTAAAAATATGAACTTTATTCAAACTACAGCTATTAATACTGTATTTGAAGAAACGCAAAAAGACAGGAAATGGGATGAGCAAGCTAAAGTATTTGCGCATACTTATGCATTTCCAACATATCTTGAAAGTAAATAAGAGAGAAGACCTGTGAAAAAAATAACCAAAATGCAAATGGTAACGATAGTTGCCATACTCCTATATATTGTATGGGAAATTTATATCGATATATGGTCTAAAACACAAGTTGGGGCAATAATAAGAGTAGATGTTTTCATTATTTATCCAGTTTTAATAGCTTTAATTATTATTTCAATCAAACAATATATAAAAAATAAGCGAAGCAATCATAGATAAAGAAGCTTAAGAACAGTGCTCGATGACATATTAATCTTTTCTTTTTGACGCCTACTGTTTCAAATAAGATATGTCGCATGCTTACCCTTCATATTGCTAACGGAGCGTCTTCTTCCAGTGCTTTAAAACATTACTTCAAACAAAATCAGCTTGATGGGACAAACGAAGTGTTAGTGGTATTTTGATGACTATTTCAATAGCTTAATCAGACCACCCTAAACCGACTTTTTCCGCTAAAAAAAATTATCATAACGTGTGTTTATGGGAGCAGTCGGCTGTTTTGAGTGCTCATTTACTCTTTTAGCCAGTAGGTGATTTCTGTCTTAACATGCTGAGGGCAAATAAACCAAGTACCGTACCTGATACCCATCTTTGTGCAAGCATTACAGAGGGTTTTTTAACTATCGTATTTTTGATTGTAGAAGCACTGAGTACAATAAGTCCATTAACTGTAATAGCTATCACTATTTGAACCATACCTAACTGTATAAATTGACTAAAAGTAGAGCCGTTGGCTGGATCAATGAATTGTGGAATGAGAGCTGCATACATCAGTGCAATTTTAGGGTTTAATAAATTAGTGACGAATCCCATTGAAAACAAGTTTAGGGGTGAGTGAGGTTTAAGCTCTTCAGCTACAAATAGTGATTTACCTTTCGGTTTAATCATGTTCCAAGCTAAGTAACCTAAATATATAGCACCTGAAATTCTTATAATGTCATACATTATTGGAATTGCTTTAAACAAGGTAGCTAAGCCGATAGCTGAGGCAATCATATAGAATAAAAACCCTGCCCCAATGCCTGCTAGAGATATCATTCCTGCAATACGTCCTTGTGATATAGATCTTGAAACCAGATACATCATATTTGGTCCGGGAGACAAAACAATTCCCAATGCTATTAGGAATACAGCAAATAAACTTGTACTCGTCACCATATCTATTCCTTACAAATTTAGTTTGATACTTATCAAAGCTAAGTTTATCACTATAGGACAACCAAAATATTTGATTTTCTTAAACATAGGGTTGTTGTAACAAGGGCGATACCCTAGTGAGGACTTGAATCTCTGGCTGTAGGTTAATGGTATCAGTATCTTGAGTTATTTAGGTAGTCGCGGTGTACTTGGTAATGTACATCATGTGAGATTTTCGAAAAAAAATTATCTCTAAGATTTGTTATAACGAACCTAATTTCCACTTGAGCTATCCATAAAATTATGAAATTTTACTAATGAACTAGCTCTAAAAGAGAGGAGAAGAGAAATGAATTTAAATAATCGCGAAAAATTAGCACTACTGAATAATTTTGAAATCGACTTCGAGTATGGTGATGTTACGCTTTTGGATAATTTCGATTACTTTTTGATTTTTAATAAAGAAACATTCTCTAGAAATACAGACTTTGTAGCAAAGGTATATGATAAAGCAGGTAATTATGTATTAACTATCCCATTTCCCGAGGTTGAAATGCATTATCAAAAGCTTAAGCTTATATTTAGCTGGTGTTGGGAAGTTGAACGTGGAGTTAGGATAGTATTCAATGCAGATGATAGATACATGTGGGATTTCTGGTATGAATTTGATTTAATAAGTCGTAAATACACTAATTGTAATAGAGCTTATTAATGTTAAATCCTGTTCGGTGCGCTATACAGGAGTCGAACTACTCATGTTAGATATGGATTGCATGATTACGAAATCGATAGCATAGGTTATTATTAAGCAACTTATTACAAAGGTAGTAACTATGTCAGTCTTTTCCACAAGTTATATAACAAGTCCTGAAGAGGGTGATGAGTGTATATCTTTCGATTATAGTGAGTTCGCTGGTAGAGGGTTTATTAAGCTTCTGGAAGAAGCAATATTGGATCCATATCCAGAAATTTTTAATAAAATAATTGATAGTAAATGTGTTGAATTCTTTCCATATCACGAATTCTATCGATTGGATAGGAATGAAATTAAGCTGGTGATAAAGAAAATAGATGAGTACTTAATTAAAAATACAGCTGATAGCAAAGCAGAGGTCTATGCAAAAGACATCTGGGAAAAAGGTTTACGCACTGAATTGATTAAAAACTACCTTTCTAACTAAATTTATCTAAAAGCACCGCTACATCAAGTGAAATAAGGCTTTCACGAATTTCACCATTCCTTCTTCTCAGCAGCAGCAGCAGCAGCAGCAGCAGCAGCAGCAGCAGCAGCAGTGACTTTGAACAACATCAGCCATTTCAACAAGTGCCCTCTTACTATCTCAAAAAATTAAACTCTTGATAGCAATATTATAGAGTCGGATGTTCAAGTTCTCACTAAGGAACCGAAGCAGTGAAAGTACCTGACTGGTTCGATATAGGCATACCCTAGCGGAACTAGCTATTTCACTCTTCAAACCTATTAACAGACCACTCAAAACAGACCAATATAATGGAACCACTTAAAATAGACTACGGATACTCCCTCTAACCGCCCAATCAAGTATGCTCTGACAGCATTAAACAGCGGATCAATCTACTGCCTATATAAATCCACATAGTTATTTGGCAATATCGCTGGCATTAACAACTATTATCCATATTATTCGTTATGGCAGGAGTTGTCGGCAAGCGCATTTAATATGCCGCATGACTTCGCGGGCGCCCTACTGACGCATTTCTGCCGCAAAACATTTAGATGCTGCTTCAACTGCTTTAATTCCTCTATACGTACTTCCACTGCATGAATATGTTCATCCAATAAGGTATCGACATCGCCGCAGTCTCTGTCAGGTTCTTCCCAATACTGCAGTAAGGTGCGTACTTCATCCAACGTCATATCAAGTGTGCGACAGTGCAGGATAAACTGTAGACGTTCAATATGGTTTTCACGATATAAGCGATAATTCCCTTCACTACGGGAAGGTTCTGGTAATAGCTTTTCTTTTTCGTAATAGCGAATGGTTTCTACTGTCGCGCCTGTGCGCTTAGCGAGCTCTCCAATTTTTATTAGCATCGTTATTCCAAAGTTATCTCACAGTTCTCTTGAAGTTATTTCAAAGTCATCTCAAAATTGAAAACATTAAAGTAACTATAAGGTTTAACACTGAGAAAATCAAGTTTGTACAGTTACCTAAAAACGGCCTTGACTCTGAAGCCACTATAGGGTTCACAATAGCGTTATCAAAAGAACGCTTATAGTAGGACGAATTATTATGCAATATCGTATTGAAGGTATGGACTGTGCCAGTTGCGTCAGAAAGATTGAAACTGCATTAGCACGTATGCCGGGTGTCTCTGACATACAGCTTAATTTTGCGACTGAAAAGTTAGAGCTAACGTTGGCCTCTGATTCAGAGACTCAGTTCAGTGATGTCGAAAAAACCATCAAGCGCCTTGGTTTTGGTATATCTGCCACTACTGATCAAGCAATCGCAGCAGACGGCATTGGTGACAATCCGTTAGATACGCAGCAACAGCGTTGGTGGCAAACCCGAAAAGGCAAGCAAGTGGTTGGTCTGGGTGTCTTGATGAGTGCCGCCTACGCGTTAGCACTAATTTTTCCTGATTATGGAATGTGGGCATTCGCTATTGCCGTTATTGTGGGCGTTTTTCCCTTTGCCCGAAAATCTATGACCTTGGCAATGACAGGCACCCCGTTTTCAATTGAAATGCTGATGTCTATCGCGGCAATTGGTGCGCTTATCATTGGTGAAGCTGAAGAGGCTGCGGCTGTTGTCTTCTTGTTTTCAGTTGGCGAATTACTAGAGAGCGTGGCGGCTGATCATGCACGTGCTGGTATCAGAGCATTGGTATCATTGGTTCCAAAGACTGCGATTTTG
The DNA here is from genome assembly GCF_015864635.1 of Psychrobacter sp. SZ93C1. Taxonomy (NCBI): domain Bacteria; kingdom Pseudomonadati; phylum Pseudomonadota; class Gammaproteobacteria; order Moraxellales; family Moraxellaceae; genus Psychrobacter; species Psychrobacter sp. SZ93C1. Next base: position 12,016 of record NZ_JADYWY010000012.1, on the reverse strand, counting down.
CTTGATGCACAAGGCGGACAGCGTAACGTTCCTGCAGTCTCATTACAGGTCAATGATTTGGTCTTGGTACGTCCTGGTGATAAAGTATCTGCTGATGGTGTCGTTGTTCAAGGTGACTCTAATCTTGATGACTCACCTGTCACTGGCGAATCCATACCCGTTGCCAAAACGATAGGCGATACGGTATTCGCAGGCTCCATCAACATGGAAGGAGTGCTGCAAGTCCGTGTAGAAAAGACCGCGGCCGACAACACCATTGCGCGCATTATTACTCTGGTAGAGCAAGCGCAAGCCTCTAAAGCCCCTACTGCCCGTTTCATTGAAAAATTCAGTCGTTATTACACTCCAGCAGTGATGGCGATTGCCGCACTGGTTATTATCGTGCCGCCGTTAGCGATGGGAGGAGAATGGGCGACTTGGCTATATCGTGGTTTTGCACTGTTGCTAATTGCCTGTCCTTGCGCACTCGTCCTATCTACTCCGGCCGCCATCGCGTCAGGGTTGGCTGTCGGTACACGTCGCGGCTTACTCATCAAAGGCGGTAGCGCTTTAGAGACCATTGGTCGCGTGAATGTCGTGGCTTTTGATAAGACGGGTACGTTGACTGAAGGCAAGCCTCGCGTTACCGATGTTATTGCCTTTACACAGAGGCACATAGCACAGGGACACATAGTACAAGAGCATATAGGATCTGAGAGTCAAAATGAGGTGTTGGCGCTGTTTGCCAGTGTCGAGTCTGCCTCTAGTCATCCACTTGCAAAAGCGATCATCGATCATGCCAAAGCTACTAATATTTCTATACCAGTAGCTTCTAGGGCTTATGCCACTGCGGGCAAAGCAGTACATGCGACGATAGCTGGGCGTCCGTTAGCCATCGGCTCACCCGTCTACGCAGCCAATGAAACGTCGATATCACTCGAACAAAATGCACAAATTGAAGCACTGCAAAATGAGGGTAAGACGGTCTCCGTGCTGTTCGATGAGCAAAGCCGTGAATTGCTTGGGTTGGTCGCGCTACGAGACGAGTTGCGAGAGGATGCTCAGGCAGGCGTGGCGCAGCTCAAAGCGATGGGTGTGCGCTCTGTGATGCTCACAGGTGACAACCGTCTGACCGCTCAGGCGCTTGCTAGTCATTTAGAGATAGAATGGCAAGCTGAGCTGTTGCCCGAAGACAAACTACGCTTGTTGAATGAGATGAAAGGTAATAGCAAAGTAGCGATGATTGGTGATGGTATTAACGATGCGCCAGCACTAGCAACCGCAGATGTGGGCATCGCCATGGGCGGCGGTACGGATGTCGCCATCGAGACAGCCGATATCGCATTATTAAAAAGTCGCGTCACAGACGTTGCTCATCTCATTGCCCTGTCACGTGCCACCATGTCCAACATTCATCAAAATGTGATATTTGCGCTTGGTCTAAAGTCCATATTTCTAATCACTACTGTACTGGGTATCACTGGGCTATGGATCGCTGTATTGGCTGATACTGGCGCGACCGTATTGGTCACGTTGAATGCGTTACGCTTACTGCGCTTTAAAGGGGCTAGTTAATTGGAACTTGCTCTAAAAACCACTAGGGTCTGTTGAATACTCAAATGTGGTGCTGGCAGTGACTATTTTTTAGACAATATGCAGTGAAATTTTTGATGCCTAGTCATTCTAGGTTAAACAATTTCGCCATATATTGGCAAAAAAGAGTACTGCCATCCAAGACACAGCACCGTATTTATCATGAACCAAGGTTAGTTCCCAGGCATAGAGATATAATTTGGTAATTGCTGTAGACGATTCATCCATGCCTGAATATTGCGATAGCTGTCTATATCAATATCGCCTTCGTGTGCCGTTGAAATGTATGGATAAACTGCGCAGTCAGCAATAGTAGGACGGCTGGCGGCTAGCCAATGGTGACTACCGAGATGATTGTCTATTAAGGTTAAGATGCTATGTGAACGCTCTGAAGCTTGCTCCCAATCACTTTCCAAACCGAACTTCTTAATCAAACGTGCTACGTTGGGGCCATATTGTATCTCATTAGAAGCAACAGACAACCACTGCATCACATCAGCTTGCAGATGTGCTTCACTCGGCCACCATGCTTCACCACCATAATTATTGGCTAGGTATACCAATATGGCTTGTGAGTCTCTTAATATGACGGATCCGTCTTCTAAAATTGGGATTTCTCCCCAAGGATTTAATTTAAGTATTGCTTCTGTTTTGTGTTCGCCATTCATGAAGTCAACAGGCACAATCGTTAAAGGCGTATCGATAAACGAGGCAAATAGCCTTACTTTATAGCAGTTTCCTGATAGCGCTAAATCATACAGTCTCATAATTTTTTTCCTCAGACAGTAGTTGATTAAATTCCAGTACATTTCCATCTGGATCACGAATGAATAACGTAATCCTTCTTGGACCTAATTGTTTAGGGCCTTCTGTGATTTCTATCCCTTCTTTCAGTAGCCAGATTTGTAAGGCAGCTATGTCTTGAATGATAAAGGCTGGATGAGTCATGCCTGGCCTTTTAATCGGTTCATCCAGTAGGACGTTTTTTTGATCTTTTGTTTTTGCGCCATTAAAAATAAGATTGATTCGTACACCAGCCGAAGTGACCATTTCATTCGCCTCACCTTCAGGTATGCGATAGGTTTCTGCGAATCCAAGACGCTCATAAAACGCAATCGCTTCTTGTCGATTACTGACTCTAATACCAACATGATCGTAGGCAATCGCGACTTGTGAATTTGCCTGAGATAAGGTGCTCATAAGATAGTTCTCCTATTGATTTCGACATGTTCAGTATGACATTTTGTTATTTAAAAGATAATACTGTAAATTTGATAATCATATTTTCAATAAATGAGACAATTATGGATCGATTACAAGCAATGTCTATGCTGATCAAAGTCGTAGAACTTGGCAGCTTTTCTGCGGCAAGCAAAAGCTTGAACATACCGCTGCCAACCCTAAGTAGAAAGATATCTGAACTTGAAAATCAGTTGGGTATTCGTTTATTGCATAGAACCACCAGAAAACTGTCTTTAACTGATTCTGGATACGATTATATAAAAGCTTGTAAGAGAATACTGGAGCAGGTTGAAGAGGCCGAAAGTAAAGCGAAAGGAGAGTATTCAGAACCAAGAGGTGATTTGGTTATAACTGCACCCGTTATGTTTGGCAGGCTATACGTATTACCCATTGTTATTGAATTTTTGTCCTTATATTCAAATATAAATGTGCAGCTCTTGTTGTCCGATAGAAATATCAATCTATTCGAAGATGATGTAGATATGGCAATTAGAATAGGCAAGTTGCCAGATAGCACAATGGTCGCGACTCAAGTGGGTCGTATGCGAACAGTGACTTGTGCAAGTCAATTATTTTTATCTAATCATTGCAAGATTGAATCCCCTTATGATTTAACGCACCTCTCCTGCATATCATTAAGTACAGTAATGACCACCCCTTATTGGAGCTACAACCTTCCTGATTCTGGACTCCCCGCTCATGTAGATATTTTACCAAGACTCACAGTCAATGATAGTGACTCTGCGGTTAATGCTGCTATAAAGGGTGTGGGCATCACTCAACAACTGCATTATCAAGTGAAAGAGGCGATAGATAAAGGTGATCTTAATATCATACTAGCTGAGTTTGAACCTGATGAAACCCCTATACATTTGCTGCACAAGACTCGAAAATATTTGCCGCAAAAGATGAAAAGCTTTTTGGAATTTACATCTCCAAAACTAAAGGAGAGACTTCGCGAACTGTCTTGTTAGCGCATTATTACGTCTCAGTAAGTTTATCGATTTACACTAAGGCATGTTATTTATTGATTGATAGACCACTTAAAACGTAAAACATTCTGCGACAATGGCTATGTTGACTAAAAATCTATGCCAACACTCCCTCTACCCGCTCAATCAGATATTCTTTAACCGCATTAAACAGCGGATCTATCAATCGCCGTTCTGGACAAATCAAATATAGCGGATAGTTGGCCACTTGCCAGCCGTCCAACGCCACTTCAACCAATCGCCCTGCTTTTAAATCTGCAGCTATATCTAACTGTGATTTCAGGGCAATACCCTGACCTGCCACGGCCCAGCGCCGTACCACATCACCATCTTTACTTCGCCGATTGCCAGCCACTGCCACACGTTTGGTCTTGCCCTCTTTTTCAAAAGTCCACTCACTCAAATACTTTTCGTCATGTCCCAAACACAAGCAATTATGCTGAGTTAAGTCTTCAGGGATTTTCGGCGAGCCAATATTATTGTCAACCTTGTCCAAATATACCTTTGAGGCACATAGTATCGGACGATTGTTCAACACAATGGGTAATGCCACGAGCGACGAATCTTTGGGCGCACCATAGCGCAACGCCAAATCAATCTGTTGCCCATATAGATCTACATAGCTGTCTGACATGTGTAGCTGCACCGTCACTTTGGGATGGATTTGCATAAAATCATCCAACCATGGCAACACCAAATTTCGCCCCAAATCTGACGATGCAGACAGCCGAATCGTACCGGTCAACTCGGCATCATTATCATGCAATCCTGCATAAGCGTTGTCTAAAATAGCCACGGCATCTCGGCAATGCTTTAAATACTGCTCACCTTTACTGGTCAAACGTAGCCGGCGGGTTGAGCGAACAAACAATACCGTTTCAATTTCGGCTTCCAACCGTTTTACGGCTGCACTCACCACCGCTGGCGACAGATCTAAGTAGCGCGCACAGGCAGACAAACTACCCAAACGAGCAGTTTCAATAAAAATACGTAAATCCTGCAAATTCTTCATCGTGTCGCCTTGGTTAGCTTAGCTGTAATTGAATTAGCGGTAACAACGAGTTGCTGACACTAATGCATTTATCATTATATAAAAATTATTGAAACTGTTTCGCTAAACCTGCTGATTATCAAAATAATTAATTATAGTAATATGTGTACATAAGATCTACCCCTACATTTGGAGACTCATTATGCACACTATCGAACAGCCTGATACTGCTCTCAACATTGCACTCAACACTGAGCAAAGCGATCACGTAAGCCCACTACAGCAAGCGCGCAACTTACCACTGCCTTCAAAATCAGACATGCTAAGACGTGCGCCTTCAGTAGAGCATTTCTGGCATCAAAATAGTCAGTTATTTGAGCAGGCATGGACAGAATGGGAAGCCATTGAGACGGACTTGCCTGTACTTGATAACTCATTATTTGACCCAAAACTACGTAACGCTGTGACACAAGCGTGGAAGACACCTGCGACAGAAATGGCGGTAAAAGACTTGTGGCAAGAGATTTTACCTAATGTCTACCAAGGTCAGTTTTTTGACCCAACACAATTGTCTCAGCTTCGTCGTTATTTACAAGCGGTGGCAGATGCCAATATTCCAATACGTCTGCCTTATGGTATTGCGTTAAATCGCAATGGAGCGATGCTGGATGCACGATCAACAGGTTATATCGCCGCGCCCCATTTTCAGGCGTTTTATCATGAGATCATGAATCGCTATGTGCGACCCATCGCTCGCTTACTGTTTGCAGATGTTTATGGCTACGACACTCAAACCTTTGGGTTTTCGATTCAATATCAGCCCACAGGTGACACATCGCTGCAACTCCATACTGATGCATCAGCAGTGACGATAAATATCAACTTAAATTTGATAGATGAACCCTTTACAGGGTCAGAAGTCGATTTTGTCGATCGTCATTTAGGTCAGAGTAAACAAGCCATCTTTGAGCCTGGCATGGCGATTATTCACCGAGGCAATGTGCCGCACGCAGCCCATCCTATTACCAGTGGCACACGCACAAACATGGTGCTGTGGCTGTATGGTGATAATATGCAAGTGCCGCGTGGTGTCGGACTTCATAGTGATATTGATGCCAATCAACGATGGACAGTGCCACACAGTCAACCCGATCGTTTTGCACCATTCTAAAGTTCGTCTATCAGTCGATTGCTAGTTGATGAGTAGTAGCAGCTGATTAATCTAACTGATCCGCTGTCTTTAGATAACACCTTATTCAGCAGATACTAAAACTCATATGACTTTCAAAAATATATTGAAAGTGTTTTCGCTGGTCGCTACTGGTTACAGGTAATCAGATTGATTATTATAAACCCTGATCGAAAACATCGAATAAATAACACGGCTTTAAAAATAAACCATTTAAAAATAAATAAGGATAAAAAATGAAAAAGACTATTTTAATCACAGGCAGTACCGATGGTATTGGTAAATTGGCCGCTATCAAACTCGCACAACTGGGTCACAATATCTATCTGCATGGTAGAGATACCAATAAGCTTGCCGATGTGATTGCAGAAGTCAAAACCGCTGCAACCCAAGCCAATCAGCAAGTAGACGTTGATGGCTTCGTGGCTGATTTTGCGTCGTTAACCGATGTTCAGCATATGGCTGATGCAGTAACAAGCAAGTTTACAGCTGCCGGAATACATTTGGATGTACTAATTAATAATGCGGGCGTGTTCAAAGTAGCAAACGCTCAGACTGAGACAGGGTTCGATGTGCGCTTTGTGGTGAATTACTTTGCCCCTTACCTATTAACCCAAGCGTTACTACCGTTAATGAGTGCATCAGCGGTCGAAGAATCTAACGACACACTTAGCGATAGCCTGCCTGCCCGTATTATCAATTTAAGCTCGGCGGCGCAGCAAGTCGTATCGTCACAAGCCATGACTGGGCACACCAAACTGAACGACCAAGATGCCTATGCACAAAGCAAACTGGCTTTAACCATGTGGAGTATGGCACTGGCTGAACAGGTAGAAGCCGATGATATCAACGTGATTGCCGTTAACCCCGGCTCATTACTCAACACCCGCATGGCAAATGATGCTTACGGACAGCACTGGTCTCCAGCAGATAAAGGCGCTGACATCTTAGTAGCACTGGCCATTGCCGATGAATTTACATCTGAGGCAGGTCGATATTTCGATAATGACATCAAAGACGGTGAACATGGTGATGAGAGAGGCGAATTTGGCACACCTCATAGCGATGCCCTGAATAAAACAGCCATTGCCAAGCTCATGCAACACACCCAACAGATATTAACGCCCACACTATAATTTTTATTCCATACCCACAAACAAATATTTAGGACTACGACTATGAAAGCAATCGGATATCAAGACAACTTACCCATCAATAACGAGATGGCGTTACAAGACATTACTATAGACACACCAGTGGCATCAGGCCGTGACGTTTTGGTAGAAGTAAAAGCCATCTCAGTCAACCCTGTGGATTATAAAATCCGTGAATCAAGACCAGCACCAAAGGATGAGTTTGCCGTTATTGGCTGGGATGCTGCGGGTGTGGTCACTGCCGTTGGCGAGGATGTTAGCTTGTTTTCAATAGGCGACCGCGTCTATTACGCTGGTGATTTGACCCGCTCAGGAAGCAATGCCGAGTACCAATTAGTTGATGAGCGTATTGTAGGACGTATGCCAGAATCACTGTCATTTTCTGAAGCCGCCGCCTTACCCTTAACCACCATCACAGCGTGGGAGATGTTGTTTGATCGTTTGCAAGTGCCCGTTGCTCCTAGCGAAAATTCTGATGATACAAAAACGACGGAAAGCCGTCCGACTATTTTAGTGGTTGGTGCAGCAGGTGGCGTGGGTTCAATCATGACTCAGTTGCTAAAAACCAGAACGCAGGCAGTAATTATTGGTACTGCCTCACGAGATGAGAGCGTCAAGTGGTTAAAAACGCTAGGCGCAGATTACGTGATTAATCATCACAATCCATTGTCAGATGAGCTGAAAAAAACAGGCATTACTGAAGTGGATTACGTGGTGAGCCTTAACAACACCGAAGAGCATTTTGCAGAAATCATCGAGTGCTTAAAGCCACAAGGCAAATTGGGACTCATTGATGACCCTAAAACCCTAGATGCCAACGCATTGAAACTAAAAAGCTTGAGCCTACATTGGGAGTTTATGTTTGCCCGCTCGATGTTTAATACACCTGACATGATTGAGCAGCATCATTTGTTAAACCAAGTAGCCACCATGATTGATGCCGGTCAACTAAAAACCACCATTGCTCATGAGCTTGGTAATATTACTGCTAATAACTTACGCCATGCCCATCAAATGCTAGAGAACAGAGAAGCTCACGGTAAAATCGTACTTGAAGGCTGGTCTGACAACGCTTAAAGCCACAACACATTCATATCAAAAGCTGGCTAAAAAACTAAAGCCAGCTATACTTAAGGACTATTATGAAAACCATTAACGCAGCGCTAAACTGGCGTTACAGCACTAAAGTATTTGATGCGAACAAAAAAATATCTGCTGAGGATTTTGAGCAAATAAAAGACATGTTACAAATGAGTCCATCAAGCACCAACATTCAGCCATGGAGTTTTGTGATTGCAGATGATGACGCAGGCAAAGCACGTATTGCCAAAAGCACTCAAGGGGCCTTTCACTTTAATACGCCTAAAGTGCTAGATGCCTCACACGTGGTGGTTTTTTGTACTCGTATTCATGCCGACGATGAATACATGCAGGCGGTGTTAGAAAAAGAAGATCAAGACGGTCGTTATGCGCAGCCAGAATTCAAAGCACAGATGCATCAAGGTCGCCAATTGTTCTTAGATATGCATCGATTCGATACCAAAGATGAGCCACATTGGCTTGCCAAACAGGTATATCTCAACATGGGCGGGGTACTATTGGGCAGCGCGCTTTTGGGTATTGATACCGTACCTATGGAAGGTGTTGACTTACAGGCACTTGATACAGAGTTCGACTTACGTAGCAAAGGATACTCTGCTGTGGCAGTGGTATCGTTTGGGTACCGCAGTGATGAAGACTTTAATGCCAAGATACCTAAGTCACGCTTGAGTGAAGAAGCTATTTTCATTAAGGCTTAACCATTCATAAAAGTAAGCCTAAATACTATAATCCAATACGTTTTTCATCGTATTGGCTGTGTTTAATCTGAGCCTTATCAAACGGTCAATAAGCGCAATTTCGTGTTATCTCAAACCTAAAAATGCCATTAATATCGTTGTGATATTAATGGCATTGCACTGATAAAAAACGTTGGATTTTTCTCTTACTTATCTAAAATTAACGTAAATCATCTACCACAGCAAGCATTGCCACTAATGACGCCTCACCTAATTTAGCAGAGCGCTCTGGTGACCAGCCCATCTCTTCATCAGGCAGGTTATCATTATCTTTAAATGGCATCTCTAATGTATTAGCAAGGCAATCAAAATGCTCAGCAACCCAATTGGTTGCAACGGTCATATTGGCAGCACTCGGTGCATCAATCTCATAGCCAACCTCAGACTGAAAGTCAGCACTGGCTAACTTTAATACGTCTGAAAATCTATCACGTAAATGTGCGAGACGGTCACTATAACTGGGCGTCCCTTGAGAGCCTGCAAGGAATACATACGGCAGTGCTTCATCGCCATGCACATCATAAAAGAGGTCAACGCCGGTTTCTTTCATTTTATTAATCACATGAAATACTTCAGGGCTTTTCTCTAAGCTTGGGCTTTCCCATTCACGGTTTAAATTGGTTCCTACCGCGTTAGTACGCAGGTGTCCGCGCACGCTACCGTCGGGATTCATATTAGGAACGATGTAGAAGTTTGCTTTGTCTAGTAGCTGTTTTCCTGTCGCATTATCACTGTCTAACAAGCTATACAATAAACCTTCGACCAACCATTCAGCCATCGTTTCACCAGGGTGCTGACGAGCAGTAATCCATATATTACGCTTATTCACATCACTATTACTGTCACCATCACCAATTTTAACTAGCGTCAAATCGCGCTTATCAAGCGTTTCGCCTAAGTGCTCTAACGTTACCAACGGGTGCGTTTGCACTGCCGCCAATAAATCTTGATGACGCTCATAGCTGTAGGGCGCAAAATAAGCAATTTGAATGGTTTCGCATTCTAGCTCTGCCACGATGGTTAATTTGCCATCTGTATAAGAGGTTGGCAAACGGAACCATTCCTGACGGTCATAAGACGCAACCGCTTGGTAATCCTCCCACCCTTCCAGATAAGATGCCTCACTGGCATTCATAATATTGAGAACATACTGCTCGCCTATCTGACCGGACAGACGAAAGTTAAACCACTGAAAAAACTCTTCGCCAACGTCTGGACGAATCGCTAATTGAATGTCTTTTTTATCGTCTAAATTAATAATATCAATATTACCTGCGTCGAAATTAGCCGTAATATGCATAGTCTTTCCTTAATAAATCATTATAGTTGTGCCTTAAAAAGCATGTAGTCAATCCTCTATAAATTAGATACGGTGTCAGTCTCGCTTAGTATCCTAATTGTAGTACTTTCACTCGGCTTCCTTGTATCCAAATTATATTGAACCGACTATATAAAGATGTAATAGAGTGCGCCAGCCTGTTTCGCTCTAGCAACGCCATCAAATAGTTTACTGCCAATCATTTGATTCTACCAGTTGGATAACGTATTCCTTGCTCTTCCTAATCCAAATACTCACCAGCTACACCCCACAATACTGAGCAGCACCTTTTTGATTGTTTCTGTTTTGATTCAATGCTGTCACTCTATCTCTTTTTGGTCATGGCAAATTCTTTTTCAAGTCATAAATCTCCCAAACCCACTACGCTTTCAACATCGATCAAAACCTGCAAAATGACAATATTGTCATTTTGTAGTCATGCTCCTGTCAGAAACTTTTATTTATACTTTAGACAGATTCAATAACTTCAACTATCAATACTATTATCAAACCAAAAAAGGATTACTTATGTGGTTATCTAAATCAATCGTAGCAACCGCTATTGCCTTAGTCGTTTCAATCTCTGCTATGGCACATGATCCAAAAATGCATGCTGAAAAAGACCAAATGAATTGTGAAAAGATGGAAAAGCACATGCAGATGATGGAAAAAATGGATCATAGCAAGATGGATATGAACGATCCATCAATGAAAGCAATGATGGCCAATATGGAAAAAATGAAAGCGATGTATAAAAAACACTGTGTTACTAATAACAGCGCTTCTTAAGAAATAACTTTGTTCAACACTCATCACTACTTAGTCGATTTTATTCATTAGATAGTGGTGAGTGACAAAATAGTTCTTTTGGATGAACGTATGAAATTTTTATTGGGCATATTATTCGCTATTACAGCCATCGTAATTGGTATTTTTGTTGTTATCACAAGTGGTATCGTCAACGTTGGTGCTGATCAGAAACACAGTCCAATCGTCTACAACTTGTTAGAAACCGCTCGCAATCGCTCAATTCAATGGGCAAGTACAGATATCTTGGTTCCAAATTTAGAAAAGGTAAAAATGATAAGCTCAGGTGGCGCAGACTATAAGGATATGTGTGCAGGCTGTCATTTATCACCCGGTATCACAAGTACAGACTTGAGTAACAACCTCTACCCAAAACCGCCAAACTTTACCAATGCAGATATCGTTGATCGCTATCAAAGTGAGGCTGGTGCAAGACAAGGATTTTGGGCTATTAAACACGGTATTATGGCATCAGGTATGCCAGCATGGGGAGCCTCTCATGATGATGACAGAATGTGGGCGATGGTGGCTTTTATCAGAGAATTACCCAAACTGAATACGGATCAATATACGATGTTGACCACTAGATTCGATGACAAGATATTAGATATGTCACTCACTGACGCGACTATGGCACACTGAGCAACATAGATTAAAACCCTTGTTGCTTTGACCATACACAGAGTCAAATCTATTAGATATAAGACCTCTAAATACAAGACTTCTAAGTGCAAGGTCTCTAAGTATAAAGTCTCTAAGTACAAAGCTGCTAAATAAAAAATGTCTATTCCTTATAAAGTGATGCAGCTTAACAAAGATGGCTCAACAGCCATTTATGCAACCATTGACTCACCGCAGCAGCAAATCTAGTTTGATTAAAGCATTACATAGCTCATTCTGTTCTATTAATGAG
>NZ_JADYWY010000011.1:0-104646 GCF_015864635.1 Psychrobacter sp. SZ93C1 | reverse complement strand
CTGATCCCTTCCCGAACTCAGAAGTGAAACATCGTTGCGCCAATGGTAGTGTGGATTCGTCCATGTGAGAGTAGGTCATCGTCAGCTCTCTATTCAAAGTTAAACCCCCAACGCTCACGCGCTGGGGGTTTTCTTTTGCCTATAGTTTGCAATAGCTACGGGTGTTGGGGCTAATCTTTAATTTAGAGACTAACCTTATTCATACCTATTCGAACCTCAATAAACATTCATTTGAGTATAGTCAAAACTGCTAAATTTTATCAAATATCTGATGAGTATCTCCATATTATTTGTACTATTTTCCCCTCCCCAATATAGTTTATTTGATTTTTATCATGGAGATACGTCCTATTTTTAGAGATTTCAGTCTAGATAGATATATGCACGGTTATTGAGTATATTGCAGGTTTTAATAATCTAAAATGATTTGACTTATATCATTTTAGCTGTTAATTTTAAATAGTGTATTTATTACAGAATTATATAAATAACGTTTTAACTTTGTGGATAACTCGTTATTTTTTTAATCTAAAGTACTAAATATAAGCTTTACTCCTACTCTTATAATTATCAAAAGGAATTGATAATGAAATTAGCTCCTCTTCTTTCAATTGCTGCCTTAGCGGCTGCCAGTCTTTTAGGCTGTTCTAACCAATCTGCTGACACAACTGATGGCTCATCAGCCACCTCTCAAGAGACTACTGTACTACGCTTCTCACATTTTTGGCCAGCCACCTCATCTATTAGCACAGAGGTCTTTGAACCTTGGGCTAAAAAAATAGAGGCAGATTCTTATGGTCGTCTAAAAATAGAGTTATATCCTTCCGCAGGTCTTGCCAAAGCGGATGTTACCTACGAATCTGCAGCAAAAGGCACGATAGATATCGGTTCACAAGCGCACGGCTATACTAACGGTCGTTTTCCATTGACTCAAATTACTGAGCTCCCTGGTTTGTCCAATTCAGCAAGTCAAATGGGCTGTATGCTACAGACTCTTTATGACGATGGTACGCTTGCTAGTGAGTACGAAGATACGCATCTATTGTTTATGTACGGTGGAGGGCCTGGTGCGCTTCATACAACAGATAAGCTGATTCGAACGCCTGCAGACATGAAGGGTATGCGTATCCGCCGTCCTTCTGCGGTGGCAGGTGACATTATCGAGAGTGCTGGCGCTTCACCAGTAGGTTTACCTGCGAACGATATGTATACCTCGTTACAGCGTGGAGTTGTCGATGGGTTGAGTTTTCCTTGGGAAGCGGTAACGGCATTTAAGATTGACGAGATTACCAAATATCATACCAATATTCCTTTTTATAGTTCGGCGCTGATGGTGACTATGAATAAGGATAAATACGACACTTTGCCTGATGATTTGAAGAAAGTTTTGGATGAAAACTCAGGAATGGCGCTTGCTAGCAAAGTTGGTGAAGTATTCGATAAGCACGATCAGATGGCCATTCAAGCTGCTAAAGACAAAGGTGATGAAATCATCGAAATCCCTGATCCACTAAATGATCCAGACTGGAAAGGACCGCTCGAAAAAGGAACGCAAAAATATCTAAGTGATGTCAAAGCTTTGGGTCTAGATGCTGATGGTGTCTACGAAAAAGCAAAAGCCGCCAGTGCAGCCTGCAAGGTTTAATTTATTGGAGGTATCACATGGCATTTTTAGTAAAAATCAGCACCTTTATTTCTAGGCTATGCCAGTTCATCGGTGGTGTTAGTCTTATTATTCTTGTTCTTGTAACTATGTTAGATGTGACAGCTCGTTATATTTTCAAGCTCACTGGTGGGGAGTTTGGCTTTACGGTCAAAGGTAGCGTAGAAATTGTGTCGTATTTCATGTTATTTGCTTTGCTTGCTGCCTTTGCCGCTTTTGTGGAACGCTCACAAATCATTGTCGATGTCTTCACTCAAAAAATGTCAAAAGCTGTTAAAGGCTACATGATGGGCACTTTTATGATGGGTTTCTTCATCATCGGTATTGTGTTCACATGGGGACTTTATGAGAGCGCTTTTGATGCGATAGAGTATGGCAAAGTCACTCAAGACCTTCGAATATCTATGATGCCCATTTACGCTATCAGTGCCTTTTTAAGCATACTACTTGCCATTCGATCATTAATCGAATCCATTAATATCTTTAAGACAGGCGAGTTTTTTGACGCTGAGGAGACAGGGGCATGAGTCCAGAAATTATTGGCGCCATTGGTTTGTTGTGCATGATTGCGATGGTCATGCTGCGCGTTCCTGTTGCGCTCGCTATGCTAGGTGTTGGTTTGGTTGGCTTCGGTGCAGTGACAGCACCGATTGGTGCCGTGCAAATGCTTAAGGATTTACCAGTTGATGTTTTAGCAAAATATGATTTTAGCGCTATTCCTTTATTCATACTTATGGGTGTCTTTGCTTCTCATTCGGGTATGGCAGGAAAGTTATTTGATGCGACTCGCACGATATTTGGTGGCGTGAGGGGTAGTCTAGGTATTGCTGGTATCGGTTCGTCCGGTATCTTTGCTTCAATCTCAGGGTCATCATTGGCGACTGCATCTACCATGACCAAGGTTGCATTGCCACAAATGGAAAAGTACGGTTATCAACCTGGTTTTGCTTGTGGCATTTTAGCAGCAGGTGGTACGTTAGGTATTATGATCCCGCCCAGCATTGCGCTACTGGTCTATGCCATCCTAACTCAGCAGTCTGTCGGTGATATGTTTATTGCTGGCTTTTTACCTGGTATGTTAGGGATGGTGATGTACTCAATCACTGTCATGGTTATGGTACGCTGGAAGCCGCATTTAGCACGTCGCGGTGAGCCTACTTCTTTGAAAGCCAAGTTGCTATCGTTGACGGGACTCATACCATTTAGCTTTATTTTCATTGTGATTATCGCTGGTATTTTCTTCGGGTTATTTACTCCGACAGAAGGAGCGGCAGTCGGTGCGTTTGTTTCTTGGGCTTATGCTTTTGTCAAAGGTATGCGTCTAGATGGTTTAAAGCAGTCGTTGATTGAGACGCTCGCATTGTCAGCAGTGGTTTTTTTTATGCTACTGGGTGCAGAAGCCTTGGGTTACTTTATATCTGTATCACGCTTGTCTTATACATTGGCAACGTGGATTGGCACGCTAGATGTCAGCCCAATGATTGTATTGATCTGCATCTTAATCATGTACTTCCTCTTAGGGTTGTTCATGGATGCTTTAGCAATGTTAGTAATCACTATTCCAGTGGTATATCCAATCATTGTGGCGTTAGGGTTTGATCCAGTGTGGTTTGGCATCATCGCTGTATTGACAGTAGAGCTTGGGCTGATTACGCCCCCGATGGGGATGAATATCTTTGTGATTAAGGCGATGGCACCGCATATTAAGCTATCTGATATGTTCCGCGGGGTCGCGCCATTCATTGTCTCTGATCTGATACGACTGGTTATTTTGGTCGCCTTCCCAGCGATATCTTTGGTGTTGCTAACGTAAGCTATATTGGTAAAAGTAAGTTTAAAAAATCACAGCTTATAGTTCATCTAAAGTTTCCACTAGTAAGGCCATATTGTTTTCATAGCAATATGGCTTTTTTATGATCAAAGAAAAGGTTGGCGTCATTATTCTATTATTAACTTATCCTCCATAAAGTCGCACTATGAGACACTTTATAAGTGGTCATTTTGATTGCTCGAAGGTAAGTCTTTTACTAGCGTAGATTATATAGTCGATTCAATTTGAAAGTAGTACAAGGCAAACGAGTGTAGATGTATAGGTGATACTTCAAGCGAGGTTAACGTTGTCATATTTCTATAGTGGAATGACTATAGATAGATAACTTTTCTTATCATTCTAAGGGCTTGTGAATGTAGTAAACTGGTTGGCACTTCTGAATAGATAGTTTGATAAGTAGAGAAAATAATGGCAATTGATTTTAGTAACACGCTTATAGTTGCGATTTCTGCAACCGCACTTTTTGATTTAACGGAATCAGAAAATTATTTATTAGAGTTATTAGAGCAGCGCCCGATAAGCGCTATCAAAGAGTTTCGTGACTACATGACCGAGCGTGAAAACGATCCTTTAGATATTGGCGCTGGATATCCACTAATCAAAGCATTGCTGAATCTCAATCATTATTGTAATAATAAAATACAAGATATAGAGACCGATGCGCCTTTGGTGGAAGTGGTCATTGTCTCAAAAAGTAGCCCAGACACTGGCATTCAGGTACTCAATGCCATTCTTGCAGATGGCATTAATATTTCACGCTCGGCATTTATTTCAGGTAGCCCTGTTGCGCCTTACATAAAAGATTTCAATGTCGATTTATTTCTGACCACCAACCGTGATGATGCGCAGCAAGTTGCCGATGCCAATATTTGTGCTTGTGCGATACTGGATGCGACCCCTGTTAATACTTATGAATTGGATACTGAGCAATTACGTATTGCCTTCGATGGCGATGCAGTGCTGTTTGATGATTCAGGAGAGTTGCTCTATAAACAAAAAGGCCTGCGCGCTTTTCATGATCGTGAAGCACAGATGCGTGACTTGCCGATTGAAAAAGGGCCTTATGCTGAGCTGTTAATCAAGCTATCGAGCCTGCAAGAGCGTCTGCCAGCTGGTCTGAAACTGTCTCCGATAAAGATTGCTTTAGTCACTGCTCGTAATGCACCTGCTGACCTGCGTGCTATCAAGACGCTGCGGGAGTGGGGCGTAAACGTTGATATGGCATTCTTCTTAGGAGGATTGGAGAAAACAGCAGTCCTGAGAACGTTTGCACCACATATCTTTTTTGATGATTCAATCAAGCATATCGATGCGGCACGTAGTTTCATTCCTACTGCTTTGGTTCCTTACCACTCGACATCATTATTACATGGTGATAGCTACTTAACGGCTGATAAAGATGCTGCATTATTATCATTTAAACCAGTAGAGCACCCACTATTTGCTATAAATCTGTAAGAAATGCTTGAAGAAATTAACCCAAAGGATAAAAAATAATATGAACTGGCGGCAATTATTTACCTTGTTCGTAGCCCGAATCAAGCAAGTTTTTGGTTTATATGCTTTTGTACTAATACCCATGTGGGGCATGTTTTTTTTGAATGAAGTGGCATTATTTGGACTGTGGAATATTTTTGGTATTGTGCCACGTGCCCTAGATGTGGGCAGCATGATAGGCGTTTTTGCGTCATGGACGATGCATGGTAATTATTCACATTTACTTGGCAACACAATAACGTTATTACAAATTTTATTTTTATTCGGGTTGTTTGAAAAAAACGCCTATCGAACCATACTTAAATTGATAGTGGCTTCTGGGTTAGTCACTTGGGTTATCGGTTCGCCATCTTCCATCCATATTGGAGCTTCGGGGTTATGCTTTGCGATGCTCGGTTACATGATAGGAGGGGCTGTATTTGCACGACGCTGGGGTTATCTATTGGCTTGTATCGTTATGGGAGCAGGGTATTGGCTCACTATCAAAGAGGGCTTGATGCCGCAAGAAGGTATCTCCTTTGCCGCGCATTTCGGTGGTTTATGTGCGGGGCTGCTGCTAGGTGCTAACTCTAAGCATACTTATGCGCCAACGTCTCGTCAATGAAAAGCAAAGTAAATAAGGCGGTAATTTAGATTTTTTATTCATCTAAAATACCGCCTCATCATCATATATCTTTTTGAAAAATGTACTGCTAATGGACTTTCTGTCTTAACTTTCTTTTAATTCGTTAGCTTTGTTTATCAGTGCAAATGCTGATAAATAATGGATCATCTGTGGCTAAATCTCGCCATGCAGTCGTTTGTTTTACATGTTCATCAATTGATAGGGTATTGCCTTTCTCAGGTATAACGTAGTCTGCACGTGCAGGAATACTGCAATCGATAACTTGAGGAACTTTCTCTATACTTCTTCGTCTTTCAAATAAATACAAATTGAATAAATGTATATCTGGATTATCTACTTGTACACTAGCGTTTCCAATATCTGCAGCGATAAACCGTAATATGTGCGGCTTAGCGTAAGACCATGGACGGAACCACTCCGTGCTTTCTGCTGTTTTGACGACTTCTACGCCTTCTGGTAGCTTTTCAACTTGTTGACCATACCAGCTGTACTCTTGGTTTATTTGAAATGCAAACATACCAATAGCAGCAAATAAGGGAATCAGCCATTTAGGAGCGCGTTTGCCTGCCAGTTTGCTGAGGTGAGTTATGATAAGTGCTATTCCAGCCATACCAAATGCGGCAGCGATGGTAGCGATAAACTCAAAAAGCATAAAATATTCCTTAATGCGTTAGATGTGTTTAATTGAACCTATTGGATAAATTAAAAATCTAGTTATTATAGCTATAGAATAAAAAAATCACCCACAAGCAATTACTGCCTGTGAGTGATATATAGTAACAGAAGATATATCCTCAGTTGTGAGCTTAGTGGTCGACTGCACCGCCAGCGCCACGTGGAGAACGTACGCTCTCAACCAACTCTTGGATATGTGCTGGTGGTGGCGCAGTAGCATAAGATACAGCGAATGCTACGATGAAGTTAAGCAATGCACCAACTGCACCAAATGATAATGGTGAGATACCAAATAACCAGTACTCTTCAGTATCAGGGAAGTTAGCAGTACCGCTGATGAAGAACCAACCTTTGAACATAAAGATATAGACAAGAACGACTATTAAACCAGTCAACATACCTGCAATAGCACCAAGATTGTTGATGCGTTTAGAGAAAATACCCATCATCAATACAGGGAACAATGAAGAGGCAGCAATACCGAAGGCCAGTGCTACGACCTGTGCGGCAAACCCTGGTGGATTCATACCTAAGTAAGTCGCTACTACAATCGCCACACCCATAGTGATACGAGCATACTTCAACTCTTGTGCATCAGTAATATTTGGGTTTAAGTTACCTTTGATTAAGTCATGACTGATGGCTGATGAAATTGCGAGCAGTAGACCTGCAGCTGTTGATAGTGCGGCTGCCAAACCACCTGCAGCGATAAGACCAATAACCCATGGTGGAAGCTGTGCAATCTCTGGATTCGCTAGAACTAAGATATCAGCGTTAACATCAAGCTCGTTACCTGCCCATCCAGCGTCAGCAAAACGACCATCAAGCTCTGCATCATGTGCAATACGAGCGGTTTCTACTGCTGCAGTTGCTGCAGCAACATCGCCACCGTCAGCTTGAGCAGTATTAAGGGCGATCTGAGCGGCACCAAGTCCACTGTCGCTATATAACTGGATACGACCATCATTATTTAGATCGTTATACTTTATAAGACCTGTCTCTTCCCAAGTTTTCATCCAATCAGGACGATCATCATTAAGAATAGGTTGGCTCTCAACACCTTGTGGATAGATAGTATCTACTAGGTTTAAGCGCGCCATAGCACCTACTGCTGGAGCAGTGAAGTACAATAGTGAGATAAATACTAACGTCCAACCAGCAGTCCAACGAGCATCAGCGACTTTAGGTACAGTGAAAAAGCGAATGATAACGTGTGGTAGACCTGCTGTACCGATCATAAGCGTCAAGGTAAACAGTACCATGTTGAGCTTGTTAGGCACGTCAGCAGTATACGAAGAAAAACCTAAGTCAGTAACGACTTGATTCAGCTTGGTCAAAATAGGGACACCTGATTCGACATGGTTTGAGAACAAACCTAAACCTGGAATTGGGTTACCTGTCAACTCAAGTGAAATAAAGACGGCAGGAATAGTATAGGCAATCATCAGAACCACATACTGGGCAACCTGCGTATAGGTAATCCCTTTCATACCACCAAGTACAGCATAAAAGAAGACAACAATAGCAGCGATAACAAGACCAGTACTGCTCTCAACTTCTAAGAAGCGTGAGAATGCAACACCAGCACCGGTCATCTGACCGATAACATAAGTGGTCGATGCAGTAATCAAACAGACCACAGCAATCATAGCAGCCGTTTTTGAGTAAAAACGATCACCAATAAAGTCCGGAACCGTGAACTTACCAAATTTACGCAAGTAAGGCGCTAAAAGCATCGCTAGTAGAACGTAACCGCCTGTCCAACCCATCAAGTAGGTAGAAGCGCCATAACCACCAGCAGCAATCAGACCTGCCATTGAGATAAATGACGCCGCACTCATCCAGTCAGCAGCGGTTGCCATACCGTTAACGACCGGATGGACACCACCGCCAGCAACATAAAATTCACTGGTTGAACCAGCACGAGCCCAAATCGCAATACCGAAGTACAGTGCGAAAGATAGACCCACAAAAATAAGATTAATTACAAATTGACTCATGGGGCTATTCCTCGTCTACGCCATATTGTTTATCTAACTTATTCATACGCCAAGCGTAAAAGAAAATTAGGATGATAAAAATACCAATAGATCCTTGCTGAGCAAACCAAAAGCCCAGATCAGTACCACCGATTTTGATACCAGCTAACAATGGACGAAACAAAATACCAAAGCCGTACGAGCATAGTACCCAAACGACAAGGCAACCTTGAATGAGACGAATATTGGCTTTCCAATATCCAGATGAATCGCTGTGGTTCTCCATAGGACAACTCCTTTTGTCTTACCTAAAATGTTATTGTCGGTCTAATTTTACTAAATCGTGATGGTTTCACATTTATCGATTACCGCGATATTATATCTATGGCAACAATTTGCTTGATAGACTGCAAATCCAAAATTATTTAATAGTGTTACTAAAAAAGTACCAACAACATGAGAAAGGTTTTGGCTATTTTTTATTACTCAAATGGTCATAAAAAATAGATACGTACTGTGCCAAACAGTGGGAAACGCAATACGTAACAGCATATTTTTACTGAAAGCTGATTGCCAAAAGTGATAAATGAATGCTTCAGTATTGCATCGGTCACTTTTATTAAAAATGTTGTATAGGAATAATAGGGCTTATCGAGGAAGAGAGAGAGGGAGTAGGACAATCCACTGTCTTTTTTGCAATCTTGTCTTCCTGACAAGGACCTGAACATTTTTAATGTTCTAAAAATTCATGTTGACCAGTAAATATTACATCAACATGAATGTCTAAAATGCATTTTGCCTGTACTAAATAGAAGTAATGGCAATAATTGAGTGTGCATTTAAGATATCTATATAGCATCTAGTATTGGTATATATCCTCTCAATAGTTAAAATCGCAGGGATGATACAACAATAGTCTAATAAATACTGCTAAATTGTTACTCAATACATTCTATAGTATATCAAGTGTAAGTAACATTTATTTAATAAATATATTATCAGAATTAATAACTAAATGTGATAATCGTTAATCACTCAATGTCTATATCATGCACATGATATTTTGGTATCGAATGTTTTGAGCAAGATGCTTTCGTGTCTTGCATTGGTCGAAATATGATACCGGTACTACTCTTAGAGAAAGTCTATAAAGTGTTAATCGTTAATGAGGAGTCCGTATGAATGACGGAATAGCAGGTTGGTTTAATAGCATCGTAAATTATGGTGTCAGCATTATTTGGGGTAACAATGATTGGTTGATTGCCAGTAACCCTTGGTATGGATTGTTAGTGTTCGTACTTATTGGCGCAGGTCTTTACTTTACCATTATTACACGCTTTATTCAGTTTCGTCATTTTGGCCATATGTGGAAGCTATTACGCGTTTCCAATCAAGGGCGTAAAGATGGCGGTATTAGCTCATTTGAAGCATTAATGACATCATTAGCAGCCCGCGTCGGCACAGGTAACTTGGCAGGGGTAGCCATTGCCATTTATCTTGGTGGTCCAGGTGCTGTGTTTTGGATGTGGATGACTGCAATCGTCGGTATGTCGACGAGCTTTATTGAGTCAACGCTCGCTCAAGCATATAAAGTACCGCACAATGACAATGTCTATCGTGGTGGACCGGCTTACTATATTGAAAAAGGTTTGGGTAAACGCTGGTTAGCTATATTTTTCTCATTATGTCTACTAGTGGCTTTTGGTTTGGCGTTCAACGGTGTACAGTCAAATACCATCGCACAAGCAACGCATGAAGCCTTCGGTATTCCAACGTGGATGACAGGCTTGATACTAGTAGTCTTAGTAGCGCCAGTGGTATTCGGTGGCTTGCGTTCGGTTGCCCGTATCGCGGGTAAAATCGTACCAGTCATGGCTATTTTATATGTGTTATTGGCCTTATATATTATCGTTACCAACTTTAGCCAGTTCCCAGCAGCGATTGCTTTGATTGTAAAATCAGCATTTGGTTTTGAGCAAGCAGCAGGTGGTGTGATCGGTTATGGTATTGCTCAGGCAATGATTAATGGTATCAAACGTGGCTTATTCTCTAACGAAGCAGGTATGGGTTCAGCGCCTAATGCGGCAGCAACTGCAAAAAGCCATCCTGACCATCCCGCAGTGCAAGGCTTCATGCAAATGCTGGGTGTATTTATGGATACTCTTATCATCTGTACAGCAACCGCGTCGATTATCATATTATCTGGTGTGGTCGATCCAAATGTTGAACAAGAAGGTATT
Source organism: Psychrobacter sp. SZ93C1 (assembly GCF_015864635.1). Classification (NCBI taxonomy): domain Bacteria; kingdom Pseudomonadati; phylum Pseudomonadota; class Gammaproteobacteria; order Moraxellales; family Moraxellaceae; genus Psychrobacter; species Psychrobacter sp. SZ93C1. The sequence goes on along the minus strand of NZ_JADYWY010000011.1, from coordinate 94,136 downwards.
CAGCTGACTCAGCTCGCACTATCACAGTATGTGGGTGACTTAGGTGTGGTGTTCGTTGCCATCGCTATTTTCTTCTTTTCGTTCACTTCTATCATCGCCAATTATAGCTATGGTGAGTCGAATCTTGAGTTTATATCTGGTGCCAAAAATGCCAAGGTAATGATCATGGTATTCCGCTTCATGGTATTGGGCATGGTATTCATTGGTGCCGTTGCTAGCTTACCTGCTATTTGGAATTTCGCCGATTTATCAATGGGTCTGATGGCACTGGTCAACTTGGTGGCTATTGTCATGCTATCTCCAGTGGCGCTTAGAATTTTACGTGATTATGAACGTCAAATAAAAGAGGGCAAAACAGGAGATCAAATCAAATTTAACCCTGATGATTTCGTGAAGCTAAAAGATGAAGCCAATCGTGATGCGTGGACAGATTAATTTTGATGATTAAATGAAGTCTATAAGCACAAAAAACCGCCCTTTCTATAATATAGAAAGGGCGGTTTTTTATTGAACTGCTATAACGCTATGGGAGCAATGATGGTCTCAATCATAGATTACATGTTTGGATAGTTAGGGCCACCGCCACCTTCTGGCGTTACCCAAGTGATGTTTTGCGAAGGATCTTTGATATCGCACGTTTTGCAATGTACACAGTTTTGTGCATTGATAACAAACTTAGCGCCTTCAGCATTTTTAACCACTTCATAAACACCGGCTGGGCAATATAAACGCGCAGGCTCTGCATATAAAGGCAAGTTAATTGAGACAGGAACCGTTGGATCGGTCAGTTTTAAATGCGTCGGCTGATCTTCAGCGTGGTTGGTATTAGAGATAAATACTGACGACAATTTATCAAAGACCAGCTTGCCATCAGGCTTGAGATAAGTTGGCTGATAAGCATGAGCAGCACGTTCAAGCTGATCATAGTCATGTAGATTGTCATGTAAGGTAAATGGCATTTTACTCTTTAATAGATTGTGCTCAATAAAGGTGAAAGCACCACCCATAAACAGACCCATGCGATGTATCGCAGGCGAGAAGTTACGTGACTCATAGTTGTCTTGATACAGCCATGACTCTTTGTACATGGTTGTATAAGCAACGACTTCGTCATGCTGACGATCAGCTTGCAAGGCTTCAAAGATAGCTTCGGCTGCGAGCATACCCGACTTCATCGAGGTATGAGTCCCTTTGATTTTGGCAGGGTTCAAGAAGCCAGCATCATCACCGACCAAAACACCACCTGGGAAGGTGAATTTCGGTAGTGAATTTAGACCACCTTTGGTCAATGCACGTGCGCCGTAAGAAATGCGTTTGCCGCCTTCTAATACGTTTTTGATGACAGGATGTGTCTTCAAACGCTGCATCTCATCAAATGGCGACATATATGGGTTGTGGTAAGACAAGTCAGCAACAAGACCAAAGCTGACCTGGTTGTTTTCATCAAAGTACAACCACCAGCCACCAGTAGAACCCGTTTCGGTTAGTGGCCAGCCCAGACCGTGCATCACTACGCCTTGCTCATGTTTTTCAGGCACAACGTCCCACAGCTCTTTTAAGCCAAGACCATAATGTTGAGGATCTGAATCTTTATCAAGATCAAAACGGCTGATTAGACGTTTGCCTAGGTGACCGCGGCTACCTTCAGCAAAGATAGTATATTTGGCAAGCAGCTCGTAACCAGGCTCAAAGCTTGGCTTGGCTTCGCCATTAGCAGCCACGCCCATATCACCCGTTAAGACACCGCGTACAGAGCCATCGTCATTATATAAGATGTCATCGGCAGGGAAGCCTGGGAACATCATGACTTCTAGTTCTTCCGCTTGTACAGCTAACCAACGAACCACATTACCTAAGGAGACAATATAGTTGCCGTCATTGTGCATCGGCCCTGGAATCAAAGAATCAGGCACTTTAGTAGAGCGTGTGGCCGAGTTTAGATAGTAGAAGCGATCTTCGGTCGCTGGCACGTTAAGCGGTGCGCCTTTTTCTTTCCAATCTGGAATTAGCTCGTTTAACGCACGTGGTTCGATGACCGCGCCAGATAAGGTATGAGCACCAAATTCAGAGCCTTTCTCAACCACACAAACCATAAATTCATCATTGCCAGCTGCAATAGCAAGTTGACGTAGACGAATAGCGGCAGAAAGACCAGCAGGTCCGCCGCCGACGATGATGACATCGAACTCCATTGATTCACGTTCGATTTCAGGCTCTACCGCCACAGGTTCTACGACTGGCTCTGGTGCTTTTTCGATAATAACTTCTTCAGCAAGTTGCTCTTCCACCGCGACTTCTTCAACTGCCACTTCTTGAGTCGCAACTTCTGGTGCTGCTTTGTTCAGATTTGCTGTTTCTGGCTTGTCAGTGTTCACAGTATTACCGTCGATGATTGCTTCTTGATTGTTTGGCTCTTGCATACCTACTCCTAAACTTTTAGTGGCTTATCTCAGGGCATCATTAGCTTAACAATTGAATAATAGAGTTGCGGCGCTAACGTTACTCAGACATATGGCTGCCCGATAAAAACTGTCTTTGCGGCATCAATTGATCACGCTGCTATTGAGATCAATTTATTTAAAGATATCAACACATAACGTAAAATGTGTCATTAACACAATAGCCACTTGATCGTTTTAATAAAAATAAAAAATCGTTACTCATTATAAAAGAAAAGTCCTATAAACACGATACGCATTTATGAGTATAGGTGTTAAGGTAATATCGAGTTAATGAGTGGTTTATGATGACATGGTCTCATCATACCCGAAACTAAAATTTATAGTAATAACAGATTTGCCAAACTTTGAATACTAGGTAAAGGATTATACAATGAATAATGACAATAATAGTGCTGCTAGTAATCGTAAAAATGGTGCTGAAGTCCCTAATGACGTGTCACCCGACCTAAATAACATGGATGCGCTTAGCCTGTATTTAAAGTCTACTGCAGGCTCACGCAAAGGTCGTGCAATACCACCACTAGAGAACTGGCATCCTGATAATGTGGCTGATATGGATCTGGTCATAAAGGCAAATGGTGAGTGGTGGCATGAAGGTGGTGAAATGACTAGAGAGTCATTAGTCAGCTTGTTTGCGACTATATTGTGGAAAGAAGAAAATGAGGGCATCACTGAGTACTTTTTGAAGACACCTGTGCAAAAAATTCGCATTCAGGTTGAAGATGCGCCACTCCTAATCAATGATGTCGGTATCGTCAATGAGGGCAATAAAAGTTGGTTAGAGTTTACGACCACAACAGGCGATGTGGTACGTTTAGATGATGAGCATCAAATCATATTAAAGGCGTATAATGCTAAAGGTCATAATGCAATCGATCATGCAACGTCTGAGGCAAATGCTGATAATCATCAGGGGAAAACATCCGAAACGCAAATACGTCCTTATATGCCCGTGAGGAATGGTTTGACAGCACTGATCGGTCGCAACACTTTCTATCATTTGACAGAAATTGGTGAGTTGAAAGAGCAAGATGGTGAAGTGATATTGACCTTACAAAGTGGTGGCAACTCGTATCAATTATCGATGCCAGCCGATTAACAACACTGGTAAATTACGCTACACTTAATAGATAGAATGATTTTTACCAACTAAAACACTGATAGCGGTATGATATAGTCGATTCAATTTAAAAGTAGTACAAGGCAACTGAGTGTAGATGTATATTAAATACTTCAAGCGAGGTTAACACGGTAATGCTTTTATAGTGGAATGACCATATTTAAGTCAATCTGCGATTGAATAAGTAGTATAAAGATGACGATATGTGTATAAAAATGGCAGTAACGTAATCATGGATATTGCCGCAAGTAATACCCCTAATACAATCAAAGTACGCTCAGATGACCTTAATAGTAACGGCTCTGAATGTATATCTAACGCTGCTATTATCGAAACTGGCACTAGTACTAATGTGCATGGTAGAAGTCGAAATGCGCCAATTGGACTGTTTGATTCTGGTCTCGGGGGGCTGTCTGTCTATCTACATTTAGCGAAGCAGTTATCTACTGAGCGTTATGTTTATTATGCTGATACGCTGAATGTGCCTTATGGTAATCGTGACAGTGCAGATATCGAAGCGCTAACGTTGACGGCAGTAGAGTGGTTGTATCAGCAAGGCTGTAAGCTTATCGTCATTGCGTGCAACAGTGCCTCAGCTTATGCACTTGAGACAGCACGGCGTTATTATCCACAGTTACCTATCGTTGGTTTAGTCCCTGCCTTGAAGCCAGCAGTACTCGCCAGTAAAAGTGGCCGTGTTGCAGTATTGGCGACCAAGGCGACTTTGAATGGTACGTTGCTGAATGACGTTATCAATAACGTCGCAAAACCTAATCGTACGATAGTTACTAAGTACTTTGATCCGCAATTGGTCCCTTGGGTAGAGGCTGGGATGCCAGAGGAAAGCGAAACGGCGCTAAATTTGCGCCAGCAGCTACAAGTGTTTGCAAATGATAGTATTGACCAATTGGTGCTAGGCTGTACGCACTATCCGTTTTTTAAACCATTTTTATTAGATGAGATTGCTCAGCAGCAGTTATCGATGCAGGTGGTTGACTCTGGACAAGCAATCGCTGAACGTGTCAAACAACTATTGGTCATAAACCAGCTGTCGGCGTCAATTAAGAGTAATTCAAATGGTCTAGCGGCCATTGGTGGCTCAGATATTAATCTGCGGTCACCATTGGTTTTTTATGCGACCAAATATGATGAAAAACTGGATGTTTTGATTACGCGGTTGCTTGGCAGCGAAGTCATATTACAATATTATGCTAAGTAAGGGCGACTGATACTGCTTATATAAAGCCCATAATCCTACTTATATCATTAAAATAAATTGAACCCAATTTTTATAAGACTGTGCTAGTCTGTGCAAAACAAGATATTTGTGCTCTCTTTTATATCATATTCTTTTATATCATGACCTGATTTTAGAGGTGATTGTGCCAAACCGTCGCTACCATATTCATATCATATGCGCTGATAATGACCAGTTGTTGGTCTTAGACAGCTTAGCGATATTTTTTCAGCCGTTTGCATTTTTGACCTATGATGTGTCGAGCCAATTACCGACAGCCTCTTTATATGGTCGACAATGTATCGATTCCTGCGATTATGTGGCGATGATCATTGGAGACAGCTACGGTACGGTACAAAGAACAGGCGTCAGTCAAATGCATTTGAGCTATTTGAATGCTAAAGCCAAAAGTAAACCCTTATTTGTGTTAGTCAAAAACCATCCTCAAGATGCGCTCATTAGCCGTCAACTACAAGAGTTCATTAAGTTGGTGACTAGGCAAGACAATCAACTATATTATTATGATACAGAAGCTGATATCGAAAAACTGATCGCAAAAGCTTACGACAATATCATGGTTGATCATAAGGTGACTGGCGGCTGGGTAAGGGCTAATGAGGAAACCATCAAGTTCAGTAACCAATCAGTGGCTGAAAGGTTTGCGGATATATTATCTACTAATAAAACTGTTAAGAAAGATAGTCCTGTCGATGAAGCCTTTGCGGCGGATAGTGTGAGCCAACCGATTGTATTGACAGAAGGGATAGAGGTTCGGTATAGCGCCCAAGCTTATGAGGGTGGTAATTTAACAGATGTGACCAGACTGCTGGCATTAACGTGGGAAGAGATACTGGTCTCATTAATGAAAATCCCATCGAACTTTTCTAGCTATGGCCTGCAAAACACCATGAATCGCCTCATAGCATCAAAGGCCGAACAAGACGTCAAACAAGATATGCCCAATGTTCATGCTGTCTCGCGCTGCCAAATTTCTCAAGATGATTTAAATAAATTGCAGCGTCAACTGGTTGGTGCAAACTGGATACAGCTGACCACTTACGGTACTCGAGCTTCACAAGAGCTTTGGAAATTGACCTTTTATGCAAAGAATCTGTGGAAAAACTCGGATTCTCAGTCGCAATGATAAATATACCTTTTTAGTAGCAATTATTATTAGTACTTTTCACATCTCCTCAATTTTAAAATATCCATCATGCTCGATATTGTCAGTAATACATATGATTCTACGAATACGTTTTGTAATACAAAGCATACGAGCCAATGGTTGTGAATCCGTTCAAGACTGGTGATAATAAGACTGGTTAGATGTTTATGATGAACACATCGCTTATATTAAAATTACAAACGTATAGAACGTACAATGATATTGACCCATTAAGGAGAGCATATAATGAGTAACGATAAACGTGACGAACTAAGAAATGAATTAGATGGTTTAGAAAAAACGATGCATGACTCTGAACAGTTTCATACATTAGAAGAGCAAGTAGCAGATATGAAACGCCGCGGTATCGATCCAAGCCAAGCTTATAAAGATTTGGATAGAAAAGAACAAGACGAAGATTGGGGCGATGCAACTTGGAAAGAGAATGGCAAGTGGGAATCAAAAACCCCTGCTGATTTAGATGACAAAGCGCGTGAAAACTGGGATGGTGACAACGGTAAGCCAAATCCACCACCTATCGTTTAAGTTGTTATTCTAGCTTTCAAAAAGCTATATGGTTATTTGACAAAACCAAAAAAAGCCACGCTAATTATAGCGTGGCTTTTTTATGTGCTAGAGATCAGATTATTTAATCCTACGACCCTTCATCAACACGGATGAGCTGAATAGTACCATCGGCACTAGTAACGCGACGATAACGTGTATTGCCAGTCGTTGAAGGTTGAGCAGCGGGCTGCGTCGAGTAGCTATTAGGAATCGTCGTTTGCTGCTGGATCAGCTGTCCCATACGATCAGCAGGGGCAGGGTTTAAAGGTCTGCTATTCGTAGGTTGGCCATATTGAGTTTGGTTTGGTGCTGCATTACCAACGATTGCGCGATAGAATTTCTGTCCTGCGCGGCCATCTGCTGGAAATATACCTTTACTAGATTGGTATTGCTGGATAGCAGTACGGGTATTGTCACCAATAATGCCATCGACACCGCCAATATCGTAACCAGTATTTAATAATGCTTGCTGAATGTCTTTTGCTTGTTGGCGGCTGATACCTGGGTCATCCGTTGGCCACGCTGTGGCAAAGTCGGTTTTACTACTGTCTTCGCGGGTGATGAGATCTGCTAAATGAGCAATTGCCAATGCGTAATTTTCTGATGCATTGTATGAATAAAACGTATCGAAGTTTTTACCAACTAAAAACGCAGGGCCTTCAATACCAGCAGGTAATAATAATCCCGCGCTGCTTAAATCAGATGGTAGAGAGCCGCCATTAGCAAGTGTTAGACCTTGATCACGCCAGTGACTAATAGACTTTTTGTTTTTACGGTCAGATGCTGCCCAGTAGCCATTAGGTAGTTTGACTTCATAACCCCAAGGCTCACCTGATCGGTAGCCACGCTTACTCAAAAAGTTGGCAGTGGAGGCTAGTGCGTCAGGAACATTGTTAACTAAGTCACGGCGTCCGTCACCATCAAAATCAACGGCCAGCTCTAAAAAGGTACTTGGCATAAACTGTGTCTGTCCAAAAGCACCTGCCCAAGAGCCAGTCATATCACTTGGCGCGATATCACCATTTTGGACGATTTTTAAGGCATTGGCATACTCGCCTTGGAAGTAGCTCTGGCGACGATCAAAGCATGACAGTGTCGCTAAAGATTCAAATAAAGGCTTTTTGCCCAATGTCTGACCAAAGTTAGATTCAACGCCCCACACCCCTAATACGTGCTCAGCTTTTACGCCATAACGTGATTCGATTTGGCGCAGTGTATCGCTCCATTGGCGTTTGGCACGGATACCGTCCTCTACGCGCTCTTTGTCTACTAGCGCTGATAGATAATCCCACACATCTTTTTGAAACTCAGGCTGATAGTTAAGAGACTGAATCACGCTAGGATCAGGCTGGCTAGGACGGTAGTTATTAAAGGTGAAACTGTCCACGTCGCGGAATTTGCTAGAGTTTTTTAGACCATCTAAACATTGTTGGAATTCAGCATTTGATAAATCTGGGGCATCTGGTGCGGCCGCTTGAGCAGTGCTAGCAAGACTCAGCCCAACAGCGATGCTAAGTAGCGATAAATTAGAAAGTGAAGTCAAACGCATGGAAATATCCTATAAATATCGAAACGGTCATTGAAAAGTAAAACAAAGTAGGTAAGAGCCGTATTCACCTAGAGTAACCAATCTAAACAGTAAAGAAAAGGTATCGAAGGACTAAGATTGTGAATGGTTACTATAAATTGACGGTGGCGCAAGATTAGAAGAGGGTTTTAGATAAAAATATCGAGCTGAATAGGGTGATGAAATCAGTACGGCTTCGGTCATTCGCACCCTATTCAAACCTCATCACTTTGAAAGTACACTATCCAACTCCTCAATCAACGCATGAATACGTGCCGCGTTTTTACCTAGGTCACTTTTACCAATTCGTGATTTACTGCGGATATCAACCAAGCGTTCGCTATCGTTGTCAGTCACACGAATGATGACATCATCTTTAAAGCCAAACCAAGCAGTCGTCTCTGTCGCTTCAACGATGCCTTTATCTGCATCAGTATTGACAAGCTCCCATCCTAAATTCTCAACGGCTTGTTTGGATGCTTCAACCAGTTCAGGCTTTGATTGAGAGTAGGTCAATGTCCGTAGTTCAGGATAGGCCGTGCGTTGTTGTTCAGCCGCTTCTGCACCTGCGTACTCTACTGGATTTGGCGCATCTGCACGTAGTGGCGCAATCGCGACAAACTCAGGTGGATTCACTAAATCAGTTGAAATATCATGAATTGGCGGCACGTTTTTGGCAGTAGTCATCATACCAAGTGGAAGGGCGATAGCAGTCGCAGAAAATATAACGGCTATTGCTGCGCTAGCTATGCTGACCGTTTTACGTTTAAATAACACTTGGATTGCCAAGAGTACGAGTGCCGCAATACCAACAACCAGACCAAATTTAAATCCTGCAAAGGCAGTGCCTAACTCTACAACTCCAAATCTATAAAGCGGTGCTGGTAGTGCAACCAGCAAAAATGCGATTAAACTTATCATACTGACTAAAATTTTCATGAGAACGCTCCGTTATTTTTTAATAGCTGCTTAATTGCTATGCTCAGCATTTTATTTATTATTTAACTGCCAGACATGCTCTGTCACCGTTAATTCAGGCGTCGATCCTATAGAAGTAGGTTCGCTGGCGAGTTCGCTGATTTGATAATGCTGGCCATAATACTGTTGTATTTGTTCATCATTAATTGAGAAGGGTGGCCCGTTTCTTTTACTCTGATCATAATCGAGTGTGATTAATAGTTGCGGTGCATATTCTTTATCAGCAGTATCGCTAAGCTGTAGAACGTGCTCGCTATACTTCACACGCATATCGGCTGGCAAGGCAATCAATGCAGCTTTATCATATACGGCATCGATGGTGCCAATATCTTTAGGCGTCAGCGCAAAAATATCAGCGACCCATAAAGTAATGGTTTGTCCCGACAACTGACCGCGATAATATTTGAGAGTGGGGCTAGTTTTATGCTTATGTACGGTGGGCACGATATCTTGTTCAGCGAAGAATTCCTGTACCGCTGTTTCTACTAATTCAACACCCACCACATCATAGCCTTGCGCTGCTAGCCAAACCATATCTATCGACTTGCCGCATAGAGGTGCAAAGATACAACCGCCTGCTGGCACGTTTAAATGGCTTAGGTATTTCATTAATAACGGGTTCACCGCAGACTGATTAAAGCCAATGCGTTTCTCCTGCCAGCGTGTTTGCCAAAATTCTGGATTCATGATGTTAGCCTTTATTTTGCGTTTGTTGTGATAGCGATTTAATGGATACTACTGACAACATTAAAAAGCCAAACGCTTGCAATATAGGCGTTTGGCTTTTATCAAATATGGCGCTAAGCATTTATTCTAAACACATAAATGCCAATGCAATTCGCTATTTAGCTTACCATGTACTGACTGAATTCTTTACGTAGTTTCGCAAGCTTTGGCGGGATTGCAAAGTTGCAATAGCCTTGTCCTGGGTTTCTATTAAAGAAGTCTTGATGTGCCTCTTCAGCTTTATAGAAATCAACGGCAGGATGTACTTCAGTGACCACGCTGACACCCATATCACGCAATTTATTAATGGTACGGTCGACAGTTGGTTTTTGATCTGCGTCAGTGTAAAACACGACGCTACGGTACTGGCTACCGACATCATTGCCTTGACGATCCATCGTGGTGGGATCATGAGTCGCAAAAAAAGCATCTAAGATAACTTCTAACGGTACGATAGCATCATCAAACTCGACTTTGATCACTTCAACGTGTCCTGTCGTTCCGCTACAAACATCTTCGTAATTAGCAGAGACAGCGTCGCCGCCCATATAACCTGATACGACAGATTGCACGCCTTTCACTGATAAAAATACGGATTCGGTACACCAGAAGCAGCCGCCGCCTAATATAATGGTTTGCATAATTTTTCCTATTATTATAGATATGAATTAAGTGCTGTATTTGGTTGTGATGTTTCGTTTTTCAATGTTTCTTTTCAATGTCTCACTACCCTTAGCACTACTTATTCAGCTTAGCAGGCGAGCCAAACGCGATAAGTAACAAACAGTAATGTTATAATGGATTTTTGCTATAGGACATTCACTATAAACAAGTTACAGCGTTAACCTTGCTTGAAGTATTGCCGATACATCTGCACTCGGTTGCCTTGTACCTTTGTTAAATTGAATGACCTATACGTTGCTTTGTTCTCGCTTAATAATGACGAGCAAAATCGCCAAATACTTTCTAATTTAAGTTCTATTATCCAAAACGAGTCGCACCATGAGCCAATCCAAGCCTACTATCAAACATGACACCCTATTTGACAAACCGTTTACCACACCGCTGGATAAAGCATCGCGCTTTTCATTTGATGAGCAGGTAGTGGCTTGTTTTCCCGATATGATACGTCGCAGTGTGCCCGGTTATGGTCAAGTGCTGGCGATGCTTCCTATCTTTGCCCGTCGTCATTGTAAGTATCGTCAGCAAGGTGATAAGGGTCAACGTGTCAGCCGCATTTATGATTTGGGTTGCTCACTTGGCGGGGCTACGATGGCGCTAGCAGGCGAATTTGAGGCGCAAGACTTGCAGATTAAGGCGATTGACATCTCACCGGCGATGACGACAGAGGCGACCACGTTACTGAATGAGAACTATCCTGAGCACGATATAGAAGTGATTACTGCTGATATTCGTGATGTGGAACTTGAGCCATGCGACATGGTCATTTTGAATTTAACCTTACAGTTTTTACCCGCTGCCGATAGAGTCGCAGTATTAGAGAAGATTTATGCGGCATTAAGTGAAGGCGGCATACTGGTACTGACTGAAAAAACTCATGCTTTTGATGAGCAGTACGATGCGTGGTTGGTTGAGCGTTATTACGACTTTAAACGTGCCAATGGCTATACTGAAATGGAAATCAGCGGCAAACGCAATGCATTAGAGAATGTCCTTATCACCGATACCTTAGATGAGCATCATGCAAGATTGAGCGATGTTGGCTTTAAACGTCATCTGACATGGTTTCAGTTTTTGAACTTTGTTTCTGTGGTGGCGTTTAAATAGGGTTGTTTGAATAAATAGTGGGAGCTTATCTCGCTTTTCGCTATTGCCTGAGTTTCACGTAATAATGTAAATAGACAGTTATTTTATCGGTGCGCTATGCGCGCCCTATTGCATCGTATATCTTTGCTAAGTTAGATTATAATTAATAAGGAACGATAAAATGGATATGGACATTACGGCAAAAACATTCGATGGACAAGGTGGGCGTGATGAATTTCAACGTAAAAGTATCGCTGAAAAAGCTATTAAGCTCTTAAAGTCCGATATAGATATTTCACCAATGGTTATCGACGGCAGTTGGGGTACAGGTAAAACTGAGTTTTGCCATAAACTTATCAATCTGATGAAGGAAGATGGTACACACAATATAATTTATATTGACGCTTTCAAAGCTGATCATGTTGATGAGCCTTTGATGACTGTACTCGCAGAAATTATTAAAATTTTACCTGAAGGTCCACGTAGAAAGGCTTTTATAAATAGAGTATTGCCAGCTGTACGCTACAGCCTAAAGACAGTTGCCAAAGCTGGTATTTCTCATCTTCTGAGGCAAGACTTTGCTGATATTGCAAATGGTTTTGATGAAGTAATTCAAAAAGTAGCTGACGATTCAATAGATAAAACAGCAGAATTAATACTCAAAGATCATGTGGATGCAGAAAAGAGTTTAAAAACATTACAAACCGCTCTAACTGCCATCGCATCTCAAGATCCTATTATTATATTTATAGACGAACTTGATCGCTGTAGACCAAACTTTGCAGTTGATATGCTTGAGATAATAAAGCATACGTTTGATGTATCAGATGTTAGCTTCGTACTTATTACTAATACTCATCAATTGAAAGCATCTATAAATCATTGTTATGGTCAGGCAGTTGATGCACAGCGTTATTTAGATAAGTTTATTAAGTTTCGATTTGAGTTATCACCGCATTCTCAGCGACATACTGGGGAATCCTATTTTAGCTGCTAGTGCTTATTTTCAACAGCTTATAAGAGAGAAAGGTTTCTTACATAACGACTTACTATCAGATAGTTTTTTAATAAAATTTCTTATAAAAGTTATTAGGCACCAAGGTCTTTCTCTCAGAGAGATAGAGACATTAGTTCTACATATAGAAGTTGTACAAGTACTATCCAATTCGCATCGCTTCATCCCTGACCGATATATTGGTTATTCGTTGTTGAGATTATTTGGTGTCATGTTAGTTTGCTTTAAACCTGATATTTTAAGAGAGATTAGAAAAGGTGTTGTTGATGCTGATTTGCTAGGTAATTTCTTGGGTGTAACAAAATTACCTTACCTTGAAGAGGGTGGTTCTGATATACCCGAAGTATGTGAATTTATCATGGCTTCTCTGACTACCGACTTCAATGAAAATAAGGATAACTATACTATATCAGACGATCAGCAGAAAAAATGGAATTCATACATGAGAAATGTGAGTTTCATGGAAGAAATGCCTTATAGAGGTAGAGCGATAGCTCAAATTATAGAGACAGCAAATATAATGGCGTTTGAATAATGTATAAGTTTAAACCTTAGAGTTAGTTAATAACGAAACGTAAACTTAGTCATTAAAGATGGATAACCTATGCCTCATATATTGTACGACATCTAAAGAACTTATATATCTAGACTCATCCTCGTCCTTCAACCCTTTTAATTTTATTCATTTAAATAACAATCAACACGGTAACTTGCTTTTATGCTCAACGACACTATCATCAACGCCGAACGCGAACTGTACTTAACCTTGCTAGAGCTGGCGCAACAGCAGCCGATCGCTTATGAGTGGCTTAAGCAATTACCAACATGGCTAGGTGATATAAAAGACAAAGCCAACTATGCGCACGCGCCTGCCTACCAAGCGTCAGTTGCTCGTTTGCCAAACTTAACTGTCAATAATGTCGATCTAAACAGTGATACATTGACGATTGAGGCAAGTTTAAATGAGTCTGAGCGTAAACAAGCAATGGCACTGCTCAAGCAGCTGATGCCATGGCGCAAAGGGCCGTTCCAGATCGGCGGTCAGATTGGCGATGATGAATCAGGTATTAAGATTGACACTGAGTGGCACAGTGACTGGAAGTGGCAACGGGTCGCACCGCATTTGGGTGAGTTAAAAGGTCGCCGAGTATTAGATGTGGGCGGTGGCTCTGGTTATCATGGCTGGCGTATGGCAGGGGCAGGGGCGGATACGGTCATTATCATTGATCCATCATGCTTGTTTTACCATCAGTTTATGGCGATTCGTCATTTCGTTGGTGCGGCAGATGCTCATACTCAAGCTCATGCTCATACCCATGATAGGGGCCGCTATCGTACGCATTATATTCCCGTACCGCTGGAAGCCCTACCTGCGCACAGCCAGTTGTTTGATACCGTATTTAGTATGGGCGTACTTTATCATCGCCAGTCGCCTTTTGAGCATTTACAGCAGCTCAGAGGTCAATTGGTCAAAGGCGGTGAGTTAGTGCTTGAGACGTTAGTTGTTGAAGGCGATGCCAATACCGTACTCGTACCGCACGACCGTTATGCGCAGATGAATAACGTGTATTTCTTGCCGTCAGTGGCAGCATTAATTGGTTGGTTAGAAAAAGCTGGATTCTCAGACGTACGCTGCGTCGATGTAGCGGTTACTTCGACGGAAGAGCAGCGCAAAACAGAATGGATGACCTATCATTCGCTAGCAGACTTCTTGGATCCTAATGACTCGACTAAAACCATGGAAGGGTATCCTGCCCCGATGCGCGCGACATTGATTGCCAAAAGATAGTTTTTTAGGCTAGCAGGGCTACCGTCAGTCAATATAAATAGTCGCTATAACAGAACCTAACACAAGGAAGAAGAATTGTGAAAATAGTAATGGCTTTGATGACGATTGGTTTGTTTTCGCTACCTGCTGTGGCGTCAGATGCGTATGGTGATCCCTTTGAAGGCTGGGGTTTTGTCAAAGATGACTGGCAAGTGGTTTGCGATAACACTTTGACCTGCCGAGCAGCGGGTTACGCTGAAGAAAGTACTAATAGCGATCCAGTATCGATATTAATGGTTGTAGAGCCGAAGAAAGCTTTGCCAAAAGTATATGTAGACTTTATATATTCAGATGATGAGTTTTACCAGTCATCATCTGATGACAGCTCGAATACTGGTAATGAATCTAGCCATACCGAGTTATGGCTAAATGACAAAAGTTACGGCGCTATCAATAGTAGAAGTGATGATGATTCTAGGCATATGCTAGATGAAAATCAAACCAAGCAATTGCTTCGTCACGCTCGCCTGAATACAAAAATAGAAGTAAGAGTAGGTAGTGATCGCTGGACGATTAGTGACAAAGGTATGGGAGCGGTGTTGCTTAAAATTGATGAAGTACAAGGCAGAGTGGGTACGTCAATAGCATTGGTGAGTAAGAATCATGCTAGTAAGCAAACACCAAAATCTGCTAAGCCAACACCTGTGATAAAAAAAGCATTCGCTTATTCAGAAAAAGACAATAAGACACTATCCGCATCAAAACAGGCTTACTTTCAGGCCAATATAAACAAGTGGGTAAATATTAATGACCCTCTTTTAGTAGGTTCAGAAGAGAAAATGGGAGATTGTGAACTGGTCAACCCGAAAACTGAGGCATATCAACAGATGGCTGAGTATGGTTCTAGTATGCTTGATTGGGAGTTTATCCCTATTGATGCTACTCATACTTTAGCTGTCCATAGCTGTTGGATGGGTGCTTACAACGCAGCTAGTGGATATTGGCTTATAGATAATGCAAAACCTCGTAACCCTCAGCTAATTACCACCGCAGGCAATGATTATTCTGATGGTGAGATTTGGGCAGTACATAAAGATCGAGGATTGGGTGACTGCTGGAATCGTCTAGTTTGGGTTTGGAATGGTCAAACTTTTGCCAAATCAGAAGATTCTAGCTCAGGAATGTGCCGAGGTTTTGCTGGTGGTGCGTGGGATTTACCAAGCTACGTCAGCGAAGTCATAGAAAGTGATAAGCCCTAATTAAATTAACCACTTTTTAAAGGCAACTTCCATGATAATCTTGATGATGAAGCCAACACAGCCTGCGCCAAGCGCTACGAAAATCCAAAATGTACCGGCGCGTCCAGCTTGAGATTCTTTAGAGATATCCCACATAATAAAAAACAAGAAAGCAATAAAAATTGGCAATAAAAGGTACAATCCCCAACTAGTGACAGTACTGGCGGCAATAGCAAACATGGCATGATCCTATAAGAAAATAGTAACGCTTCTTCTATATCTGAGAAGAGTTGTACAAACCATTATTATAACGTGGAAGCAGGCAGGTATAAACGGCTGCCCAGTATCGAGCAACAGTAACACTACAATCAATAGGGCTGGTATCTCAGTGGTAAACCATTAAGTAGTCACTTTGAGTATCGGCTGTTACACTGCTTTATCATGATTTATAGGCAGTAAGTACGTAAAGTACATCTGTCACCTATCTCAATTATTAGAGTTGACTGTCTTAACCGTAAGATTTTAGTACTAATTTCGGTGCAAGTGGTGCAATAAAGCGTAAAGATTGTTATATTTACAGGTTACTTATCTTTTTGTATTATTTTACCCCCTGCAATGTCGGTCGCTATTATAATAAGCAGTTATTGACTGCTTGCACTCGTCACATTTTCACATCGTTTTTGTTGTTTATTTAATTGAGTTCAAATCCCTATGTCACAAGCCCAAATTGATACACTTGCATCACTATTCAACGATGCTATTCATACCTTGCAAGCCGACGGTACACTGCCTACTGACTGGCAAAACAATAGCCAAATCACCCGTACTAAAGACCTTAGTCATGGTGATTTTGCCAGTAATATCGCGCTGACTGCTGCCAAAGCTGCCAAGGCCAACCCACGCCAGCTTGCTGAAAAAATCGTCAACGCGCTACCTGAAAACCAAGACATTCGCCAAGTAGAAATCGCAGGGCCAGGGTTTATCAATGTCTTTTTAAACGCTGAAGCCAAATTTGCGGTATTGGACGATATTTTTACCTTACAAGACCGTTTTGGTTTAAGCGATCAGTTTGAAGGGCAAAAAATCCAAGTTGAGTTCGTCTCTGCCAATCCAACATCTAGCTTGCATGTCGGTCACGGACGCGGTGCTGCATTTGGCATGAGCGTGTCTAATCTGCTAGAAGCGATTGGCTATGACGTCACGCGTGAATATTATGTCAATGACGCTGGCCGTCAAATGGATATTCTAGCGACCAGTACATATTTGCGTTATCTAGAAACCAATGGCGAGCAAGTGACGTTTCCCGTCAATGCCTATCAAGGCGACTATGTCAGTGATATTGCCAACACGCTAAAAGTACAACATGGCGATAGCTATGTGCATAGCTTTGCAGACGTTGCCAAAGATGTCGCAGAGGATGCTCAGTTTGAGATCAATGCAGATGGCGAAAAAGTTCTATTGTCAGGCGATAAAGAAGCACACATTGATGGATTGATTGCCAATAGCAAAGCATTGCTTGGTGATGGCTATGAGCTGTTTTTAAATGCTGCATTGAGCAGTATTTTGGCTGATATCAAAGATGACTTAAATGACTTTGGCGTGCGCTATGAGTGCTGGTTCAGTGAGAGATCTATCGATAGCGAGATTGAGCCAGTTCTACAGTTGCTAGATGACAAAGGTTACTTGTACGAAAAAGATGGCAATATCTGGTTTAAATCGACTGATTTCGGTGATGAAAAAGACCGTGTGGTACGCCGTGCCAATGGTCAGTCAACGTATTTTGCCTCTGATATTGCGTATCATAAAAATAAGTTCGACCGTGGTTTTGACAAAGTCATTAACGTTTGGGGCGCAGACCACCATGGTTATGTCCCACGTGTAAAAGCAGCGTTAACAGCATTGGGTATCGATGCAGAACGTTTAGACGTGGTACTCGTACAGTTTGTCGCATTATGGCGCGGTTCTGAAAAAGTACAAATGTCCTCGCGTTCAGGTCAGTTTGTCACTTTACGCGAACTGCGTGCAGAAGTTGGCAATGACGCTGCGAGATTCTATTATGTGGCACGTAAGCCTGAAGTGCATATTGACTTTGATTTAGAGCTTGCCAAATCACAAAGCAAAGATAATTTGGTGCACTATATTCAATATGCGCATGCACGCGTGTGCCGAGTATTAGAGAATTTGCAAAATAGTGGGCTTACAGTAGATGATGCGGTTGGTTTGGCGCATCAAGAATTGCTTAATGCGTCCCATGAAGATGAGTTGATTAAACTATTGGCAGGCTATCCAGCAACCCTCATGCGTGCCGCGACTGGCTATGAGCCGCATATATTGACCAATTATTTAAAAGATTTGGCCGCATTGTTCCACGGCTGGTATGACAGCAATCGTATCTTGCCGATGAGTTTGACCTCTGGTGGCACGCCAAGTGCTGACGAGCTGGACTTAATGCAAGCCCGTCTACGCTTGTCTAAAGCCGTGCGACAGGTCTTGTCCAATGGGCTTGGTTTGTTAGGATTGTCTGCACCGTCTAGCATGTAGTCGCTTGCTAATAAGTAGTAAGCTTCTAACATGCAGCAACTTTATAATATGTAGTATTATGAGTATAGACGATTGATAACAATAATGTGATTATGATAGATAGATTCAGTAGGGAGAACCAGATCCATGCTAGCCAAAAAACCTAAAGGTGCGACTGAAAAGCGCAAAACAAGTAGCGTATCAGGCTTGTTATGGATGTTTGTCGGAGCAGTACTGACACTGATGATTGGTGTATTTATATACCTCTCACCATTATTTAATTTCAGTCCTGCTGATAGCAGTGCCGACAATGACCCTGATCGTCAGGTACAGCCGCGAGTCGAGACTGATACCGATAATGGCGATTATGAGTTTTATGATATTTTACCCAATCAAGAGATGGCGACCATCCCTGATGAAGATTTTGGTGAAATAAACAATGATCGCATCGGTGGTATCGAAGCCTTTGAGCCTGATATCGTGGTCACTCAGCCGAATGGTGCTTCAGCGACCAGCAGTGAAGACACTGGCAATGTTGGTATTACTGAAAACACCGTGATCGAACCTAGCCGTGGCAATGCTGCTAGTGATGATATCGTGATCGTTGAAGAAGATGCGACCTATGATGGCACAGCACCGACCAATAGCACCAGTAGTGCAACCAATCGAGCAAGTGGTGCAGGTACTGCCAGTGTTCAAGCTGCCAAGCCTGCTGCGACTTACATTTTGCAGATAAACAGCTTTGGTGATGCAGATGAAGCGGATCGTCGCCGTGCACAGGTACTGATGGCTGGTGTAGATGCTAGAGTCGCCAAGAATACAACGGGCAATGGTGAGCCCATCTATCAAGTGATCTCACGGCCGATGAGTAATCGTCAAGCAGTAACGACTGCTCAGCAGCGCTTACAGAATAATGGTATTGACTCCATCATCGTTGAACAGCGCCGTTAGATTTAGTTGCTGTATTAGGGCGTGTCCTCAATTCAATCGATAGTCATCTAAATGGGTTAAAAATGGCTAAATCTTGCCAAACAGCGTCAAATAGCTGACTAATATCTCGATATTATCTGCGCTATTTTCCTTGTTTGACTGCGATTTATCTCGTTTTTATCACCATTTTTAAAATGAGGACACGCCCTAGTTTTAATGGTTTATTTATAAAAAAAGCGTCGTAATGACGCTTTTTTTGTCTCTTATTTTTAGTAACGCTATTTTACTTTGTGGTTTTATTATATCTTATCATTACTTCCTCAACGAGTATGGCTATGACTGTATCTGACTCAACACCTGCATCTACTGGCGCCATCAAATATTTTTTTCAGAAGTATTTTATCGATGCTTTTACTGGTATGGCTCTAGGTCTCTTTGTCACATTGATAGCGGGTCTTATCATTTCACAAATTGGTGGCTGGTTAGATTTGCCTGCATTAGTTGCCGTCGGTAAGCTAGCATCAATATTGATGGGGGCGGGTATCGGCGTAGGCATTGCCTACTACCTAAAAGCACCAACGCTTGTCATGCTAAGTTGCTTGGTAGCAGGTATGCTAGGCGCACATTCTGAAGCTTTGATGGCAGGTACGCTTTTTACCCCGCAAGCAGGCGGGCCTGCGACATTTGTGGCATTGCCTGGTAATCCGATAGGAGCATATTTGACCTCTGTATTTGCTTATCGTGCTGGTACTTGGGTCGCTGGCAAGACTAAGTTGGATATTTTGTTAATTCCTTTATTGGTCTGTGCCGTCGCATTAGCCGTTTGTGCGCTACTGAATCCACCTATCGTTGCTGCTGTCGCGGCTATTGGTCAAGGTATTCAAGCAGCCACTGAGTTGCAGCCTCTATTAATGGGTGTTGTCATCGCAGTCGTGGTCGGTATCTTGCTGACCATGCCCACTTCAAGTGCAGCTATTTGTATTGCTATTGGGCTGGGCGGTGTGGCTGGCGGTGCGGCAGTAGTTGGCTGTGCAGCACATATGATTGGCTTTGCGGTTGCCAGTTTCAAAGACAACGGTGTAAGTGGTGTGATATCTCAGGGGTTGGGCACTAGTATGTTGCAAATCCCCAATGTGCTAAAAAAGCCATTGATTCTACTGCCAGCCGTTATCGCCAGTGCTATCGTTGGCCCTATCGCAACCGTCGGGTTCGGGCTTGCCTGTACTGCTACAGGGGCAGGTATGGGCACTGCTGGTTTAGTCGGCGTGTTTGGCGTCATTGAAGCATCACAAGAAATCATGAGTACGGGTCAGCTGTGGACAGCGATTGTTTTATTGATGTTTGTATTGCCTGCGGTGATTGCCGGCATGGTTGCTTACATGATGCGCTGTATGGGTTGGTTGTTAGATGGCGATATGAAACTGCCGTAATGGTATTTTTAGAAGTTAAGATTAGCCACGTTAAAACCGTTTAGAAATGTGATTAGAGCCGCTACTGATTAAGTTTGATAAATGCGACCCTCATTTCGAAGTATATTGCGTTGTAGTAAACATAAAAAAAGCGTCTAGCAGAATTTGCCAGACGCTTTTTTGTATTAATAGCTAATTAAGTATAACTAGCGATATTAACTGAACGATACCATACATTAAGATATTTCAGGCGTTTTACCTTCATTGATGACATCTGCATCAACCATGACGGTCTTAGCGTTTTCCATAGAAGGCAGCTCATACATGGTTTCAAGCAATGCATTCTCTACGATAGAACGCAGACCACGGGCACCCGTTTTACGCTCCATGGCTTTTTTGGCGATGGCATCAAGTGCTTCTTGCGTAAAGTTAATCTCAGCACCTTCCATATCGAACAAGTACTTGTACTGTTTTACCAGTGCGTTCTTAGGTTCAGTCAGGATTTGTACCAATGCTTCCTCATCCAGCTCTTGTAAGGCAGCAAGTACAGGCAGACGACCAATCAGCTCAGGGATAAGACCAAACTTGATCAAATCTTCTGGCTCAACTTGCTGTAGCAAATCTGAGCTGCGACGGCTATCGTCTTTTGAGCTGACATCGGCGTTGAAACCAATCCCGCCTTTTTCAGTACGTTGCTGAATAACAGCATCAAGACCAGCAAATGCACCACCAACGATGATAAGGATGTTGCTGGTGTCGACTTGAATCAGCTCTTGTTGTGGATGCTTGCGACCACCATGCGGCGGAATAGCAGCCACGGTGCCTTCGATAAGCTTTAGCAATGCTTGCTGTACGCCTTCGCCTGACACATCACGAGTAATCGATGGATTGTCGCCTTTTTTGCTGATTTTGTCGATCTCATCGATATAGATGATACCTTGCTCAGCTTTGGCCACATCATAGTCAGATGCTTGTAGCAGCTTTTGCACGATGTTTTCAACGTCTTCGCCGACATAACCTGCTTCAGTCAACGTCGTGGCATCAGCCATCGCAAATGGCACATCTAGCAGGCGCGCTAACGTTTGCGCCAGTAATGTCTTACCTGAGCCTGTTGGGCCTATAAGCAAGATGTTACTTTTCGCCAGTTCAACCATCGCATCATCAGCGCCGATCTTAGATTTTTTGCTGTCATTGGCCAATGTTTGGCTAACTTTTAGGCGTTTATAATGGTTATAAACGGCAACGGCCAATGCTTTTTTGGCAGCGTCTTGACCGATGACATATTCATCAAGTTTGGCACGCAGCTCTTTTGGCGTTGGTAGCTTTTTATTGACCCAAGAGGTATCGATTTCGCTGTCATCATCGCCGTCTTCGGCACTGTCAGCGATTAGATCGGTACATAGCTCAATGCATTCATTACAGATATTGGCATCATCAGCGGCAATCAGCTGCTGCACATCGCTTTTGGCTTTGCCACAAAACGAGCACTGCGGGGTATTGTCTTCTGCCATAAAAGGCGCTCCTAAAATTTTAAAACTTACAAATATTTTGATTGTTTGCATCAATGCCAAAATGCATCGCGCTCAGGCAGTTGATGCTTATCAAGGCTGTTATATGCTAATTATAAAGAAGTAGGGCGGCGCTCTAATACTTCGTCAACCAAACCGTATTCTTTTGCTTCGTCTGCATCCAACCAATAATCACGCTCAACATCTTTTTCGATTTTCTCTACTGGTTGACCAGTACGCTCAGCCAATATCTTGTTCAAACGTGCACGAGTTTTCAAGATTTCACGAGCATTAATTTCGATATCAGTGGCTTGACCTTGCGCGCCACCTGAAGGCTGATGAATCATGACGCGAGCATTGGCAAGTGAATAACGCTTACCTTTTTGGCCAGCTGCCAACAAGAATGAACCCATGCTGTAAGCACCGCCCATACAGATGGTTGATACTTCAGGCTTGATGAAATTCATCGTGTCAAAGATAGCCAAACCAGCACTCACTGAACCGCCTGGTGAGTTGATATATAGATGGATATCTTTGTCAGGGTTTTCAGCTTCTAAGAATAGTAACTGTGCGACGATGAGATTGGCCATATTGTCTTCGACTTGACCAGTCAAAAAGATAACGCGCTCACGTAATAGACGTGAAAAAATATCAAACGAGCGTTCACCGCGTGATGATTGTTCAACCACCATAGGCACTAATGCAGCTTGAGGTGCACTTTGGGTATATTGCATGTCATTGTGCGCACTCATCAGCATATCAAAATGCGGGTTGGCAGTGATGCGATCATAATCTGTCATAAAGATGTCCTGTTTATAAGTACATAAAATAAAGGGATTGGAATTAGCGAACGGTTAAGATTTTATGGGTGCTTATCATGATAAATACTACCGCTTGTTGTTAACACTAACTAGATGCAATGCTACGATCTAGATGTCGCTAAAAATAATTGAGCTAATGGTAACTTTTTTATCGTGGCAATAGTAACTTTTTAATGTGAAAAATAATAAATGACTCCCTATTAATAAGGTGTTTGTATACATTTATCAAGGGGCTTGCCTATAAACCCTCCATAAAGATAGCAGACAGGCTACCTCTGTATGGAGTACAGGTGACTCATTATTTATGAATATGGTGCTACATTAAAAAGAAATATGATGATAAAAAATGGTGCATTTGTGATAGCAAATTGTACAATTTTGGTGCAAATTAGCGCATGCTAAGAAAATAAAAATAGTTGATATCTATTTGATGCGTCGTGAAAACGAGGTGGCCGATATGACTAAAAAGTTCAGTGATAAAAAATCAAGCAATATCATTAATTTGCATAGTATGGATAGCTTACTCTGATAGCCAGTGTCAGTAAGTTGGCATAATGATTGTATATATGGAGTGACGTCGTTGCTGGATGTAGCCAGCTGCATAAGCTTTTGGCATTTTGACTGTTGGCATCGTTGCTTTCTCTTTTATAGTGGAATGACTATACCACCGGGTTTTGTACGATCGGCTTAATGCTCGACCTCTTAGCATCACAATCGTGTGTTATATTTGATATTCAACACGCCCTAATTAGTAGATGAGTATATAAAATGAGCTGGGCCTCTTCTTTAGCGTTAGATTTTGACACTGTAAAACGTACGAATACTATCAAAGGTATAGCCACAGCTGAGTCAAAAACTCGGCTTTATCATCGTAAGCATACTGGCGCTTTGATGGTACAGCGCCCTTTATACCCTGAGCCGCGTGTGCAGCAGGGTATTTGTCATATATTGATGCTATATCCTCCAGCGGGTATCGCAGGTGGTGATACGCTGACCATAAACCTGCGTTTAGATAACGATAGTCATGCTGTCATTACGACACCAGGGGCGGGTAAATGGTATGGCAAAGACAGTGTCAGCCAAAAAAGCAAAACCTCGTATCGACAGTCGCCTATGCAGAGCGCTTATGATAAAACAATGTCAGTGGATCAGGATCGTGTGCATAGTGATGATAATGACCAAATCAGAATCGTACCAAACGACATGGCTGAATACGCTAGCCAAAAGGTATACGCCACATTAGACACAAATGCTCGCCTAGAATGGCTGCCGCAAGAGAGTATTATTTATAACGAAGCCAACATGCATGCGACGAGTCGTTTTGATTTAACGGACTCATCTAGCTTACTGACATGGGAGATTAGTGTCTTTGGGCGGCAGGCCTATGATGAGCAGTTTTTGCAAGGGTATTACCATACAGGGCTGAATATCTACCGAGAAGGTAAAGTCATCGTGGCCGAACGTGTGGCGCAATCGGCACAAAGCCGATGGTTTACGTCACATTTAGGGCTGGCAGGTCAGCATATCTATGGGTCGTTTTGGGCTGTGCCGAACTTAAATGACGTATACAAAAATCCAATGGCCCTGACATCAAAAATAGAAAAATCAACCGCGACTGCGCAAGCGACGACCAAGCAAGCATTAACCCGTTATTTGGACAGTACGATAATGACTTTGCGGCAAGCAATCGCCGAAGCGGATCTACCTGTCTATTGCACCCATAATTATCAAGCGATTAATATCCGCTATATTGGCTCAGATGTGCGAGGCTGTTTTGAGGCGTTTTATCAGCTGAGAGAAGTCTTACGTGAGCACTGGTGGCAACTTGAGCCATGTCGTCCACGGATTTGGGACACGTGATTTTTGATTAGATACTACTTAATTTGTTATGACATTAATCTGCTAAAAAAAGACACAATCGCTATTTTGACTAAGGCACTAAACGTTTGAAGTACGCTACTCTGCGACACAGAACATTATAAATACAATAAGGAAGCTCCATGCATTTGACCCCGACAGAAAAAGACAAGCTCATGCTATTCACGGCTGGCATGGTGGCTGAACGCCGCAAAAACCGAGGTGTAAAACTGAACTATCCCGAAGCCATCGCTTATATCAGCATGCTACTGATGGAAGGTGCAAGAGATGGCAAAAGAGTGGCCGAATTAATGAGTGAAGGCGCTACCTATTTGTCAGCTGATGATGTGATGGAAGGTGTGGCGGAGATGGTAGATGAAGTGCAAATCGAGGCGACGTTCCCTGATGGCACCAAGCTGGTTACGGTACATAATCCCATCGTGTAGCACGGCATATAGTCATTCCTCTATAAAATTATTACTGCGTTACCCTCGCTTGAAGTATTAGATATACATCTACGCTCGGTTGCCTTGTACTACTTTTAAATTGAATCGACTATCTTATTAAACTGATAATTATAAAATAAGGCGACTCTTATGCAAGCAGGCGAATACCATATCCAAGATGGCGATATCATCTTAAACCAAGGACGGCAGGTACAACGCATCAGTGTCGCCAATACGGGCGATCGACCTATTCAAATCGGCTCACATTATCACTTCTATGAGGTTAATGATGCCTTGAGTTTTGAGAGAGAAAAGACTCGTGGTTATCGCCTAAATATCATCCCCGGTACAGCAGTACGATTTGAGCCGGGGCAGTCACGTGAAGTGGAACTGGTCGCTTATGCTGGCAAGCAGGAAGTATATGGCTTTGCAGGGCGTGTGATGGGTGGCACTAGCTCAGACGCAGCATCAGATACAGCATCAGATAAGTCAGATGCTGAAAACCCGCCAGTTACCTCGCAGAAAAGGGTCAGTCGGCATATTTATGCTGAGCATTTTGGTCCGACAACAGGTGACAAGGTTCGCCTAGCCGACACCGAATTATGGTTACAGGTTGAGGCTGATTTAACGAGCCAATTGAGTACCGATAACGATCAAGTAGCGGTACTAGAGGGTGGTGCACGTGCTAGCAAACCTATTGAGATAAAAGGCGAAGAAGTTAAATTTGGTGGCGGTAAAGTCATCCGTGATGGTATGGGGCAAGGGCAGTTATTGGGTGCTGACGTTGCCGATACGGTCATTACCAATGCGTTGGTCATGGATTATACGGGCATCTACAAAGCAGATATCGGCATTAAGGATGGTCGAATTAGCGGCATTGGCAAAGCGGGCAACCCTGATATCCAGCCTGCCATCGATATTGCGATTGGCGGTGCAACTGAGATTATAGCTGGCGAAGGCAAAATCCTGACAGCAGGCGGTGTCGATAGCCATATTCATTTTATTGCACCACAGCAGTGTGAGACAGCACTTATGTCAGGCGTGACCACAATGCTTGGCGGTGGTACAGGACCCGCACAAGGTACGCTCGCCACTACTTGTACACCAGGGGCGTATCATATTGCTTCAATGCTAAAGTCTACCGATAGTATTCCCATGAATATCGGATTACTGGGCAAAGGAAATGTGAGTGTACCAGCTCCCATTGCTGAACAAATCGAAGCGGGTGCTGTAGGGCTAAAGCTACATGAAGATTGGGGCACAACCCCGCAAGCCATTGATAACTGTTTGAGTGTTGCTGAAGAGTATGATGTGCAAGTGGCGATCCATACCGATACCTTAAACGAAAGTGGTTATCTCGAAAGTACGCTAGCAGCTTTTAAGAATCGCTGTATCCATACTTTTCATACTGAAGGCGCGGGCGGTGGCCATGCTCCTGATATTCTTAAAGCCATTGGCGAGTCACATGTTTTGCCGTCATCTACCAATCCAACGCGCCCATATACCGTTAATACTATTGATGAGCATCTTGATATGCTCATGGTTTGTCATCATTTGAGCCCTGCTATCGCTGAAGATGTCGCTTTTGCTGAAAGTCGTATTCGCCAAGAGACCATCGCTGCAGAAGATATCTTGCATGATTTGGGCGCGATTTCGATGATGAGTAGTGACTCGCAAGCCATGGGGCGGGTAGGTGAAGTGGTTATTCGTACGTGGCAGACTGCGCATAAAATGAAAGTGCAACGCGGACATCTTGCACCTGATGCAACAGCGACCATAGAAGATGAACAGCAGTTCATCACGCTGACCGACTACGATCAAAGCGCAGATAATGATAATTTTCGTATCAAACGTTATATCGCAAAATATACGATCAATCCTGCGATTACTCATGGTATCAGCGATATGGTTGGCTCTATCGAAGTGGGAAAATGGGCCGATATGGTGTTATGGTCGCCCAAATTTTTTGGGGTAAAGCCTGAATGCATCATCAAAGGTGGACTCATCGCTGCTGTGCCGATGGGCGATATTAATGCCTCTATTCCCACCCCGCAGCCCGTACATTATCGTCCTATGTTTGCTACTTATCCAAAATCGGTTGCCCAAACCAGCATTACTTTTATGTCGCAAGCGGCTATTGACAAGCAAGTGGATAAGCAGCTCGGATTGACCAAAGTTATCGAGCCAGTACATGGTATTCGTAATATCCGTAAAAGTGACATGCGCTTCAATAGTTACTGCCCTGATATGGACATCAATCCTGAGACTTATGAAGTACGTGCCGATGGCGAGATGCTAACCTGTGAGCCTGTCGATGTATTACCTATGGCGCAGCGTTACTTTTTATTCTAAGCACTTTTTATGCTAAAAACTTTGTTATTCCAAGTGTTTTATTATTCTAAATATTGTGAGTTTTACGCCTTAAAAGTTTGAGCAACAACAGCCAGAGTATAATAATGATGAAGATATTTAATACCCGTTTAAAAGCCCCAAATGACGCTCAAAAAACACAATTAGAAAAACAGCATCAGACTGACGACTACCTACTTTTAGATTTTGATACTCGCCAGCATTCTCGATTTAAAGCCACTACGGTTGCAGGTGAGAGCGTTGGTGTTGACTTGCCTCGAACAGGTACTCTTAAAGGTAATGACGTGCTAATTAATGAGGCAGGTGAGTTGATTCAAGTCATTGCCAAGCCTCAGGTCGTCACTAAAGTTACCGCTGGTGATGTTTTTACGTTGATGAAAGGCGCATATCATTTAGGCAATCGGCACGTGCCACTGATGTTTGACCTTAGTGTTGACCACGGTGATGCAGGCTACGCGTTATATTTTGAAAACGACCATGTGCTTGCGCAAATGTTAGAGCGTCTTGGATTGCGGGTTGAAGATGCTTCGGTACCGTTTGAACCTGAAACAGGGGCATATCAGTCGGGGCAAGGGCATTCACATAGCCATTCTCACTCACATGCGCATGCGGATTCAAGTAGTGACTCGCATAGCCATTCACACAGTCATAAGCATGGTCACGCTCACAACCATAACCATAACCATCATGATGAGTCTGTAGGGCAGCCAAAGTGATGGTTGATACCAGTGCACAGTCTACTCAGCCGGACCAACTTGGACAGCTGCTGATGCTGGCATCGAGCAACTTACCCATTGGTAGCTATACGTATTCGCAAGGTGTTGAGTCAGCGATTGAGTCAGGCGTGGTCTCTGATGAAGCCAGCACGCTTGTATTCATGCAGGACTATCTAGCGCTTGCTGTTATCGGCTACGAGCTGCCTATATTAGGGCTAATAATGCTCGCACTTGGTCAAGGTAATGACACGCTAGCTGCAAATCTAGCACACGATTATCATGCTGGCTTAGAGAGTAAAGAATTTGTGCTTGAGTCTCAGCAACTGGCTCAAGCAATGGTATCTTGGCTCAATGAAGTACTTAGCCTCGGTATACCTGCTGAGATACCTGAAGACGGATACTTACCACTTTTTGCTCATATTGCACAGCACTGGCAGCTACCATTGGCACAGTCAATGACCACGTATGGCTTCGCCCAACTAGAAAACATGGTATTGGCTGCGGTCAAGACAGTACCGTTAGGACAGATGGCAGGTCAGCGTATCCTGTGGCAATTACAGAGTGAGTTGGCGGCGCAGATGGATGCCGTTAGCACTAACATACAGCATGCTTTTGATACATTAATGGTATCGTCAGATTCGCTTGAAGAGCAAGACTGTCAGCAACTATGCCAAGACTTCTATGAAATACTCAATATATCGAATAACTTGCCCAATTTGGCTATCCTCTCAAGCATGCATGAGGAGCAATACAGTCGGTTGTTTCGCTCATAACTATACCTTTATTTCTATTTATACTTATTAATATACAAACTGTTTTAGGAATTTAATATGTCTCTAACTCCTCTCAAACCACAAAACTCTAAATCTATATCAAACTTACAGACTGATAACGACCACCAAAATCAGCCATCTGGATTATCGTGCCTACGCCTTGGTATTGGTGGGCCTGTTGGTAGTGGTAAGACTGCATTGACGTTGCGTTTGTGCCAAAACATGCGCGACACGGTTAACATGGCAGTCGTGACCAATGATATCTATACCAAAGAAGATTCAGAGTTTTTGACTCGTAATGATGCCATGCCTGCTGAGCGTATTCGTGGCGTAGAAACAGGTGGCTGTCCGCATACGGCAATCCGCGAAGATGCGTCGATTAATCTGACTGCTATTGCCGAGCTGCAAGCGACCTTTGAAGATTTAGAGATGATTATCATCGAGTCAGGTGGTGATAATTTGGCGGCGACATTTAGCCCAGAGCTGTCTGATTTGACCCTATACGTTATTGATGTTTCAGCAGGCGATAAGATACCTCGTAAAGGTGGGCCGGGAATTACCAAGTCTGACTTATTGATTATTAATAAGACTGATCTTGCGCCTATGGTAGGTGCCTCACTAGAAGTCATGGCAAGAGATGCCAAAAAAATGCGCGGTGACAAACCTTTTATCTTTAGCAACATGAAAACGGGTGATGGGCTAAATGAGATTATCGCCTTTATCAAAGAGCAGGGCATGCTTGCTTAGTTAATAGAAGCTCGCGAACTATGACCTACAAGCTATGAACAACCAAATTATCAATATTAAGGAGCACTCCCATGACAGCCTCTACCAATCGAATAACAACAATAAAAACGCATTTTTCACAGGCTCTATCCGCTCGTAACATAGTGGCTGGCTCAACGGTGATGATGACCTCATTGATGCTACCGTCATTGGCTCAGGCACATGCAGGACATATTCATACAACGACTGCACACACGTCATCGCTGTTAGGCACGTTGCAAGCAGGGCTGATGCATCCGCTGACTGGCTTTGATCATTTGTTTTTAGCAGTCGGTATGGGTATGTTGTTTTATGGATTACAAAAGCAGCGCTTGGGTATGATGTCATTGGCAGGAGGACTATCACTAGGAGCGGTATTAGCGACTGTCGGTGCGTTGGTAGGTGGGGCTGCGTTTGGTTCGGCCGCTGGCATGGTCGAGATGGCGATACTATTGTCAGTTGCAGTATTAGCATTTGTGTTAATGGGACAATGGCGCGGAAAAGCTGCATCATTGAATACATCAGTAGCGAGCACGCCAAATACAAATTACGTACCATTACTGAGCATGACTTTTGGCGGCTTGGCAGTATTTCACGGTATGGCACATGCGATGGAATTGCCAGCACAGATCGGCGTATCAGGTCAGTTAGGTTTTTATGCTGGTATGATGGTGTCTATGTTAGGACTCTATGCGGTTGGTATGGTGATTAATCAGCAGTTGCAACAGCGTCTCGGCGGTCACTTTTGGTTCCAACGTGGGTTGGTTATGCTAGGTTTAGGGGTAGTGTTCATTCCTGTTTTAACCTAAATATAGTCAATCCTCTATAAAAGAGCTACAGCGTTAACCTCGCTTGAGGTATCACATATACATCTGCACTCGGTTGCCTTGTATCTCTTTTAAATTGAATCAACTATAGAGTATCAGTTTCTATTACATGATTTAGCTATTCACTGAGTTCATTATATTTACCCATAAAAATACGGCCCCAATCGATGATCGGGGCCGTATTTTTATGAGCCAAAAACGTGAGCGCTATCTAATTAAAACAGATAGCGCTCAGTCTAGACTACATGGCTTGCTGCTGTTGTTGCTGAGCAGCTAGCAAGTCTTGGTAGCTAACTTCTTTGTCAGTTACTTTACCTTGCTCGATTAGATAGTCAACCACTTGGTCTTCTAGTACAACAGACTCAATGTTAGCGCGCTGTTGCTTATCAGTGGTGTAGTACTCGATCACTTCTGCTGGATCTTCGTAGTTTTCAGCCGCTTCTTTGATGAACGTCTCAACGCGTGCTTGATCTACTTCTAAGCCTTTGGTATCGATAACACGGGCAACGATGATGCCAAGACGGGCAGCACGTAGCGCTTGCTCTTCAAATAGCTCATTTGGTAGCATGTCTTTATCGAAGCTATCAGCATTGGCACCGAACTGCTGAGAAAAACGTTGCATCATCATGTTGCGTTGACGCTCGATTTCTTGCTCTAGCATAGCGTTTGGTACGTCAAACTCATTCTTTTCTAGCAATGCATCAAAAGTCGCTTGCTTAACTTGGCTACGCGCAGCGTTTTTGATTTCGCGTTCCATGTTTTTACGTACGTCGTCTTTTAATTTTTCAACGCCGCCTTCTTTTACGCCGAATAGCTCAAGAAACGCATCGTCGATTTCAGGTAGCTTAGATTTTTCAACCAGTTTTACGTTGATTTTGAACTGAGCTTCTTTACCCGCTAAGTTTTCAGCTTGGTAATCTTCTGGGAAAGTCACTTCGATGATTTTTTCTTCGCCAGCTTTCATGCCTTTGATACCCGCTTCAAAGCCAGGAATCATTTGGTTGCTACCGATAACTAGTTTGAAGTCTTCAGCAGAGCCGCCTTCGAATTTTTCGCCGTCGATAGAACCTTCAAAGTCAAAAGTCACTTGGTTGTCTTTCGCAGCCATGCCTTTTTTCTCAACGAATTCTTCACGTTGCTTTTGTAGGTTTTCGATCATGGTGTCAACGTCAGCTTCATCAACCTTGGCAGTATGACGCTCAACTTCGATTTCATCGATACCTTGCACGTCTACTTCTGGGAAGATTTCAACAGTCGCTTGATAAACCAAGAAGTCATCTTCAAGTTTTACGTCGTCGATGTTAGGCATGCCAACAGCGCGGATGTCTTCAGATTTGATCGCTTCAAAAACGGTATCACGGATCACATCGTTGATAACTTCTTGTTGAATGCCAGCACCGTACTGAGAGCGGATGTGTGACATAGGGACGTTACCTTTACGGAAACCGTCAATCTTGGCAGTTTTCGCAACTTGGCGAATACGGCCTTCGACTTTGTTTTGAATTTTTTCGACAGGTACTTTAACTGTCAATTGGGTTTCTTTGTTAGATAGCTTGTTGGTTGTGACTTGTAAATCTGTAGCCATGTTAATTACACCTTTAGGATTAGATAGTACTTAAAATTAAGCAGTACTTAGGATTAAATGGTAATAGACAAACCGAGCCTCAAAATACGGGCGTGTACAACGGATTGCCGTTGGAATAAATAGGGGATAATGATAACCCGCAACGTCCATATCAGTGTCAGTAGCAATCGCTGCCAGCACAAAATATAAAACAGCTGAGGTTGTAAATGCTATCAAATATCAATAATAAACCGTTAATGCACCGCATAATAACGCTTTTTGGTGAATTATACAGACATATAACGGTTTTCGACAAAATTTTTAAAAGTAGAATAGTATAATCTATCTGATTATTAAAGTAAAAATTATCTGTTTGGTGTCATGTTTCCTTATGTTGCTTGCCTTTATAGGAACACTTATAAAGGCAGCTGCGCCAATAGCTGCTGAATAGCCTGACCGCGATGACTGATGCTGTTTTTATCAGCAGCGCTCAAGCTAGCTGCACTGGCTTGCAAGTCAGGTAACCAAAACAATGGGTCATAACCAAAACCACCATCGCCATGCGCTGTCTCTGAAATCTCGCCATGCCACAATCCTTGAGCGATAATCGGCAATGGATCGTCAGCATGACGTACCATCGCCAGTACGCAAACAAATAACCCTTTAATAGGCTCGCTCGCGTGCTCAGTACGAATAGGCTGCAAGTCAGCGATGAGCTTGGTATTATTTTTACTATCGTTACCATGCTCACCAGCATAGCGAGCAGAATAGATGCCCGGTGCGTTACCGAGTGCAGGCACACACAGTCCCGAGTCATCAGCGATAGCAGGCAGTCCGCTGATACGACTGGCATGACGGGCTTTGATAATGGCATTTTCGACGAAGCTTAGCCCATCTTCTATCGCATCTTCGATATCGAGCTGACCTTGCGGGATGATGGTCACCTCTAGATTTGCCTCAGCGAATAACCGTTTGAACTCAGCCAACTTGCCTTTATTATTACTGGCGAGCACCCATTGGGTACTTGGTGCTGATTGTGTCGCGTGTAGGGGAGTGTCGATGGTGCTTGTGTTGGTCATAGTGTCTTTCCATTAAGTGGTTATGTGTAGTCTGTTTAATCTAGCTTTTATTTTTAGTGTCTTTTACTATGGCTATAAATCTAGCTAACCGTCATATTTGCAGTAGTCATTGATGTCTGTGAGGTAGCTTGGGCTATCGGCTAATACATAGCCAATGGCTATACTGATTGTACGGTCTATAACATTTGGTAACTGATACTTTTGGTCATTGTTGCTATAATACTCGTCAAGCTACAGCGAGTTATATCCTGTAACTTTTGAATATTTAATTAATAAATGCTTATGAAGTCAAACACTTGGCTTTTAAGCAAAGAATAATAGCAAGCAGTAACCGCTAGGTTCATTTTGGATTCATAATAATACGTGATATTGTATTGAGCAGTACCGTGTATCAAGCAATAATATTCGTTTCAAACAATAAACTCAGCCAATTTAGTCCGCTATTTTATAGTGTTTTTTGCGGTGTAAAAATAGCGTAAAATTCAGTTTCTATAATCAGTTTTATAAACTAACGGCTAAACAGCAAGGATAAAATAACTATGTCAAACATTACATTGCCAGAACTACCATATGCAAAAGACGCACTAGAGCCACATATCAGTGCCGAGACGCTAGAGTTTCATCACGACAAGCATCATAATGCATACGTGACCAAGCTTAACGAGTTGCTACCAGGTTCTGGTCTAGAAGACAAAACTTTGCCAGAAATCATCCTAGCAACTGCTAACGATGACAGCAAACAAGGTATGTTCAATCAAGCAGCCCAAGTATGGAACCACACGTTCTACTGGAACTGCATGACGCCAGCGAATGGTGGCGGCGAACCTACTGGCGATCTAAAAGCGAAAATCGAAGAAGATTTCGGTAGCTATGACAAGTTCCGTGAAGAGTTCAAAAACGCAGCATTGACTCAGTTCGGTTCAGGTTGGGCATGGTTAGTCGCTGATAAAGTCGGTGGCAAACTGTCTATCGCTAAAACTGCTAACGCTGATACCCCACTTGCACATGACCAAATCGCTGTATTGACTTGTGATGTGTGGGAACATGCGTACTATGTTGATTACCGTAACCGTCGTCCTGACTATGTAGACACGTTCCTAGACAAGCTAGTGAACTGGGACTACGCAAACGCAAAATATAAAGGTCAAGATGCTGGCGTTGAAGAGTAATCTTTAACCACTAAGTATTTGATTGATAAAAAAGGACACCGCGAGGTGTCCTTTTTTTATGTGATAGTTTTTCTATATAGCTTTCTATTTTGATATCTGATTAACATATATCTTTGATAGAGCAGCGCTATTACGTTATTACGCGATACCGCCGTTAGCACCGATATTTTGCCCTGTGACCCAAGCGGCTTCTTCACTCACCAAAAATGCCACCACACGGGCGATATCGACTGGCTCACCGATACGGTTGAACGGTGACATGCTAGCGAGGCTTTCTACCGTGTCATCTGCTTTACCTTCATGGAACAGCTCGGTATCGGTAGGGCCGGGTGACACTGCATTAACTGTAATTCCTCGCGTGCCAACTTCTTTAGAGAAGATTCTGGTCAGCTGATCTACCGCACCTTTGGTCGCGCAATAG
Source organism: Psychrobacter sp. SZ93C1 (assembly GCF_015864635.1). Classification (NCBI taxonomy): domain Bacteria; kingdom Pseudomonadati; phylum Pseudomonadota; class Gammaproteobacteria; order Moraxellales; family Moraxellaceae; genus Psychrobacter; species Psychrobacter sp. SZ93C1. Next base: position 59,351 of record NZ_JADYWY010000011.1, on the reverse strand, counting down.
GTGCCATAAGTGGGCAGCATCATGCGAGTAGTCGTGCTTGAGAGATTGACGATACGACCACCATCATTAAGTTTAGTTGCTGCCTCACGCAATGTATTAAACGTGCCTTTTACATTGATAGAGAATATACGGTCAAAGTCTTCATCGGTCGTCTCTGCGATAGGCTTGCAAATAATCACGCCTGCGCTATTTACCAAGATATCTGGCTTACCAAACGCATCGATGGTTGCATCAAACATCGCTTCGACTTGCTTGGCATTACTGACATCGGCTTGCACGGCGATAGCTTCACCGCCTGCCGATTTAATTTGGTTGACGATATCATTGGCTGCTGCGTCATCATTTGCGTAATTGATAACGGTTTTAGCCCCTGCTGATGCTAGCAATATGGCTATCTGTGCACCGATACCTTTTGATGAACCGGTTACAATCGCGACTTTATTATTTAGTGTTGTCATTATTATTCTCTCTATTATGGTGGGTAAATATCAGAGTGCTTATATTGCATTTTGACTGATGATTTTTAATTAACGATACAGACATTACCAGTGTGCAAAGACAATAAGTAGAGCGGTTACGTATATTTATTTTAGGATAAGCTTATCCATTGTGTCTACGCAGATGCAAAGCATAAAGGTTAAGAGGTGGGCGTTGAAAAGTATTCTTTAGCTATTGAGGGTTTGGATGAGACAAGGACACGGTGAGGTGTCCTTTTTTTTATAATTATTTAAAAAACGCGTTTGATACGCTATACGAAGAAGGCTATCTACTAGGTGAAAACACACCAAAAATGATGTCGATAGGTCTGCATTGCCGCTTAATTGGCCGCCCCGGGCGAATCAAAGTACTAGCACGGTTTTTAAAATACACCAGCTCACACGAGCAGGTTTGGTTTGCTTCATGCAAGCAGATTGTCGAGCACTGGCTTAAAACATACTCGTATAAAAAATAGATTAGCCAGAAATCTGGATAAGAAAGCTATCTCAAGCAGCTATTTTTAGCTAAAGAATAACAGAGTTAAATAAATTTTTATTTCAACACTTTAGTAAATATATTAACCAAAGTTCAAGTTGGTTAGTATTCTAAAAATTATACGAATAAATAAGAGTTATGTGGCTTAATTTAGTACACGCCTTACTTTAAATAACCGATTAATAATATTTCTAAGCATATTCATTAGTTAAGGCGAGCTTAATTAAAAATTCTTTTACCCTGTCAATCCTTGGGTTATCAGGGTTTACTGCCTTAATGAAGTGCTTCCTTGCTAAGTTGCCACCTTTATCAGATAACTGAATTAACTTATTTGACTTTAAATCATTTTTTATCAAGCTCTTAGGGCAGAGAGCAATACCACTATTATTGATTGCGGCTGTACGCATTAAATTAAAATCACCAAAAATAGAGCTTTTATCTAAATGTGCTAAATCGCGAGACTGCTCTGTATAAATGTTAAACCAATTATTCCATGCTTGTGAATCACAGTCGTGAAGGTATTCATATTTATTCGCTTTTTCAATATTAAATTCGCCAATTAATTTTTTATACCCCTCACCACAAACAGGAATTGTTTCACCATAAAATAATAGCTCTTCGTCTTCTTCAAGTTCTCTATCGCAAAAGTCTAATACTAAATCAACAAAGGTTTCTTCATAGCCAACATAGTTAATATTGAAATTAATCGTTGGAAATGCACTTTTTAAATCATTTAAGTGAGGCAGTAGAAAGTCAGAGGCTAAAGACGGTATGGTTTTAATTGTTATCGTATTATTTTGCCTTATAGCTGAAACTGAATTTCGGATATTTACCATTGATTTATCAAGTGAGGCAGCCAACCACAACCCCTTTTCAGTTAAAACAAGCGTGTTATTTTTTCTTTTAACTAGAGCAACTTCCAGCCAATCTTCTAATTTTTTTACCTGTGCTATGACTGCCGAATGAGTTATACACAACTCCTGTGCAGCCTTTGTATAGCTGAGGTTTCTAGCCACAGAGTCAAAATAGTAGATAGCAGTAAGTGGCAATTTCATTTTAGAACCTTAATTTTAGATGTTAGTTTTTCTAACAATAGGCGAATTTTTTCTGACTTGTTAGTAACTTAACAGATGATTAACCTAAAGGAAATTAAATAGTTACATCAACGGAGTAAGAAAAATGTTTACTAAAGCGCTTAAAGATATTGAAAACACTGATTTTTTTGTTCATTGGGGAAATGGAACCAGCCATCGCCTTTTGACTGAAACAGATGGTATGGGATTCACAGTTTGCCATACCAAAGTTAATAAAGGATCTGAATCTGTACTTGAATATAAAAACCATCTAGAGGCATGTTATTGCATTGCTGGACAAGGAGAAATTGAAGACATGAAAGGTAATATCCATAGAATTAGTGAAGGTGTTATTTATGTTTTAGACAAGCATGACAAACATTTTTTGAGAGCTGATGAAGAGCAGGATCTTATTTTGGTTTCAGTATTTAATCCGCCACTCACAGGTACAGAGAAGCACTCACTATCTGCAGATGGATCATCAAGCTACTAACTAAATAGCAAAAAAGGGGCGGACACCTATGAATTACACATACAGCACTTTTGCTATATATCTGCTTGCTATGTTAGGTATTGGCTATTACTTTTACCGTAAAACCAGTACTTCCTCAGATTATATTTTAGGATCTCGAGACTTACCGCCCAGTGTTGCAGCTATAAGCTCTGGTGCTTCCGATTTAAGTGGATGGGCTTTAATGGGGCTTCCTGGAGCATTATTTACCACTGGCCTTTCTGCTATTTGGATCGTTGTATTTACACTTATGGGTGTCTACCTCAACTGGAAACTCGTAGCACCCAAGCTACGTGTTGCCACTGAGGAATTAGATGATTCACAAACAATTCCTGAATACCTTAAAAATCGGTTTAAAACGGACACAAAAACTTTTAAAACGGACTCAAAAACTTTACAGCTAATAGCTTCATTAGTCATGCTCGTCTTTTTTACATTGTATGTAGGCGCAGGACTAAGTGGTGGAGCTGTGCTGTTTGAAAGAGTCTTTAATATAGATTATCACGTCGCTTTATTCATTGGTGCGATTGTTATCGTTTCATATACCTTTATGGGAGGTTACTTAGCAGTATGCTGGACTGATTTTTTTCAAGGGCTAATGATGTCTCTGTCTCTACTCATTACCGCTCTTTGTTTATTTTTTATATTTAACACACCACAAATGAGCCCAGAGTTATCGCAAGTATTAAGTAAACTAACATTTAAAGCGCTAGAACCCAGTGATGGCTGGCTATTTGGACTGATTTCTTTTAGTGGCTGGTGTATTGGTTATGTAGGTCAGCCCCATGTGCTTGTTAGGTTTATGAGTGTTAGGTCTTTAGAGGATGTAGCAATTTCACGAAAGATAGCCATAGTATGGTCTACAATTACAATGATTTCAGCTGTAGTAGTAGGAGTATTCGGCGCTGCCTATTTTGGAAGTGAGCTTAGCGACCCTGAAACTGTATTTATTGCACTAGCCCAAGCCTTTTATCATCCATTTGTTGCTGGAATCATCATCGCAGGTATATTAGCGGCCATAATGAGTACTATAGATTCGCAATTGCTTATTTGCTCTACAACCATTTCTGAAGATTTATATAAAACCTACTTTCGGAAAAATGCGAATGATAAAGAAGTTATTTTAGTTGCACGCATGGGTCTATTAATCGTTACTTTAATAGGTCTTGCCTTAGCTTTTAATAAGGCAGATAAAACTCTGTTGAGTATGGTCGCTTTTGCTTGGGGTGGATTTGGCGCAGCATTCGGCCCTGTTATTATATTTAGCTTGTTTTGGCGGTCTATGACATGCCAAGCGGCGATATGGGGCATGATCATAGGTGCAGTAACATCACTAATTTGGGAAGTATTAGAGGGAGGTATATTCGATATGTTTGGAGTTGTTCCTGGTTTTATCGGGGCTAGTATCACTATAGTTCTTATAACATTGTTTTCTAACTATCGTGCTAAACACCAACAACTTAGTTAAGCGTTAACTTTATAAAAAAAGTCCAGCATTGCTGGGCTTAAAGTCATTTTAGGAGTAGTGATTTACTTAATTAAATGACACCGTAATGATGTTATAACATGCATTTTCAATTAGACATAATTGGTAATCGTACGATGATAATGTAGTACCACGTATATAGTCACGGTAACGGCCGCTATCTAAAGCTATATCTACTAGCTCACCGTTACGGTATACACTTAATGATTCAGCGCCTACATGATCCCAGCTTGGATCAACGCGCATACTATCAAAGCGAGACTTATTAGCACATTTTAAGATCAGCACTAATCCTCATCAACCAAAACCCAACCACCATCGTTATCCACGACCGACTCATCAAACACTCTCACAAATCCTTGCTTCACCAATTCAATACGCGATACTTCAGGTTCACCATCAACTTTGATAATGGGTGCGTCTATAGGCGTAACAGATTGCCATGGCGACGCTTGTCTTATTTTATTTGCCAATACAAAACTAAAGAACGCAGTGTCGCCTGCCATCATACGCAGGTCATCAACGACCAGCTGGACGTCTTGTTTGTTCGGTTCAACAGCGTCATCAAGCATCGTTTGAGTTCGGTAGCCTGTCCAATCACCAGAGAACCAATCCAGCCTGTGTGCATAGGGCTGGCTCGCTATTGGTAAGTTTGCACGTAGCGTCTGCGAATTATCATACTGCGTCAGATAGCGATACTCAGGTAAGCGACTGTCTAAAATGCTACCGCGCATTTCAATCAATCTATTTTGATCGTCTTCAGCGACCGTACGCCACATCAGGATAGTAGGTAGCACAGGCATAGTTTTGATACGGGCTATATTGTCTATTTTGGCAGCTGCTAACGTTTGCTCAGCTTTGTCTTGCGCGTAATATTTTAGACCTAACGAGAGCATCAAATAACCACTACTGATCACCAGCATCCAAATAGCAAGCCGTTGGCAATGGGTTAATAAGCCTGTTTTAAAAGTACTAAGCTTGCTGCCTTTTGTCAGCCCTATAATCATGGCGATGAGCAATGGCAACGTATATAGCGGATCGATGATAAACATCGAGGCAATACTAAAAGGCGTCAGCGATAAAGACTCTTGTAGCGGCCACAGTAATTGCGTGCCATAGACCGTGAAGCTGTCTAAAATTGGGTGGGTCGTGAGCGCCAGCGTCATGGCCGTTGCCAAGCGCGTTGTAGAGTAAGGTAGTGGCATGTTGCGCCACGCATGATAGCGACTGATTAACCACGCACCCACGATGCCGACTGCCGTCAGGACAATTAGCGAATGACTAAAACCACGGTGATACGTCATATTGCTGATGGGATCAGGATAATTTATTAAGACATCCAAATCGGGCAAAGTGCCCAGCATGGCCCCGTATAGATAGGCTTTGCGTCCTTGGTATTTACCCAGTACCGCACCTTGTACACTAGCGCCTAAAACAATCTGACTGAGTGAATCCATGGTTATCTACTTGTGTGGTTTTTTATTTGATTGCTTATTTGATTGCTTATTTGCTTTCTTATTTAGGTATGAGCAATGATTGACTATCGCACAAGGCAATTTCTGGTTCAAAAAACCTCAAAATGGTGAGCGGATAATGCCTCACGTAGCATCGCAATATTATAAAAAGCATGCGCATTGACAGTGTTTTGAAAGAAGATATAGAGCGTATCAAAATGCTGACGCTGATTGGCAATCGCTTGCGCCCAGTCCTGCATCTCCGCCTCGTTATAACGATAATCATGACGGTCAGCCGCGCTCATCGCATCCCACCAGTTTAGGTTATTACCATGCATGCGCAGATAGCCAGTGCGTTCGGTAAATATCAATCGTGATGGTGGTATGCCATTCACCTTTGGGTAATCAACGCTGCACCAAATGAGACCTTGCTGCCGAAAGCTATCGACCACTTGCGGCGTGTGCCAAGCGTTATGACGAAACTCAATGGTGAGTGGGTAGTCTTGAAACCAACTGACAAGCTCTGCCAGATAGAGACGATGCTCGCGAGTACGATCAAAGCCGTGTGGGAACTGTAGTAATAAAGGTGCTAAAGCATTTGCTTCGATAAGTGGAGATAAGGCGTTTAGAAATGCTTGTGCATGCTCGCTTGTGCCTTTGCGTGCATGAGTAAAGTCTTGATGCAGCTTAACGGCGAACTTTAACTCGCTGTCGGCTTGTACATAAGCTTTATCAACCATACCAGCAAAGGCCTTTTGTCCAATAGGCGCATAGAAGCTGCTGTTGATCTCCACTGCGCCATATTGCTTGGCGTACTCACGTAAAAAGTCCGTTTTTTTAGTGCCAGTGGGATACAGCGTACCGAGTAGATCGGTATCGCTATAGCCACCAGTGCCAAGATAAATACGCGGGGTAAGGTTACTGTCCATGTTGACCACTCACTGCCGTTTGGGTGATAAAATTTGCTACGATATCTTCTATCGCCTATTATTCGCCAGCTACTTTTTACGCGACCAGAGCCATTCAATCAGTGCCAGTAGCGCATCATTATTTGTGCCAATGTTATCTTTATTGTCGCTAAGCTCACGACTATTTAGTTCATGAGAAATGGCTGCGCGTCCGTCATTAAACAGCGACTGCGCATAGTCAGTCGCCTTATCCACGCCCATGAATTTTACATAGGTAGACTTGTCTAATTTTTCATCGCTACCCGCAGGCTTACCAAGCGTATCAGTCGTCATCGTGACGTCTAGCACATCGTCTTGAACTTGAAAGGCCAGACCGATATGTTGGGCGCACTCTTGTAGTGCCATGCGCTGCGGAGCCGTTGCACCAGCACAGACACCGCCCATGAGCATCGCTGCTTCAATCAATGCGCCTGTCTTATCTCGGTGGATGGCTTCTAAATCACCCTGCACGATACTGGCACTGGCTTCTGCATTGAGGTCTAGCATTTGACCCGACACCATGCGTCTGGCACGCGGTGCAAATATTGCCAATAGCTGACTTGCGATGGCGGCATCAAATGGCGCAAAAGTTGGCATCTCTGCGGTCAATACTTCAAAGGCGAGCGTTTGTAGCACATCCCCTGCCAGCAGTGCTGTCGCTTCATCAAAGGCGATATGAGCCGTCGGCTGGCCACGACGCAGCTCATCATCGTCCATACACGGCAAATCATCATGCACCAACGAATAGGTATGCAGCAGCTCCACCGCCAATGCGGCACGGCGCGCCATATCATAGTCAGCGTCATTTTCTAATAGTGACGCTAAGTCATCGCTGACTGCAGTGTCTTTATTAACATTCTTATTACTGTGATCATTCACATTGACAAAAGCACTGGCGACCAGCAGTGGACGTACCAATTTACCTTGACCTGTCATGACATAACGGCAGGCATCGGCTAGTGGGCTAGGGAGCTTGGCATAAGCAAACAGCACGTCGATATCTTGTGCCAATTGCTCGCGTACCATGCTATGAAATTGTTCATTATTATCAAACGATATAAAGCCAAAAGGAGTAGGGTTTAGCGTAGAAGAAACAGTCATAGTCCAACCATTTATAGGGATACAGTTTATAGGAATGCAGTAAAAATTATTAAGGATAAGGTAAAACGACATTAGTGTAGCATGATAGAGCGTATGGCTTGTGTGTGACAAAGTATCAATCGATTGTTTTTCGCGACTGTTTTTCGCGACCATAATATTCTAACAATCTCTCGTTACGTATCATTGATTTCACTGATGGATTGAATGTGTTGTGATAAAGGCGTATGTTTGATGGTTGCTGCTATTATTTATGCGCTGCAAGACAATATTTACTCAAAGCCTGACAGTGCCACGCTTGATTTGAGTATACAATCATTTACTAAAGCACTTTGCGCATAAGGTAAATGCTTACAGGTGATTTAAGAGTGACTTGCGAGTATGGTATTAGCTTGTGACAGTAAGGGGCATAATCCCCTACACTAATTGGCGTAGAGATAGTCTGATGATGAAAACATGGGTTTTATACCTGTATCTAAACTAAGTGGATAACTCATATAAAACCAAATCACAGTCAGTATTTATAACATCAATACTTGCAGCAGTAGCACCTTGAAAGAAATTATATAAATGAAGCGCCGTATTTATTTGTGTTAAAGAAACAATATAGCCATAAATACATAATGATAAGCGCTAGATAATAAAGACATCTTCACTGGTTAATCTGCCATGTTGTTTGTCATGATGACGTTATTTTTGTCTGTCATGATGAGAATACAGACCAATCAGTGCTATTACTTACTTTACTAACAATAACCGGCTATTTTTTACAGTCTAAAAAGTAGCTTTATAAGTTATAAACTTTATAAGTCATAAATTTTATTACATCGTTTTTATTACAATAGAAAGGAGTTCCACATGGTATACCAAGGAAATCGCATCACGGTGACAATGCTAGAGGATGGCATCGCCAATATGCAGTACAACGCCGAAAATGAGAGCGTGAACAAATTTGATGCTGAGACCAATAAGCAGTTTGGTGAAGCAGTTAGTGCGCTAGAAAAAGCGGACGACGTAAAAGGTCTTATCGTTACTTCAGCCAAAGGCGTGTTTATCGCTGGTGCTGACATCACAGAATTCGTGGGTTCTTTCAAGAAGTCAGAAAGCGAGATCAAAGATTGGGTCGTTCATGTCAATGACGCTTTCAATCGTTTTGAAGACCTGCCGTTTCCAAAAGTAGCTGCCATTAATGGTGCTGCAATGGGCGGCGGTTGTGAGATGACCTTGGTTTGTGAATATCGTGTCATGAGCGATAAAGCGATTATCGGTCTACCAGAAACCCAATTGGGCATCTTCCCAGGTTTTGGTGGTACGGTTCGTAGTACGCGTATCATTGGTATCGACAATGCACTTGAGCTTATCGCGACTGGCGCTCCTAAAAAAGCACTAGCAGCACTAAAGCTAGGCTTGGTTGATGCAACGGTTCCTGCTGATGACTTGCAAGATGCGGCAATTGACTTGGTCAAAAAATGTATCTCAGGTGAGCTTGATTGGAAAGCAAAACGTGAAGAAAAACTGGTTCCTGTTAAGCTAAATCAGCTTGAGCAAGCCATGGCATTCAACAGTGCCAAAGGTATGATCTTTGCCAAAGCCAATCCTAAGCAGTACCCAGCACCAGCGCTAGCAATCGCAGCGATTGAGAAGCACGTTAATTTACCACGTGACAAAGCAATCGAAGTAGAAGCCGCTGGTTTTGCAAAAGCGGCTAAAACCCCACAAGCAGAGAGCTTGGTTGGTCTATTCTTAAACGATCAGTTGGTTAAGAAGTTAGCGAAGCAACACAGCAAAAAAGCACATGAAATCAATGAAGCCGCTGTACTAGGCGCTGGTATCATGGGTGGCGGTATTGCCTATCAAGCAGCCAGCAAAGGCTTGCCAATCATCATGAAAGACATCAAGTCTGAGCAATTAGACCTTGGTATGGGTGAAGCCAGCAAGTTACTTGGTAAAATGGTCGATCGCGGCAAAATGACCCCAGCAAAAATGGGCGAAACCTTAAGCCGTATCCGTCCAACGCTTAACTATGGCGACTTTGCTGAAACTGATATCGTTATCGAAGCGGTAGTCGAAAATCCAAACGTGAAGCGTGCGGTTCTAAAAGAAGTAGAAGGCTTGGTTAAAGACGATTGTATCCTAGCGTCAAACACCTCAACCATCTCTATTACGTTCCTAGCAGAAGCGCTTGAACGTCCAGAAAACTTCGTTGGTATGCATTTCTTCAACCCAGTACATCGTATGCCATTGGTTGAAGTTATCCGCGGTGAGAAATCATCTGAAGAAGCCGTTGCGACTACCGTTGCTCTTGCAACTAAAATGGGTAAAGTGCCAGTAGTTGTAAATGACTGCCCAGGTTTCTTAGTTAACCGTGTTCTGTTCCCATACTTTGGCGCGTTTGACTTGCTACTTAAACAAGGTGCTGACTTTGCTCATGTTGATAAAGTTATGGAAAAATTCGGCTGGCCAATGGGTCCTGCATATCTAATCGACGTCGTCGGTCTAGATACTGGTGTTCATGGCGCAGAAGTCATGGCAGAAGGTTTCCCTGATCGCATGAAGCCTGATTATAAAGGTGCTATTGAGCTTTTATATGAAAACAAACGCCTAGGTCAGAAAAACGGTGTTGGTTTCTATAAGTATGAAATGGACAAACGCGGCAAGCCAAAGAAAGTCGCTGACGAAGCCACTTATGAGCTACTAAAAACCACGACTGATAGCGAAACGCAGACGTTTGACGATCAAGCAATCATTGATCGCACCATGATTGCATTCTGTAATGAAACAGTGCGTTGCTTAGAAGACAACATCGTGAGCACGCCTGCTGAAGCTGACATGGCGATGATTATGGGCGTAGGTTTCCCACCATTCCGTGGTGGCCCTTGCCGTTATGTCGACCAAATGGGTCTAGAGAACTACTTGGCATTGTGTGAAAAATACGCATATCTAGGCAAAGCTTATGAAGCCCCGCAAAAGATTCGCGACATGGCAGCCGCAGGCGAGACCTTTTACGCAACAGCGTAATAGGCAGTCACTACTAGGATGAAGTGCCGTACGTTTGCTATTTTTGCATGAAAGCAATTGAGACATGAATCGTCTCCAATAGTGAACGTACGATTATAGTTGGTTCAATTCAATACTAGTACCAAGAAATCGAGCGCAAATGTACCTATTGTACTTTAAGCGAGATTGACGAGTTTATAGTAGTAAATTGGCCTGACTACACTGACAATAAAAATTGAAAAGGAAGATAGTATGACAATTTTAAGTCCAAAAGACGTGGTCATCGTAGATGGCGTACGCTCAGCGATGGGTAAAACTAAAAACGGTATGTTCCGCCACGTTCGCGCTGATAGCATGTCTGCTGAATTGGTACGTGCATTGGTCGAGCGTAACGACTTTGACCCACGTGACGTTGAAGACATCATCTGGGGTTGTGTCAACCAAACGCTAGAGCAAGGCCTAAACATCGGTCGTAACATCGGTCTACTAGCTGGTATCCCAAAGACAGCGGGCGGCCAAACAGTTAACCGTCTGTGTGGTTCTTCTATGCAGGCGCTTCACACTGCTGCTGCTCAAATCATGACCAATCAAGGTGATGTTTTCATCATCGGTGGTGTTGAGCATATGGGTCACGTCGGCATGATGCACGGTGTTGATCTAAACCCTGCTGCTTCTAAGCACTATGCAAAAGCCTCAAACATGATGGGCTTGACCGCTGAGATGTTGGGCCGTATGAATGGTATCACTCGCGAAGAGCAAGATGCTTTCGGTCTTGAGTCACATCGCCGTGCATGGGCTGCGACTACCGAAGGTCGTTTTGATAATGAAATCATCGGCATCGAAGGTCATGATGCTGCGGGTCGTTTGCAACTGTGTACGGTTGATGAAGTAATTCGTCCAGACGCAACGATGGAACAAATGCAAAAGCTACGTCCAGCGTTTGATCCAAAAGGCGGCACGGTTACTGCTGCTACGTCATCTGCATTGTCTGACGGTGCGTCTGCTATGCTAGTGATGAGCGCCCAAAAAGCCAAAGAGCTAGGTCTAAAGCCTCGCGCTCGTATCCGTAGTATGGCAGTGGCTGGTTGTGATGCTGCTATCATGGGTTATGGTCCTGTACCTGCGACTCAAAAAGCACTTAAACGTGCTGGCATGAGCGTCGATGATATGCAAACCATCGAGTTAAACGAAGCATTCGCAGCGCAAGGCCTGTCAGTACTTAAAGCCTTAAACTTGTCGGACAAGCAAGACATCGTCAACATCAATGGTGGCGCGATTGCATTAGGTCATCCACTAGGATGTTCAGGCGCTCGCATCACGGTTACCTTGCTAAACGCAATGGAGCAGTCAGATACTGAAATCGGTCTAGCGACGATGTGTATCGGTCTTGGCCAAGGTATTGCTACTATTATTGAGCGTGTATAATTTTTAGCTAATGTCCAAATAGCAGTAAATATCGATAAAGCTGATATTTGTCGATTAAATTTGTACTAATGTCTTGTAAAATGAGCGCCTCTCACTTAATGTTGGAGGCGCTTTTTTGTGCTCGTAGCAATATAAAATAATATAAGTAATTATGCTAAACCCTAGCATACCGTTATCGGTTGAGTGAAAAAGGTTATCAAAATTAGAACGTGGTTTATTATAAGTGAATGGTGATAGTGCATGGATGATAACAATAAGCGAGGCCAATATAGATATAAGAATAAAAACAGAAATAGAAGCAGAGTAGGTAAACAGGAAAGACGTAAACTTGCTAAGCGCAAAGAACAGAAAGCCAAACGTCCCAAAGGATCGATTAAACTAAAATTAAAGCAGGTATTTTTACCTTATTTAGGTTTGAGTATTCTGACCATTCTACTTTTTGGTGCTTTGCGTTGGTTGCTAGATATTTATTTAGATGTTCTACCTTTAAAGGAAAGCTACTGGGATCTTATCATTCCTTGTTTATTACCCGTCTTGGTCGTTACCATCTGGATGTGGCCGAGATACGAGCTTTTGATCTTAACGTCGGATAAGAGCAGTAGTTCGAGCTGTTTCTTTGTTACGATGGTTTTAGCATTAGCGATACCGCTTTTGATCAGCCAAAACTATTTGTCCAAAGCGGCTTACGAGGTCATTGAAGTAAACAGCTTGAACGATGTTCGTCATTATCCAAAACAAAAATACTTCAAAGTTGAGAATGTTGAGCCAGTAAAATCAGAGAGTGTTTCTTATGTAGAGACACAAGTAGTAGTCAATGGACGACGATTCGAATCGACATTGCATATTGACTATTATATTGCTACACCATTTACAGCCGCTGAAAATATTTGGCTAGGTTCCAGCTACCACACGAAATATGATAATCGTGCAGACCAAAATATTAAAGACAGTCAATACTCAGCGTTTATTAGTGACTCACGCTATAAATACGCCGCTGCAGACCTCTCTAATATCAGATATTTTAGAAAGCTGAAGTCATCAAATGACAGAAGCGCCTATTTGTATACTATTTCTAAGGCTAATAAGCAGTCTAATTTATCACCCTTAGTGTTAATACCTGAATCAGAGGTATTCGTTGACAGTTTAGATCGTGACTTCGTCTGGGGATTTGGTTCATTTTTTATTGGTATGGGGCTGTGCTTGTTGCTTATTCTTGTAGCAGATATTGATAATCAAGAAAAAAAGGGCACGCGAAAACATAGAACTATCAAAAGACAAAAGCCCGTAAAAAAACGAGCACCAGTGAGTGATGTATCAAAAAGCCTAGTAGCTTTGTTTAGAAGTAATAAAAAGCGACCTGCAACGTTGGTTTTAATACTGACCTGTATAGGTACGTTTATACTCACCGTATTCATGGGTATGGATATCATTGCCCCTTTATCCAGACAGATAAATAGTGTAGGTGGGTTGACGATGGACGCGCTGCAAACTGGTCAATATTGGCGAGTAGTGACATCGCTTTTCGTACACGCAGGGATTATGCATTTAGCAATGAGTCTGGGGATGCTTTTTTCAGCCGGTTATATTTTAGAAAAAGTATTAGGTCCTGCACGTTTTATGCTTGCCTTTTTTATATGTGGCATCGTTTCCAATGTTTTAGGGATTTTCTATTATGATATGGACATGGCGGGTACTTGGGGCGCTATATTGGGCATGTTTGGTATTGCGATAACGTTAGTTGTTTATAAGATTTTTAACAAAAAATACAGAGGAATATATGGGGCTACTATGGCTGTCATACTAATCATCCTCTCATCCAGTATGTTTGTAGCTTTCATAAATACGCTCAGTTATATGGTGTATTATCTTCTGACCTTATGTATTGGTATGGTTTTCGGTGTGGTCATGGTTATGACCCAGAAACAGTCTTTGCTACGTAATGCTAGGCGACACAATCTATAGTTACTTGCTTTTGGGTGGCGGAAATTTTGAGTCAAGAGTGACAAGTTGTTATTAAAGCGGATGCTGATTGACGCACTGAACAAAGTATGACTAAATAAGAGTTGGTTCAACAATGATAAAACTAAAACGGATTTGAATTATAAACGTCAGTTGTACAAGGAGTGTGCTATGTCTACTATGATTACCGATCGTACTTATCGAATCGCTCGCGAAAATACGCAAGCCATGATTATTGATGTGCAAGAGCGTCTTACCCCGCATATCTATGATCACGAGAATATCGTCAAAAAAACAGTGACGCTTATTAAAGGTCTCCAAGCGCTGAATGTTCCTATCATGCTCAATGAGCAGTATAAAAAAGGTCTAGGCGATACATTGCCGGAGATACGTGAAATATTAGAAGGCACTAATGCCAAAAGCTTTGAGAAAGTCACGTTTAGCGCTTGCGACAACAATGACTCATGGCACTATCTAGCACAGCAGAATCGCAACATTGTTCTATTATTTGGGGTAGAGGCGCATGTCTGTGTGCTGCAAACCGCACTCGATTTACTCGATAACGGTATGCAGCCAGTGATTATTGGAGATGCGGTTGGGTCACGCTTTCCTTATGATAAAAAGCAAGCCATTCGCCGTATCCGCCGGGCAGGTGGTGTGATCACCACGGTCGAAACTATTTTGTTTGAACTGTGCCGTAGCAGCGAAGACCCTGCCTTTAAAACCATTAGCAATTTGATTAAATAACCAATGTCATAGAATTGATTGACTATAACGGGCTAATGATGGTTTCAAATATTTAATTCTCTTTGGACTGTCTTAAAAAATAGCGCTTATGATATAAAGCGCTATTTTTTTATGAGTATTGATAACGAAAGGCAAACTTCCGCTGTAATCAGTCTTAGCTCTAGTAGAATATATAATAGACTTTAGGAAAAATAAGAAAAAAGTTATAAACTTGCTTAAAAAATTATAGAGATAACCATGTCATCAACCAAACCTATTTTATCAATCGATTCAACACGCGCTGTAGACATCGATATAAATGACGTTACCCATTTTTTACTAGAGTTGGATGCATTAAAACGTGTCAATCGCCGCAGCTATGTGACAGGTACCACGCGCTTAGAAAACTCTGCTGAGCACTCTTGGCATTTGGCCATGGCGTGTTGGTCCATCGCTGGGCAGTTTGAGTTAGATGTCAATCATGAAAAGTTATTGAAGTTAGCACTGGTACATGATTTGGGTGAGATTGATGCTGGCGATACGTTTTTGTATGCCAGTACTCGTAGCACTGCACACGTAGAAGAGCGTGAAGGTATTGCTCGGTTACAAGCTGAACGTGGTAATGGTATTATGAATTTAAGTGAAGTTTGGGAAGAGCAAGAGACAGGCGATAGTAAAGAAACGCAGCTGCTAAAAGTAGTCGATCGTTTATTGCCTTTTTTACTCAATCTAAATACCGAAGGAAAAACATGGATTGAGCTGGGTGTCACTCGCTCGCAAGTGAGCGGTGCACATGCATTTATCAAAGACAGCTTCCCTAGCATTCATGACTGGTTATCAGAAAATATCAAATACGCGACTCAGCAAGGGTGGTTGATTGATTTGTAAAGGGACAGGATGATTGTTTAAACATTTTGCAACTTAGCTATCATTTGCACGTGCTACAGTACTGGTGATTGGTTCAACCAAAAAGAGATTGTTAAATGAGATTATCTATAACTTATAGAACATTATGTACATCGCTGGTCTTGGTCAGTGTATTAGGCTTGGCACAAATGGCTCAAGCCGCGACCTCCATCAGTAGTGGTAATAAATTGGCGCACGATGCCAAAAAGCAAATTGGGGTTACCACCAGTTATGATCCCGCTTATCGTAAATTAGAGTTTCCGCGTGGTGATGTGCCGATAGAAAGCGGTGTCTGCACTGATGTCATCATCAGAGCGTATCGTCTGCAAAACATTGATCTACAGCAATTGGTCAATCATGACATGAAGTCCAACTGGTCAAGCTATCCAAAGAATTGGGGACTGAAATCGACTGATAAGAATATTGACCATCGTCGTGTGCCCAATCTGGAAGCATTCTTTGAGCGTCAAGGCCAGACATTATCAATTACGGATAAAGACAGCTTTCAAGCGGGAGATATCGTGTCATGGCGTTTGCCAAAGAGTAACTTGCCGCACATAGGCATTGTCTCGGACAAAGTAGCCGCGGATGGCACACCGTTGATTATTCATAATATCGGCAGCGGTACGCAAGAGGAAAACATCCTATTTGCCTATCCTATCCATAAGCACTTTCGATATTAAGGTGATTTGAATGTCCTTCAATACTGAAGCGCTTTCGTTATGAGCTATTATTTTTAATAATTAGTAAAAAGTAATCAATGAAAAGCCCCGTTAAGCGTTATGATTTACGCTTAACGGAGCTTTTATTTTTTGCAGCTCTTGTTTTGGGAGTCGGTAGTACATTTATTTGGTATCGGTATTGCCCAATAATTGTCCCATTTGTACAACACTATTGGCTTTCATACTGTCTTGCCAAGCAGCTTTTGCGGCTTTTGGTAGCACTACAATGGCGGTTGAGCCTAAGTAAAAACGGCCAAGTTCATCACCTTTCTCAAAGCTCATGTCATGGTCGGCTTCTTGGATATCATCGGTACGTGAAATCTTGCCTGTCGCTACCGTCTCGATACCAGCGACAATCATCGCTCCGACCATCACCACGGCTGCTTTGCCATACTTAGTATCAAACATACAAACCAAACGCTCATTACGTGCAAATAAGTCAGGCACGTTATCGGCAGTAGTGTTATTGACCGAAAACAGCGTACCCGGTACGTAACGCGTCTTGGTTAAAGTACCATCGAACGGCATATGGACGCGGTGATAATTACTAGGTGCTAGATAAACAGTCGCAAAGCTACCATCAGCAAAATACTGGCCGTCTTCGCTATCAGCAAGTAGCTGCCCGACATCGTAGTAGCGGCCTTTGGCTTGGAGCAGTTTATGGTCTTCGATTTGACCCAACTGAGAGATAACACCATCCGCAGGGCTGACGATGCCGTCAGCAGTCGTATCGATAGGGCGAGCATCGTCTTTTAGTTCACGAGTAAAAAAATCATTGAAACTTTCATAGGCATTAAAGCTCTGGCGCTCATACTCGTCTAAACTGACATGATAAGCTTTAGCAAAGCTACGGATAAATGCGCGTTTGACGTAAGGGTGGCGACTTGCGGCTAGACGGCCTGCAACTTTACTTAGCTGCTGCTGCGGGACAAGCTGTTGCAAGGTGGTGAATAAATTCATAATGAGGTTACCAAAGTAAAGTTCAATGTAATAATTAATGGGCAAATGAATGGCTGCATTTTATCATGGACAGCATGTTATTGTATGAGCATAATCTGTAAGGAGTCAGTAAATGAAAGCACTTATACAACGAGTGAAGGGTGCGAGTGTCACCATTGATGAACAGTGTGTCGGTACTATTGAGCAAGGTGTGTTGGCATATATTGGTTTGGGTCATGATGATACGCTACAAAGCGCGCAGAGAATGGTCGATAAAATTCTGACTTATCGCATCTTTGAAAATGATGATGACCCTGCCAAATATGGTAAATTAGATAAAAACGTCCAGCAAGTAGCTGGTGGATTGCTATTAGTATCACAGTTCACTTTGATGGCAAAAACCGATAAAGGTCGTCGCCCTGACTTTGGTGGTGCAATGGCACCCGATATGGCACAGGCATTGTTCGCACAATTGGTCGCTTATGCCAAAACCCAGCATACGAATGTGGCCACTGGTCAGTTTGGTGCTGACATGCAGGTATCGAGCATCAATGATGGGCCGCTGAATTTCTTATTAGAGGTAAAGTAAATCATCGGATTCAATATTAAGGATAAGGCATTTCAAACAAATGTCATTAAGCTGTCATAATTAATCCGTTTAATAGATAAAATATAGCGAGCACCTATCGCCTTGTTTATAAGTTGAGTTTTGTCATCTAACGCTGAGAATACCGTATGTATAATGAGCAAATTTTGATTGTTGAAGATGAACCTGCGATTCGTGAGATGATCGTAATGACACTAGAAATGGCTGGATTTGATAGCTTACAGGCAGCCGATGTATCAGAGGCGCATCAGCAAGTCGTCGATCATAGGCCTGCGCTTATTTTGTTAGATTGGATGCTGCCCGGAGATAAAAGCGGTGTTGATTTTTGCCGTATGCTCAAAAATGATGAGATATTGTCCGAAATCCCCGTCATTATGCTGACAGCCAAAGGTGAAGAAGATAGTAAGGTTCACGGCCTTGATGCCGGTGCTGATGACTATATGACCAAGCCCTTTTCGACACGTGAATTGATATCAAGAATCAAAGCAGTGTTGCGCCGTAGTAGTGCGCTCAGTAGTGATAAGCCTATCGAAATAGGCAATCTGAGCCTAGATACAAAGAGCCAGCGCGTGACAGCCACAGGCAAAGTCATCGAAGTTGGCCCCACTGAGTATCGATTATTGGCATTCTTTATGAGTCATCCAGAGCGCGCTTATACGCGGACACAGCTGCTAGATCAGGTATGGGGTGGCAACGTTTATATTGAAGATAGAACCATTGATGTACATATTAAACGTCTGCGTACATTACTGCGCCCACATGACTGTGATAAGTTGATACAGACGGTTCGTGGTACAGGCTACCGGTTTTCTAGCTTTATTGAACCCAGTTAGTTGACCCTAAAAGTGCCTTGGCAATCGTGGCCCAATATAGCGAATAGTGGTAAGGATAATAAATGAGCAATACTATGCCAATAGAAAATAACCAGCAGGGCACGTTAGAGCCAACCTCTCAGAAGCATGCAACGGATCAACTTAAAAAAATCAGCAGCGCCGTACAAGCATTAAGAGATGCAGTGATTTTAATTAATGGTGATGATGGTTTGGAGTGGTGGAATCAAGCGGCAGAGGATTTGCTGCTATTGCAAGTAACGGATAAAGGTCAAAGTATTTTTGACTTCATCAGCGCCCCTGAATTCCGTCAATATTATCAGTCCACAACGATACCTAACGATGGCGTTCATATAGAATCATGGCGAGATGCTAAGCGCTATCTAAAGTGTGAAATTACACCGTTTGGTGATGAAAAGCTGCTCATCATTTATGACGTGACACGATTGCATAATTTAGAAGAAATGCGCCGCGATTTTGTCGGGAATGTCTCGCATGAATTGCGTACGCCACTGACCGTAATGATGGGGTATTTAGAAAACTTCTCACATCAGCCAGATATGCCACCGCATTGGCGTCGTGGTTTTGAGTTGATGACTCAGCAGACGGCTCGCATGAATAGAATTGTAAATGATTTGCTCTTGTTATCTCGCATTGAAATCGAGGAGGCTCATGAGCTGACTTATATTGATATGACCAAGCTGTTGACTCATGTTTATGATGATGCGCAAGCCTATAACCAATCATATGGCCATACCATTCATTTGCAGATAGATACTTATGACGGGCTACAAGGTTCAGAGATGTACTTAAATAGTGCATTGTCTAATTTGGTGATCAATGCCATTAAATATACCCCAAAAGGTGGCGATATCTCCATCAGCTGGACCAAGACGTCAGAAGGCTGCAAGTTCGCTGTTGAGGACAATGGTATTGGCATTGCACCGCAGCATATTGAGCGTTTGACGGAGCGTTTTTATCGTATTGATAAAGGCCGTAGTCGTGCCACAGGTGGTACAGGTCTAGGCTTAGCGATTGTAAAACATGTCCTATATCAACATGAGGCGAAATTACAAATTGACTCGGTAGAAGGGGTTGGCTCCACATTTAGCATGGTATTCCCAGCAGCTTATGTTCGATCTGCTCCTACGAGTTAAAATCGCAAATATTACTAATTTATAGACGGATAATATGCCCTAATTCTTTTGCAAAAATGGATACGGGTTCACAGCGCTACCATTGATATATATCCCATAATGGACATGGGGCGGTGTGCCTTTTGCATTGCCACTATCACCAACATAACCAATGATATCACCAGCATTCACCCAGTCGTTGGGAGCAATATCGGCATAATCTTCTAAATGCGCATAGTAGTGTCCTGCGCCGCCAGGTCCAACGATGACCACCACGCGACCACCCAAATTATTTTCACCTACTTTGCGGACGATACCTTGCGTTGTCGACTGTATCGGCGTGCCTCGCGCTGCAAAGATATCAATACCTTCATGCGAGCGGCCTTGACTACGCGCAGCACCCCAAGTATCCGTTAGATTCTGCTCTGGTAACGGCGAGGGTAGACTGTCTTCTGTAGGCAGTGCTTGCTGCAATAGACTCAACTGTTGCCACTTTGACACAACGAATGACTGTGTTTGTTGACTGATACTTGGCAGTAGTTTGTCTAATATAAACAATAGCATCACCAACACAGCAGCTCTAATGAGCACGCTTAGTACACGGCGTAAAAATGTGGGTTTGGCTCGCTGATGTTCATCGGCAGGTAGCATAGGGCTCTCTTAAATTTTCTATATTATTGAATACTATATTGTAGAAGTTCTATCCTTCATTTTCTGTATGAGCTTGTTATATTTGGTTTTTATCCCAATAACTATAAATGTAGCAAGCATGTTTCTATTCACTATAACGCTTCTGTTAGGCTATTTCAGCCACTATTGATGACCCATATTCTATGACTGATTTTGACACTGCACTGATTATCGACACCGAAACAGATCAAGGTCGTGATCCAAGACCTATTCAAGTTGCGACTATTAATGTGGCGACAGGGTTTGAGTGGATGAAATACTTTAATAGTGGTCGTGCCATATCACCAATTGTCATCAAAGTGCATGGCATTACCGATGAGGATGTGGTTGGTCTTGAGTGTTTTGAATTAGACCAATTTGAATTGCCTGAATATCTGATTGGTCATAATGTACGCTTTGATTGGAGAGTGATTGGCAGCCCCTCTGCCAAGCTTATATGTACGGTGCGGCTGGCGAGGGTAGCCTTTCCAGAATGGAGTGCTTACGGTCAGTCCAAGTGTATCGATCAGCTATTGGGGAAGTCTGAAGCAAGTAGAATGACGGTGGCTGCTCATGATGCACTAGGCGATGCACGCATGTGTTATTTGCTATATAAGGCTTGCTGCGAACGTCTAGAGATTGCTCCGACAGATTTTGCAGCGGCGCATGCTATTTCTAATAAAGCGACCCCTGTGAGTAAGATGCCGTTTGGCAAGCATAAGGGCAAGCCAATTAAAGAGGTACCTATCAGCTATGTCAAATGGATGATAGGCAATATTCATAACATGCAGCCGTCGCTGTATTCTGCGTTGACGAAACGTGTTAAGGCAGAAGAGAACGAAAGCTCAGAAAAGTAAATACTCCTCTTAAAGTAAATATCCCTCTTAATGCTGCTTACTAAGCCAATCAACTGCCATCTGCCAAAGCTCTGGTGCTTTGGCATTGGTTTTGCTACTAAAATAACGCATGTGACCGATATGATTTAGCCCGAAATCTTTGGGTTCTAAAAAGCGCTTTTCTACTGGCATTTTTGTAAATACGCGAATCATATCATCCATGTTTTTGCTATTGGCGATATCGTCATCGCTAAAGCCCAACCAAAGCGCTGGCATGCTCAGTTCATCATAAAAATGCGTGTGTATGCTCTTGCCAAAAGCGGTCTTGATATAGCCTGCACCATTGCACCAATCACGCCACTGTCGAGCTACACCGCGCGGTAATGGCTCACCCATGCCGATTTTATCCGATGGTGTATAGCCCAATGTTAAGTTAGCGAGCGGAATAAACGCATCCATAAATCCCATCGCCTTGAGCTTATAAGGCATGCCCATGTTTTTGATACGGCCTGAAGAGCAAGCAACATTGAAGACTGAGGTAATCGCCTGATAGTTGGGCATTAAGCCAATCAACTGACCGCCTGCGCTATGACCGATAAGGTGATAAGACGCATTAGGAAATTCATCTTGCAGCGCATCAAGGACGGCTGGCATGTCATGGCGACCCCAGCTAATCAAAGATGCATCACATTTAGATAACTCAGAAGAAAGCGATTCACCGATACCTTCATTGTCAAAGGTCAGCACCCCAAAACCACTCTCTGCGAGATACCTCGCAAAATGATGATAAAAATGGCGCTTGATACCTGTGGCTGGTGCCATCATGATTGCTTTTTTCGTCGTATCTCTAGGACGATAGACAGTGGCTGCCAATGCCTTATTACGGTCTGTCATGATGCTCAGAGAGTAAACATCTATTTGAGAGTCAGTATCTATTTGATTATTGATAGGGCTGTTTTCCATGGTTTGGCCTTAGGATGTTTTATCATTTTTATCATTTTTATCATTTTTATCATTTTTATCATTTTTATCATTTTTATCATTTTTATCATTGCGTTTGATGAGTAAAGAATCGCTAACCGTCTTGGGCATGTAGTCATTGCGTAGTGATAAATCGTTGCTGATATCTGATAGGGTTGCTTATGTTAAAATAAATCTTAGTGAGGAAGGCACTCGAAGATGACTTCCAAGTTCTATTTTTTTTATTTTAAATGCTATTATCTATCAATGTTTTCATAAAAATCTATTTTTGAATTGAGGGCATGCCCCAGTATACATACACTTTTTAATAACTAAATTTTTAATCAATAGACATTCAATAAAAACAATCGATGTAACATTAAGGAAGCTATATGCAAATGAAGATTAATAACGATACGTATGAAGTTATCACTAGCCAAGACATCACTAACATTGAGCAAGCAGTGAATAAATCAGCATTGACAATGCCGTTAGTGGCAGTGTATTGCGGATCACGTCTCGGTAATAAAGAAATTTATGAGCAAGCAGCACGCGAGCTAGGTCGTGCGTTAGCAGATAACGGTATGGGTTTGGTCTACGGTGGCGCTAGTATTGGGTTGATGGGTGCCGTTGCAGATGAAGTGATCAAGGGCGGTGCACAAGCGATTGGGGTGATTCCAACCTTTATGCTCAAACATGAGATTGCTCATGAACAGCTAACTTGTCTACACTTGACCGATACCATGCATACTCGAAAAACAGTGATGGCAGAGTATGCGGATGCCTTTATTACTTTACCTGGTGGTCTTGGTACATTAGAAGAGATCATGGAGATTGCTACTTGGCGTCAGCTATATCAGCATGAAAAGCCGATGATTATCCTCAATATCAATGGTTTCTATGATCGTATGGTTGAGCATTTAAAATATACTACTGACCAAGGTTTTATGAAGCAAGAAGATCTTGAGCGTTTGGTGGTGTGCAATACGATTGATGAAGCCATTGACCTATTAAAAACCGTAGTAACCATCGATAGTGCTGTCGATACAGAAAAAATGGCTGGTAATTAAGTTCGAGCCTATGCGGTATTTAGCTTGTAATAGATTCAAGTTAAAGGTAGTACAAGGCAGTCAAGCGTAGAGGTATAAAAAAGGAGAGAGTGGCCAATAATATGCCACTCTCTCCTTTTTTTTACTCAATTTTTAAATAGCCAATGATAAGGCTTAAGATAAGCCTGATACCGTATGTCATTTATATGTATATGAGATTGACTATACCGTATCTAAGTCCTTCTTAGGAATACTATGATTCACGCCCGCCATCGCTATGGGAAAGCCACGTTCTTCAGCCAAACCACGAGCGACTCTATCAATAGTTACGCTGTCGTTATGTACTAAATAAGACCACTCATGAGCACCGCGATTTCGATTCGCAGGCGTATCAGGATTAACCAAGCCAAGTTTGGTCAGCTCGTCGACGATTTGATCAGCAGCGATCAGAGTCGATGACGCTTTGACGTTTTCAGCACGCGCATAACGAATATTGGAATACAGGCTCACATCAGCGACTCGCAAGGTGTCATCTTGCCCGGGTATTTGTTGCCCGCCATATAGCGCATTACCAACTGTACGCGCGCTATGGAAGGTCGGTACAAACTCAGCCACATAATCAATCGATTGTTGACTGCGCGCTTGTAACGGTGCCTTGTCCCAGCCGTCTTCGATATAGTGTACATATTGCGGTGGCAATTTGGGTTGGGCGCTGTCTTTGCTAGAAGCGACCAATCCATCATCGAATAAAGTGATGAATTTACTCATGCCATGTATTTGAAAGTAGCCGCCTGGATAAGGGGTCAACTGCGCCATGCCTTCTGGTGTGCCTCGATTGCCATAGACGATAATCTCTGGTATCTGTCCACCAGCATTATCCCAATGCGTAATATAAGAGGATTTAAACTCGACCATGCGAGTCACTTTGACACCGACCATATCGTCGATCACACCAGTACGAAAGCCACAAGCATTGATCAAGTAATCTACTTCGATAGACTCAGTTTGAGGCTTTGATTCGAGGGCTGATTCGAGATTTGATTCGTAACCAGCAGCTTGTTGATAGTCAATACGCCATTTGGTGACATGGTGATCCGCGTTTGAGCAGTTTTCACAGTCGACAGGCATGACTTGCTGTACTTGAGTATCGGTAAAGACATGGGCATGGTCATAATCTGCTAATGCCAATTGTGCAGAGGCCGCTAAGCGAAAGATGTTCCAGCCGTACTCTTGTACGACGATTAATGGAAATTTGACTTTGTTCAAATCCAGATATTTAGCGACTGGTATCATCCATTCATCAACGGTCGTTGGCACAGCAACTTGCTCGCGCTCGGACAGCTCAATCAACTGCTCATGGCTATAAAGCTGATAGTAGTCTTCTGGCTCACCCAGTACTTTATTATTGTCATCTTGAGCGATAAGCTCCCGATAGGCATCGGTCAATATATCGAGGCGTGGCAGCAAGTCTTCGGGTAGGCCACCATCTCGTGTCGGCACGGCAAATACAGTTGGACGTACGTCGATGGTGTAAGGATAAAGACGCAAAATATCGATACATTGTTTTAGTAGGGCGACACAATCCTCGTCAGGTATCTCGCGATATAGATTGCCCCCTGCATGTAGATGACACATCGGTGGGCCATCAATCAGCGATTTGTTTTTTTCAAATAAATACGTCTCAAGCCCTAACGCTGCAAGGCGAATAGCAATAGTTGCTCCAGCCGTACCACCACCTAGAATACCGACGCGTTTGGTAGGATGCGTTTGATTTTTGATAACAGATTGAGTCATTGTCGTTGTTGTATCCTTAATAGCATTCACAGCAAATAGTGCTCGATGTATTCATTAAATATCTTGTGTCTAAATAACTTATAACTGTTGATATGCGTGCAAAGTTGCCAACTTCAATATGTATATTGGGCCGCAATGGTAATATTTTCTATTGTTTAGTAACTCTTAAACTCCATAGCGTTATTTTACGAAAAACTACAACTAATATGACGGCAAATAAGTAAGTGAATACATGAGTTTTGTCAACGAGTAGGTAGGACTGTCTATCCAGTGCGATGGATTTGTTGGCTTGTTCCGTAGGATATAAGCAGTTTTGTAAAGACCACTCTGTATAAAAACAACTGTCTATATGCCCATGCTATATTAAATAGCTTGAAGTCAGGATTGGGTCATTTTTGCTTCTACTTAAATCACATGTAATCAAAGCACATGTACTCAAGTCGTATGATTGTAAGCAAACTCTAAATAAAATTAACCATGACAATAACAAGGACGTTATCATGAAACGTATGCTCATATTATCGGCGTTGACAGGTGTTTTGACGCTCACTGGTTGTTCAACGTTAAATAATGTAACAGGGAAGGATGGTTCTGGCATGCATGAAGTGCAGGCTACTAATAATAATACGGCACCCATTACGAGCAAAAACGGTATGTTGGTTGATGCGAACAATCACATGACCTTATATACTTTTGATAAAGATGCTATGGGGAAATCAGAATGTGGCGCCGCGTGTTTGCTAGTATGGCCAGCATTTTTAGCACCTGATAATGCGAAAGCCTCAGGTCAGTTTGCTGCATTTCAGCGCGAAGATGGTAAGTATCAATGGGCCATGAATGGCAAACCTTTGTACTTCTATGCCAATGATACTCAGGTAGGTGATAAAGATGGCGATAATAAGTTAGGTGTTTGGCACATCGTTGAAATGAAATAAACACACCTACTCTCAATAAAAAAAGCAGCCATCATCGTGGCTGCTTTTTTGTTTGCTAATATTTGCTGAGAGTAGGTAAGTCTGCTTATCAAACACTAACTAGAGATTCAGTGCCTTCAGCTTCCAATACCGTTTCTTTGGTTGGCTCTTTTCTATACAAAGGGAAAAAATCTGAGCTTAAATCGTTTTCAGTAAACCAATTATTCGCAATCAACGCGGCATATTTAGATGAATTGACAACGAGTCTATAGGTCTTAAACAACAGCTCTTGTGAGCTAAACCCTTTTTTGTACTCATATAACGAATCTAGGTTGGAGCCTAGGCCGCCACCAAGATGGAGTAAGTTATAATTATTTTCTCTGCCCCAATTGCGAGCAACATGAGTAATAAGTTTAGACGGCTGTAGATGTGTATAGGCGTTGAGTGTACCACCGAGATGGAACTGCATAATGCCTGATTCTCTACAGGTTGTGTATATCGATGAACCAATGGCTTTGCCGTCTTGATAAGCTGTTATTAGTAGTATTCTGTCTTGAAGGTTCTCAAATAAATTGAAAAAATAGTTGTCATCAAAAAAGTAATACTGGCTAGCATTAACATGTTCCATCGTTTCTTTATAAATGTTTGAGAACACCATGGCGCTTTCTTTGGTTAGGGATTCAATTTTTGTGACAACCTCCATTTTCATGGCTTTTTTGATGCCTCGACGATGACGGTTTTGAGTCTCGCTCCAGTGTTCTTCTTCTGATTTTGTTAAGTCAGACATTAATGTCAGGCCGTGAGTAAGCGCTTTTCCAACGGTAGGCAGCCATTCTTTATTGATGATTGGATGCAGTCGCATGAATAATGACACACAACCCTTTTCAAAGAGAAAAGCTCTTATGCCTTCTAGTACGAGATCGAGCTGGGCATCGGTTAGCGTCTTGTCCATCACAGGACCGCCGTAACCATATGTAGAAGTAGCATCCCAATGCTCTGAATCTATCTCTCGTATGATAATAGGTAAAAACACTTTCTTATCTTTATAGTGAGCGACTATACCTTGAGGCATGCCTTTATCGACGACGGCTGATGCCGAAATCCAGCCAGATAAATGGTATACGTCAAAATGATAGTCTGATATTTGCTTATCCCATTCTTTATCTATATCTATAAAATCAACTTTTATTGTATCCATTTTTCTGCTTCCTCAGTGATATGTATTATATTCGTAAATTCACATATATGAATATAACAATAAATTTCGAGGTTAACAAGCCTACCAAAAGCTTTTATGCGTTTTATTGAATATATAGTTCAATAATAAAGCCGTTATTTTTATATCAATAAAAAAAGCAGCCATCGAGTGGCTGCTTTTAGCTATTTTGGTAATAGTTTTGGTACTTATTTTAGTAAGCAGGTTTAAGTCTAAATCTCATTTTTTGATAGTTTGTGAGTGATAGGTTTTGGTTGAGGATGCTTTAAATTCAATAAACCATACAAGAGTAGTGTGCCCATTGTCACGACCGCTGCTGATAGATATAGACCAGGGTTATAACTTCCGTAAATTTTAACAATATAACCGGTACAGACGGGTGCAATGATTTGAGCTGCACCATACGATAACGTCATTGTTCCCATGAATTTAGCAGGATCACTGGGGAAGAATTTACCAGCCATCGTCAATACTAAACTCACACAAGCAATGAAAGTACCGCCAAATAACACTGCACTGATTATGACCGTCGGTAAGCTGTTATTGAGGGCAGGCAATATGATGCCGATTATTTGCACCAGATAAGCGGCGATTAGTGTCCTAAGATAACCAAACCTCCGAGCAATACGATCCCATATAAGTGCAGCTGGGGTGGCGGCTAAACCAATCAATAAAAAGACAAAACCTCCTTGTCCTTGCAAGCCTTTTGTACTCTCTACAATATCGACGATAAAGGTAGAGCTGACTGCATAACCATAACCTGCACAAAAATAAGCCAGCATCATTAATGATTTGAAAGTCTTGCTTGGTGGATTGTCCTCAATCACTTCTTGATTTTTACTATCGGTGGAAGGGTGTGGCATCCATAACCATGCAGGCACAGCAAAGATAATCGCCAACACAGAGAGTGCTAACCATTGCTGTTGCCAATCTGCTGATATTGACTGCATTGCCTCAAACAATAACGAGGTAATCACAATGCTCAAACCTGCACCTGCGAAATGAATCCCGAGCTCAGCACGGTGGTTATTCTTTACCAGCCATTTCAATATCAATCCTGAAGCAATAATAAATCCGCCTGAAGCACAGACGCCAGCGAGGAACCTTAATATCGCCCAAGTGGTTATATCTGTGGTCAGAACCATAGCTGCAGAGGTGACTACACTTAAAACAAGGTAAACACGATGTAAGTTATATTTGTAATTCAGATTATGCATGCTCGCAGCAATCAAAACGCCAAACATATAACCCATAAAGTTCGTGCTGGCTAACCACCCGCCACCTAACTCTGTCAAGCCAGCGCCTTCTTGCATGACTGGTAGCAATAGACTATACGAAAATCGAGCAACCCCTACGGTCACTATCAAGCTGCAAATTCCAGCCATGTATACACGGACTTTCGTGAGTTCTATAGACATTTTTATTACTTCATATCGGAAAGTTATTAACAAAGAATACGTGACTCTGTTAATCTTAAAAATTGAATTATCTAGAACAAAGTATTCTCATTATAAGAACTGTTTAATAAGTGAATAAGGATTTTCACATGGAGATTTTGACGTTAAAGACGTTTAAAGCGGTGGTTGATGAAGACGGTATTAAAGGGGCTGCTGAAAAACTGCATACCGTTCAGTCGAATATTACCAACCGCATCAAAAAACTAGAAAGGGAACTAGATACCAAGCTATTCAATATCATTGGTCGAAAGCTGCAATTAACCCCGAGTGGGCGACAGCTGTGCGATTATGCTGATCAAATTTTACAGTTAGAGTATCAAGCCACATCGGCCATGCTCCGAAATAAAGACAGTTATGAATTAATAATCGGTATGCCTGAGACATTTGCTGCTGTTCATATGCCATTGGCATTGAAACAACTTAAGTTAAACCACTCTGAAATCCGTGCCAAAATCTATACAGATACCAGTGATAGGTTGGTCTTGGCGGTTTTGAATAATAAAGTAGACTGTGCGGCAATCGGCAATGCACCCAAACATAAAGATCTGGTGGTGATTCCTGTTGTTAGAGAAGAGCTGATGATGGTGACGCCATTAGATAGTGAGCATGATCCTGTCTTATTCGTACGTGATGAAGGTTGTGGTTACAGGACACAGGCTATTATTTGGCAACAAGAAGCAGGCAGAGGGTGTGATGAGCTGATGCTGATGAGTAGCGCTGACGGTGTATTGGGGTGTGTCGCTGCGGGATTAGGCTACACGATCATTGGTAAAAACATGGTGGTCGGCAGTCGATATGAAAAATCATTGGTCATGACGCCACTCAGTCATGGGTCAAAGCAAGTTCAGCTATCGATTGTTTATCGTAAAGACAGCCCACTGGCATCAGGGGTATTAACGCTAGCCAAATTGCTAACGGAATAATATGGCATGCTATGGTCTATTCACTATATAACTATGATGCAACTACTACGATATTCATCTCGCTCACTACACTATGGCATCGACTGCTACGGCTTTTACTACCATTGATACACTATTCTTTGGTATTCTAAACCTGATTGGTCTTTATCAAGATTGTATGGGCATATCATTACAGTCTTAGCGCCCGACTGACTTGCATCGGACGTCGAAAACCGTTAAAATCGCGGTTTGATTTTCCCGCTGGGGAAAGGCTAAGTGAGCAGAGGAATGGTGTTGGGTGCTGGAATAAGCCAGTGATGCAGCTGCCATACTTATAAATGTCCTTAGTGCCTCAGTTACGTATGCCATTGTTGATTTGGCACATCATTTAAGATGTTGCTCAAAAGCACTATACATACATCGGACATAGAGAGTTTATTATGCGTAAAGATATCCATCCTAATTACCAAGAAGTTTTATTCCACGACACTAACGCTGACGTTTTCTTTTTGACTCGTTCAACTGCTAAAACCAAAGCTACTCGTGAATACGAAGGTACAGAATATCCATACTACCCACTTGATATCTCAAGTGCGTCGCATCCATTCTATACTGGCGAACAACGCAAAACTTCTACTGAAGGCCGTGTTGCTAGCTTCAACAAACGCTTTGGTGCGTTTGGTGGCCGTAAGAAAGCTGCTGATACTGACGCTGCAGAATAATTTACACTTATTGTGTAAATATATTTCGCAAAGCAATAAAAAACCGCTGAATATTCAGCGGTTTTTTTTTTGAATTTTAGGGTAGTATTTTTGAAAGGTGAAATTAAGATAATCCCTAAGCAATCGGCGTGTCTAGCACCTGTACTATCAGCTCTGATAATTGCTGTGCCCAATAGCCATACATTAGGCTGCTAGGATGAAAGCCGTCACTGGCAAACATCACGGCGATATCGACAGGTTTGCCATCAAAGTGCTCTTCTATCATCTTTGCAAAGTCAGTTTCCATATAAGTGACACTGTCATGCTCGGCACAGACTTGCTGCAGTATCCTGTCCAAAGTAGATGCTTTGGCACCAATAAAATTATTGAGTGGGGTAGGTATTGCAGGCATTTGTGCCATCGGTGGTAGACTTGAAAAAATCAATTCTCGCACACCAAACTTGCGCTGAGCAATAGCAATGATCTCTTCAATTTGCTGCTGCCATTTACGCGCAGAGACATTAGCAGTGGTGTCATTAACTCCGACACTCAATACCATGACATCAACCGCTTGGCTAGGAGCAGGTAGGATATAAAGCCGACGCAAGATATCAAAGCTAGTGTGCCCCGTAGTTGCTTGCAATGACCATGTTAGCTCATCAAACTGAGTATGAATAGCAGACTGCTGCTGCAGAGCAGGGATCAGCTTGCCTACTAGTGCTTCTTGCTGTGTTTGACTACCAACACCAGCGGCGGCCGAGTCACCAACCACCATGATGTTTAGCGTTTTTTGGACGCCATCTTTTTGTGTATTAGCAGACAGGGTATTAGCAGATTGGTTTAATTGAACATGACCATGCCTTTCGCCATGTGGCTCAGGTAAGCGAACCGTCTCACGCTTGATTCTGCGACCTTGATAAAGATAAACAGGGGCAAGGAGGACATCTCTTGCCACTGTCGCCATTTTATTACTATTTATCATATTGCTACCATCCAGCACGCTCTCGAATAGTCGTTAGGTTATCTTCAATTAATAACTGGCCATCGACATAAACGTCACGCAACAGGTTTTCTGCATCGGCAGATAAGTCATCTGCTTTGATGGTTTTTAGTTTTCCGTTGCTGTCTTTGACCAAAGCCAATCGACCTTTTTTTGAGCGTTTCGAACGGCTAGTGATCGGATCTTTGTAGATGTCTTTCCAGACACCATCGATAGAGATAGAACTGGCTTTCATTGCCCAGCTCATGGTGTCACGGTTGACTTGTTGTAGTAAGCCACCGCCCATACCAAAGGTGACATTTTCAGCGCTGAAGCCTGCTTTCATGATGACATCAATAATTTTGGTTAGGCTTTGCGGACTGATACCATCACCTTGGATGACTCGTACATAATCTGGTAGTACCTTATAGCCTTTACTATTAACGGTCGTTCCGAATTTCACTGCCAAGCGCTCTAATGCTTCGCGGACAACTTTGGTAGGCTCGCCACTGTCTGGTCTAATGACCAGTGTGCCGCCCATGTTTT
Organism: Psychrobacter sp. SZ93C1; assembly: GCF_015864635.1. Lineage (NCBI taxonomy): Bacteria > Pseudomonadati > Pseudomonadota > Gammaproteobacteria > Moraxellales > Moraxellaceae > Psychrobacter > Psychrobacter sp. SZ93C1. Next base: position 27,540 of record NZ_JADYWY010000011.1, on the reverse strand, counting down.
TTACGTCGTCTTTTAGGCTGCCACCCCAGATATTATCGATGGCATTCCATAAGTCATAACTGTCTGAGACCACTGAGAAGCTTTTACCTTCGCCACCAAACTGTTCAATCATATTGGCAAAGGCTGCTGTCTCACCGTCACGGCCCCATGCAGTCATCGTGCTGTGTTCAGCTGCAGGGATAGAAAACGCTGGCATGTCTTTATCCATTTGATACCAGCGACTGGCAGCTACTAGTGCCGTCATTGAATCCGTGCCCGCAAAGTTTACCAGATGCGCCAAGCTGCCGAGTGCCACAGATTCCTGACTAGATGCACCACGCGAGCCGAAATCATGCAGCCTGAACGTAAGCGACTCTGTGTTGTCTGCTGATTTTTCTAAAGCTTTACGAATGATGTCTTTGCAGTAATGCGAGACGCTGGCGACCGTTGATGGATACCAAATAGCACGTAATAGTGCGGTTTCGATATAGCTTGGCAGCCAGTAAAATTCAGGATCGGTATTGATGACTTGGCAGACGACGTTGGACACTGGCACGATACTGCCTTCGGGTACGGCTTGGATACGTAATGGTAGATAACCATTGTGTTTGTCCACCAAATGCTCCCAACCAGCACGATTGAAAGTCAAGCCGTGCGCTTGAACGACCATTTCGGCTTCGTCGATATCTTGGTGGGTAATAGGGGTGCTTAGGTATTCTTTAATAAAGGCTTGCAAGCCAAAAAATACCACATCATAGTCGCCTTTACGCGCCTCAATGTAGCTTGACAGATACTCACTACCGCTTGGATATTGCACCCAATGTGAGGTTTTATAGCTGTCGCTGTTAAGAATTAAATTATTTAGATTACTGGTATACATCACAGAACTCCTCTGCTTTGAAATGCCGCAGCTGCTTTTATGAAAGAACAGTTGCAGCGGTGAACCCTTGCCGTCTATCGACTTGGGCGGTGAAAGCTGTTGTACAAAAACGTGTGCAAAAATGATAAATCAGGTTTAAAAATAAAAAACTAAGAAAATAAATTATATAGACTGTAGTTGATTATAAGGTTGTAAATCATGTACTAGTCGGTCAACGTTATGTAAATTTACAATCCAACCATTTTGGTAATAATCGCATAGTGGTCTTCGAACATCATGGTGGCATCAAGCTCTGCCAGCGGTAACCAAAAAGCTTTAGCTGCGTCATCGCCACCTTTTACTTTTGGTAGACCTTTTGGATCATTTTTAAGCTGAAAATAAAATGCTTGGGTAATCGTACGACCACGTGCCGAGCGATATGGGTCATCAAAAGTATGCTGACTGTGACAAGAGCCACGCAATACTGGCTCAGGAACTTTGAGACGCGTTTCTTCACGCAGCTCACGAATACAAGCATCAAATAAGGTCTCTTTCGGATTTAAGAACCCACCAGGTAATGCCCACAATCCACGCCCTGGCATACTACGGCGCTCTACCAACAGGATATGTCCAGACTGTACAATCAAAGCATCAGCCGTCATAAATGTAGGCGGATAGGGGGCTGATTCCCACTGTCTTTTATACTTATCAATGAAATCTGCTTCTTCATGCAGCTGATGGTAATCGTCAGTTTTTTTGAAATCATTCAGCACTTTGCGAGTTGACTCGGGCGTACGCTCAGGTGTCGGTGTAGCCCCCATCAGATAGCTATCTCGAATAGGTGTGGCTGATAAATTGTGATAGTTGGGCACCGAGACTGAGTCCCAGTTGGGGAATAGCGATAAATAATAAGATGAGCTGTCTTTTGAGTGACCAATCAACCCAATATCGCTCTGCAAGTCACCAGTGACAGACTTGACGCCTGCTTGCACATACTGTAGCCAGCGGGTGTCGTTGTAGAGTGCATCGTCTAGACCCACGCAGTGAATACGTGCCGCTTCCTCTGCTGAGTAGGCGTCTTTAATCATGGCAGCACGCTCAGCGACGCTAAATGGATTGCGTAAGCTGCGTGGCAGGTTGGCTGAGCCAATAAGCATAATCACATCATCCGAGCGCTTTAATGCCTCGTCGATGACGGCTTTATGTCCACGATGGAACGGCTGAAAACGCCCAATGAAAACCAAATAACGATAGTGTTTACTGCTTTTCTGATCAGGGGTTTGTGTGTCTGAACTTTGCTCTGATAATTCACTCATAGACGCCAATTTCCTACGACTTATATTTCATTGGTAAAAAATTAATAATGCCAATACTGACACAGCCGATGACTCGCTGACAAGTGGAAAGATGTTTGGGATAGTATAACGGTCAATGATGATGTGACGAGTCCAGATAAATACACCCATAATTTTAAGTAGAATGCTGTTCAATCCAACCGGTCACCGTTGGCCAAATCTCTTTGGCAGCGTTACGGCTGATCATAATGCGGCTGTGAGTATAGTCGTCTAAATCACCATCTCTATACGGACAGCAGCCACGGTTTTAGGGTTTAGCATGTTCTCAAGATTTACCCAAACGGCGTGATAGCCAAATCCACCAGCGACCATTTCTTGCTTAGCGTGTTCAATAGACCACTCTTGCTCAATGATTCTATACATAGCGATAATCAGTCCCGTACGGTCAGCACCATGATAGCAGTGTACCAGTACGCTCTTATTTTGTGCCTGCAAATCTTTTATCGTATTTAAGGCTTTAGCGATTTCTTTTGGAGTAACATACCATGATTTAAGCGGTTGATTATATAAGTCTAAGGACGTCTCATTAACAATATCAGCTAGTAATTTTTCATCATCATTTCGATCAAAAAAGCGTAAATTAAGGATAGCGTCAATACGATTGGCTTTAAGTAAAGGGATATCAGCTGCACGTAATTGCTCACTTCGAAACAGTAGCTTATCAACTTGATATAAATTGGTCGCCTTATTAATCAAGACTGCATTTTGCGGTAAGGATGGGGGAGTCGTAAGTTGAGTAGTAGCAGTTGACTGGCAGCCGATCATCAGACTGGCTAGACTCATAGAGCCTGCGACTAATATTGACTTGTAACGCTGTTGCCAGCGATGGTTGTGGTCTATGACACCTTCGTTCGACCTAGTGCTCAAAAGCTGGTTCATAAGCATAATTCTCATACCATTAGTTTTGATTGGTTATCATTCTACCGCTACAGACTATTTGATAGCCACTATCAGCCATAATAGTTTCAACCCTTGCAGTTGTTGTACATAATAAAGCGTTCATTATAGTAAGTGGCTAAGTGGCTAAGTGGCTAAGTGGCTAAGTAGCTAAGTGGCATAGTAACTACCGAGCATGACGCTCAATCCAATCGGTCACCGTTGGCCAAATCTCTTTGGCAGCGTTACGGCTGATCATAATGCGGCTGTGAGTGTAGTCGTCTAAATCACCATGGCTGAGCGCGTATTCGCGAAAGACATTGGCAGGGTTTTTAAAATCATCAAAGAGCATCTGACAGCCATGAGTAGGGGAGATGAATGTATCTCCTCTGGCACTGATGGCGTATACAGGTATGGTGATGTTTGGCATCTGATGTCGATAGTCTAAAAGCTCGTCGTCAGTGGCAGTTGTATCAGTGCTCGCTTGATTAACAATACTTTCATTAAATGCACTTTCATTAAACGTGCTTTGTTTTATGAAGCTGCTTTTAAAGTTCCTTTGCAGATTCCAGTTGTACCACTGACTCATCGTATAATAGCTTTCGTCACAAGCGCCCATCTTTAATTTTCTGGCAGGGATGAAGCCAAGCAGTCGCGTGAGTATTTTGGCTGCAATAATTTTCGCATGACTGATAGGCTTTGACGCTGCACCATAAGCTTGGCAGGCGAACATGCTGATGCTGTTTAGTTTATCGATATAGCGTGGGTTTTGAATTAAAAACATAATCAAACCAATACCGCCGCCACTATGAGTAATACAATGTAAATTATCGAATTTTAATTCATCAAAAAAATAGCGGAAAGTTGCTTCATAGTCATAAGTAGCAACCGTCTCGAAATTAAATTGTTCTTTTGGCATTGAGCTATCACCATGACCGCGCCACTCCATGATGTAGCAGTGGTGTCCAAGGCCAGCCAGATACTCAGCGATTTTTAAGCAAGTTTGTTTGTCCGAAAAGGTCCCGTGCGTCAAAAATATATTTTGAGGTTTTATAATAGGCAAGCTGTTTTCTAATGTGTTGGCTATCGTACTGTCTTCTATAGTATCAACTACTTTCCAAACGGCAATTTTCTCATCATCCTTGGTAGTTATTAGGTGCAACGTCCGTGTCATCATAAAAATTATCCTATCCGAAAAATACGTAATATTTATACAAGGCCATCAAAGCTACCATGCTCATAAAGCCAGTGCACAAAGTTATTCAAACTATCAATACTACGTCAAATCTAAATGACTTGCTCAAACGAGATGTGAACGGTATCGCATAGCGAAAATGCTGAGTATGCTTGATAAATGGTATAGCTGTCTTTATATAGAGAATAGCTTAATATAGAGAGTAACTTGGCAGCCAACACAACTATTAGGCATGTTTGTTTTTCATTGTTTAAATATTGAGTTACTTTGCCAGTAGGTAGCATCATTAAAAAAATCAATGACAACCATTTACAGCGCCCACCGTTCAATTCACAGTAGCGTGGTCGGAATTAATGCTTGATTCAGGTATAATGAGTGCTATAGACGAATTAAACTTTATACTCATGGCGGGCAGCGTCATACAATAATAAATCTCAAATATTGCTAGCCTGCATGTTTTATACAAGCCGTAAAAATTTTAAACATTCAAATTCACGACACAGTAGCCATAATAGATATAGCGTTTGTGTCATAACGCATAGGAAACATTATGAGTGAGCATGACCAAGTTGATAGCCCAGTAGCGCCATCAGCAGACTATGAATCAGCGCTAGATACTGATCAGACTGAAGCAAAAAGTAATATTACTATTACTGAGTCAGCCCAAGGGTACTTAGCGGATTTGTTATCTAAGCAAGATACAGACGGTATCGGCGTACGTATTTTCGTTGAGCATCCAGGCACCCCTCGTGCAGAGTGCTGTATGGCCTATAACCAACCGGGCGAAGAAGACAGCGCTGATTTGCGTTTTACGTATGACAGTTTTTCTGCATTTATCGAAGCGGCTTCAGTTCCTTATCTAGAAGATGCCGTTATCGATTATAATAAAGACCGTTTCGGTGGTCAGCTGACTTTCCGCGCGCCAAACTCTAAAGTACCTAAAGTGGGTGCTGATGCCAGTGTAGAAGAGCGCATCAACTACGTATTACAGTCGGAGATTAATCCCGGTCTGGCCGCCCATGGTGGTGACGTGCAGTTGCTTGAGCTGATTGATGAAGAAGGTGTTGGCCTTACAGCGGTATTGAAATTCGGTGGTGGTTGCCAAGGGTGCTCAGCAGTCGACATGACCTTGCGTCAAGGCGTTGAAGTACAGCTCAAGCAGCAAATACCAGAGTTGACCCAAGTCATTGATGAGACGGATCATACCCGTACTGAAAACGCTTATTACAAATAAAAGTCTAGCTGGAAGTTGCAGACTTAAGTAATAGCGAAAAGTTATTTTAATTAAAAAGCCAAGTTTTGATGAACTTGGCTTTTTTTATTGCTATGATTTGGTAGAGTGTTTTTTAGCTGAATTTTCAGTGGTAGATTGTTGATTAATAATTTGTTGATTAGTCATTTATTGATTAATAACTTTTATCGAAATAAAGGAATATATAATGAGTGATGGACAAGCAGACAAGCAAGCAGCCCAAAAATCAGAGACCCCTCAGCGTCTTGAGACCTTGGCAATTCATGCCGGTTATAGTGTTGAGCCAACGACCAAAGCCGTTGCAGTGCCTATCTATCATACGAGCTCGTATGCTTTTGACAACACCCAGCATGGTGCGGATCTCTTTGATCTAAAGGTCGCAGGTAATATTTATACCCGCATTATGAACCCAACCAATGCCGTTCTAGAAGAGCGCGTCGCAGCGCTTGAAGGTGGTATCGGTGCGCTTGCTGTGGCATCTGGTATGGCTGCCATCACGTATGCGATTCAGACCATCTGTGAAGCGGGTGATAATATCGTTGCTGTGTCGACCTTGTATGGTGGTACTTACAATTTATTTGCTCATGCTTTACCACGTCAAGGCATCGAAGTACGCTTTTTTGACCACAAAAACCCTGAAGCGATTCGTGATTTAATCGATGATAAGACGAAGATGGTCTTCGCAGAAAGTATCGGTAACCCATTGGGTAATATCGTGGACATTCAGGCACTAAGTGATATTGCTCACGAGTATGGCGTGCCAGTCGTGATTGATAGTACGGTTGCGACACCTGCGCTATGTCGCCCGTTTGAGTTTGGTGCAGATATTGTCATTCATTCACTGACCAAGTATATGAGCGGAACGGGGACGTCGATTGGTGGCGCAATTGTCGATAGTGGTAAATTCGCATGGGGTGATTATCCTGAGCGTTTTCCATTATTAAACACGCCAGATCACAGTTATCACGGTGTGAACTTTGTCAAAGACGTGGGCGCAGCGGCATTTATCGCTCGTGCTCGTGTGGCACCGCTGCGTAATACTGGCGCGGCACTTAGCCCATTGAATGCTTTTAGTATTTTACAAGGCTTGCAGACACTGGGTTTACGTATGGAGCGCCATGTACAGAATGCTCAAGCCGTTGCGGAATATCTACGTGACCATGATAAAGTTGCTTGGGTGAAATATGCAGGGTTACCTGATCATCCTGAGCATGAGCTTGCTAAGAAGTACATGAAAGGCACACCATCTGCTATTTTGACCTTTGGGGTTAAAGGTGGTTTGGAAGCTGGTGCACGCTTTATCGATGCGCTGCAACTGATTACTCGTTTGGTCAATATCGGTGATGCCAAATCACTAGCTTGTCATCCAGCGACGACCACCCATCGCCAGTTGAATGAGCAAGAACTTGCTAATGCTGGTGTGAGTACTGATATGGTACGACTGTCGATTGGTATCGAACACATTGAAGATATCAAAGCAGACTTAGAGCAGGCACTAGCTTCAGCTTAATATTAGAAGACTCTCATTGAACTGAATAACTTGCTTATTGAGTGACAAAAAAAGCCCATATCAAATCGATATGGGCTTTTTTTATTAACATCAAAAACGTTTATTTATATCACGCTGATAAGATACGCTGAGCGATATCTTTATAGTCTTGCGAGGCAAGGCGCGGCCCAAACTGTTGGATAATTTGTGCCGATACTTCGCTGGCAAGTCGACCACACTCTGGCAGACTATATTGCTGCGATAATGCATATAAGAAAGCACCCGCGTAATTATCACCTGCACCATTGGTATCAATAACATTGGCAACTACTGGGGTAGCAACTTCATAAACCTCAATGTCTGAATCGTCATCAGATTTATGGGCGATAATAGCACCATTGGCACCATCGGTTACGACTGCAGTTTGGCAATATTCAAGTAAGGCACGTGCGGCGGCTTTAACTTGTTTTTTATCCGTAAACAATTTAGCTTCTTCACTGTTGCAAAATATAACGGCAACTTTATTACCAAGCATATTAAGCAAGCCTTCTTTCGCAAACTGCACCACCGCAGGATCAGCAAAGCTCACCGCAATTTTTGCATTATGAATACCGGCTTGTTGACGTAACTGAGTCATCGCTGGCTGGATGCTCTCAGACATCGCTAGATAACCTTCTAGATATAGCCAATCTGCTTGCGTCAACGCATCAAAATCAACATTGTCGGCGACAATCTCACTTGAGGTGCCAAGATAGGTCTGCATGGTACGCTCACCATCTTCTGTAACCGCGACGACACATGAACCGGTCACACCGCCTGCATGGATAGATTTATCTGAGGTAGCCACGCCTGCTTCGTGCAAGTCTCTGAGGTAAAATGCGCCCTGATCGTCATCACCGACACGGCACGCATAAAAAGGCTTGCCACCTAGACTGGCAAATGCATACATCGCATTGGCAGCTGAGCCGCCGCCTGCTTGTTTTGATGGGTCAATGTTAGCAAGTTTAAAATAAGCGAGTAATTGTTGTTGTTCTTCGATACCAGCCAGCGTCATATGACCTTTGGTCAGTTCTGTCTCATCTAATGCTGCATCAGACAGCACATATTCGTGATCAACCAACGCATTCCCTATCGCCATTACATCGTACATTGCTTACTTCTCCTCAATTAAGTGATAAACGCACATTTTTATATTTAAAAGCTATTCAGCCTGTAGTTCAAGTAGGCGTTGATATAGCGCATTCTTTTTGACGCCTGTGATATCAGCACCCAATGCTGCAGCTTTTTTGACCGATAAGTCTTCTAGCAATCTTTGCAATAATTTATCATGGATACTGATGTCATCTGAATCCTGAGCCACATTCACGCCAGCGACGACAACGACTATTTCACCGCGCTGTTGATTGTCATCTGCTTTGACAAACTCAACCAAATCGCCAAGTGTACTCTTACGTACCGTCTCAAAGGTTTTGGTCAATTCACGGCAAAACGCGACTTCGCGATCTGCACCAAATATCGTTGCCATATCTTCTAAGCTGGCGATAATACGGTGCGGTGCTTCGTAAAATATCAGGGTTTCGGTACGAGCGATTAATGCGCTCAGTTGTTTTTGACGACCATGAGTTTTGGCTGGCAAAAATCCAATAAAGCTAAAGCGATCTGACGGCAATCCTGCAACTGAAAGCGCGGCAATAGCAGCAGAGGCACCAACGATAGGTGACACGGCGACGCCAGCGGCATGTGCTGCTTGTACCAATTGATAGCCAGGGTCGCTGACTAGTGGCGTCCCAGCATCACTAATCAAAGCAACCGAATGACCTTGCTCAATCATCTCAATAATCTTCGGTGTTTGAATCGCGCTATTGTGCTCATGGTATGCCCACAGCTTATTGTGGCCTTTTTGTTTTGAAGTGGTTTCCGTATCGTCGGCACCACTGTTTTCATTATGATGAGGCGTTGATGCTTTTGCATCGTCAGTTTTGCTGCCTTTGGTATCAATACCAAAGTGTGACAGTAGCTTACCTGAGGTACGGGTGTCTTCACAGGCAATGATGGCGACTTGCTTTAGGACATCAATGGCATGCGGCGTCATATCGCTCATATTGCCAATCGGCGTGGCAACGATATATAGACAAGCTGGCATCGCGGTAGGGCTAGACATGAAAACCTCGGAGTATTAAAAGCGGGAATTAAAATATAATGTGGCGAGCTGACTGACAAAACTGGTTAAAAATAGAACTTAAGCAAAGCATAAAAAACCATACCAGCATCCGCACGCGAAAGTGGCTAGTTTAGCATGATGTGCTATGATAATTCTGAAATGTTAACCAGACCAATCGACATCATGGCGAACCATAAACCTTTGACACTCACTTCACCAAAACAGCGCCAAGGCAGTCTGTTTGAGCAGCACGCACGTGAGTTTTTGCAGGCGCAAGGGTTAAGGCTAATTGTCCAAAATTGGCAACAGCCGAAAGTGGGCGAGCTAGATTTGGTTATGATGGAAACAGGGCGGGCATGGTCAACGCTAGTATTCATCGAAGTTCGTCAGCGCAAGCAGTCAGGATTTGGCGATGCTGCCATTAGTATTACAGCGAGTAAGCAACGCAAAGTTATCAAAGCTGCGTGCTATTTTTTGCAACAGCATCCTGAATATAGCGATTATGAATGTCGGTTTGATGTGATTGCTTATAATACGGCTAGCAGTGTGAGCAAAAAAAACCAACATATAGATACTCAACCAGAATGGTTTCGGGGTGCCTTCGTAGCAGAGGCATGGTGAGAATATATAGAAGCGGTACGGCTAAACAGTGGATAGAACTAATAAAACAGCATATAGAATTTGGTATCTAGCTATCGTTACCAAAAACCTAACCCTCTTCAGCAAAAATTCAGTAAAGTAGCTATGTTATAAGTAGCTGTATTACAAGTTGTTATAAGCAGCTATGTTAAAAGCCGCTAGATCAAAATTGTTCAATCCATTAAATTTATATAATTGTCACAATCATGTCCTAAGAGGTAAATCATGACACGGATGCATCTGCGCACTGCTATTTTTGGCTCATCAAGCCGCACAGCGATTGGTATGATACTACTATCCAGTATCGCTGTTACTGGCTGTACGACCAACTATCTGACCAATAGCACAGAAGGCACGTATGGTGTGCCGATGACAGAGCGCACTATTCCGCAGCGTCTGCTTGATCGCAGTATCGAACACACTGCCAAAATCAATGTCTATGGTCTACAAGAAAACCTACAACAAACCAGCCGTATGGGCATTGATAGCTTCAACAGTGAAGTGTTGCTGACAGGTGAAGTGCCAACTGAAGCCATTAAAACAGAAATAGAAAAAGTCGTTACCTCTATGCCTGATGTGCGCCGCGTTTATAACGAATTGAATGTCAGCGCCTCAAAAGGTTATAGCTCTACCGTGCAGGATGGTTATATCACCTCAAAATTGCTAGCAAAAGTGGCCGCTAGTAACGGTGTTAGTTCTTCACAGGTTAAGGCAGTGAGCGATAACGGTGTGGTTTATATTATGGGACGTATGACCCCCACTCAACAGAGTAATCTCATTGATATTGCCAACACGACGGTCGGTGTGACGGAGCTGGTGCTACTGACGACAGTCGTGGATGATCGAGGTGTGAAGATAAACGAAGACGACATTATGACTGATAATAACTTGGGCAATGCTGACTCAGCACCAGTCGTTGAAGGTGCCGCTGCTACTAATGATTTTAGTCCTAGCAACTCTGTAGGAAACAATACAGCCACTACCGCAACGCCAGTTATAGTGACAGAAGAGGGCACAACAGGTGAGCAGCCATCCTCTAGTCCATATATTGAGCTATACAAGAATCAATAGTAAGGCCAAAGTTGATAAAGTAGTTATGTTGACAAAGTAGTCATTATTTATAAACTAGCTAGATAAGTGATGGCTATTAAGCGATTGGATTTCAATGACAAGAAGACTAAACAGCACTAACAGGAAAAACACGATAAATCCTTAGCGAGCCAGTAATATATAGACAGTCAGCAATAGAACAGCCAGCCAAATAGTAAATGGTACTTTTAGTGAATAATAGTAATTTTAGTGAATGATATTTTATAAAGTGGCTGTGGTAATGCTCATCATTGTTTATAAATATAATAGGAATACTGGTAAATGAAGAATTTAGAGAAACCCCTACAGCAGAGCGTAAACAATCATAGCAATACATCTAATGAACAAGCCTCTAATAGCAAAGCGCCTTATAAAAAGCTACGCACGCTAAAACTCACCGGAGCAGGATTCACAGCAGTGCTAGCAATAGGTGGTATCGCGCTAGCGTCACATAGTGCGCAAGCTGTATCACCGCTGACTATCGTAAATGGCATTACATCGAGCGGCGGTGTTGGCGTTAGTAAAGATATCCTCTACGGTGATGAGCCTTCACAAGATTTAGATATCTATTACCCGAAGCCTTTGGCAAAAGCCATGAAAGCCGAGACTGCGATTAAGGATACTTATCCTATGGTCGTGTTCGTCTATGGTGGATCATGGGAAAACGGCACCAAAGAAGAATATGCTTTCGTCGGTAAGAGTCTGGCGCGAGCAGGCTACGTGACCGCAGTGATTAATTACCGGAAGGCACCCGAGCATCCATATCCTGATTATGTAGAAGACACAGCAAAAGCTATTGCATGGAGCTATGACAATGCCAAAAGCCTGCATGCAGATCCTCAACGTATGGCTATCATGGGACAATCGGCTGGAGCGTTTAATGCTGTAGCAGCAGTGTCTAACGAAGAATTTTTAGCACCTTACGGTATCAAACCAAAAGATATCAAAGCAGTTGTTGGCATCGCAGGCCCTTATAGTTACGATTTTAGGAAGTTTGATAGCGCCACTGCTTTTCCTGCCGATGCGACTCCTGAGCAAGTTATGCCCGACAGACAGTTAAAAGGCGAGCAGCCGCCTTATCTATTATTGACCGCTGAAAATGACAAAATTGTCTATGACACCAATACGATCAATATGACAAAAGCGCTAAAAGACTATGGTGCTAGGGTAGAAGTCAGTGAAATAGAAGGTGCCAGTCATGCGACCAGTATCGGTGCGATGGCACCACCATTACGTTGGTTAAACGATGTGCGCTCGCAGGTGCTGACGTATTTGGATAAAGAGCTGAAGTAGTTTTAAGTACTGATTACTTAAACACTTACTGCTTTCATTGTTCAGCAGGTATTGCATATATAGTTCAGATTTTCTTATACACAGACAGTGCTGTAAGATGTTCAAACTCTTGTTATAATACCTGCATTCAAAATAAAACCCTTTTTTACCGCTATTAACAGGATATTCTATGAGCATGAACGCTGACGATTTGATTGCCTTTTTACAAACACACTTCCCAGATGCTTTTATTCAAGCTGCCAATCAAGGTAATAAGTTTGATGTACGTGTAGTTGATGCCAGTTTTGAGGGCAAGCGTGCCGTTCAACGTCAACAAGCGATTTATGCATTGGTCAATGATAAGATTGCGAGTGGCGATATTCATGCGCTCAATATTCAAGCATTAACGCCTGCTGAATGGGATATCCAGTCAAAAGGCTAAACCGTTATATATATGATTGAACATTTTAAACTGACCGTTTAGGTGGTTGGTTATAAGTTTAATTTTCACCATTTTTTACACTCATCGCTAGGTTGTCACCTCTATGGATCAATTTTTAATCACTGGTAGTAGTCGTATCGCAGGGGAAGTTACTATCTCAGGCGCCAAAAATGCCGCGTTGCCGTTACTTGCGGCTATGATATTAGCCGAGACTCCAACGACATTACACAATGTGCCATCGCTACAAGATGTGCGCACATTGATTGAATTGATCGGCGGCATGGGCATCAAAATCCAAAAACAGGGCGATACTGTTACGTGCGATACCAAAGATATCGATAATTTTTATGCACCGTATGATTTGGTCAAAACCATGCGTGCGTCGATATTAGTGCTTGGGCCATTGCTGGCGCGTTTTGGCGAAGCAGAAGTGTCATTGCCAGGCGGTTGTGCCATTGGTTCACGCCCTGTTGATCAGCATCTAAAAGCTTTTGAAGCGATGGGTGCTACGATTAGCGTAGAGAATGGTTATGTCATAGCGCAGGCACCAAAAGGTGGCAGGCTAATAGGCTGTAACTTCTCATTTGATATGATTACCGTGGGCGGTACTGAAAACGTGATTATGGCAGCGGCACTTGCCAAAGGCACGACCGTTTTAGGTAACTGTGCATTAGAGCCAGAAGTGGTTGATTTGGCCAATATGCTGGTGGCGATGGGCGCTAAAATAAGCGGTATCGGTACATCAGTCATGACCATTGAAGGCGTTGAACGCTTGCATGGCTGTGAGTATTCAGTTGTACCAGATCGTATCGAGACAGGTTCTTACCTTGCTGGCGCGTTGATGACTCGCGGTGATGTATTGACCAAAAATACATCTGCACTATTATTAACGCCAGTGTTAGAAAAATTTGAAGCCATGGGCGCCGTGATTACCACTGGTGATGATTGGATTCGTGCGCAGATGAAAGGCCGTCCATTGGCTGTTGATATTCGCACCCAACCACATCCAGGTTTTCCGACTGATATGCAGGCGCAATTGATGGCGATTAGCTGTCTTGCGGATGGCACGAGTACTTTTATCGAAAATATCTTTGAAAATCGCTATATGCATGTCCCTGAGCTTAATCGCTTAGGTGCTTCTATTCAGGTTGATGGTCATACCGCTGTGGTCAAAGGTGTTGAGAAATTTACTGCTGCACCAGTCATGGCGACTGATTTGCGTGCTTCTATGTCATTGGTCATGGCGGCGGCGACTGCTGAAGGCGAAAGCTTAATCGATCGTATTTACCATATTGATCGTGGCTACGAAGACGTTGAAAACAAGCTACGCGCGCTAGGTGTGAATATCGAACGTATTAATACCAACGATTAATATTAACTGGCTTGTCTAGCACCAATTCGTCCACTACGGATGTAATTGGTGTTATCACGAAAAGCTCAGTAATATACAACTAAAAGCCCCCTTCAGTGGGGCTGTCAACTGTACATGGATACGATGTCATTATGACTGAAGCAACCAAAGCCTTACCAACCAGCGGTGTATTAAACGAAGTAAATGATGAGTTTTCAGGCTTAACATTGGCGTTATCAAAAGGCCGTATTCTAGAAGAAACTATGCCACTGCTACGCGCAGCTGGTGTTGAGTTATTAGAAGATCCTGAAGCCTCGCGCAAACTTATTTTCCCAACCTCAAATCCCAATGTACGTGTATTGATTTTGCGTGCCAGTGATGTGCCGACCTATGTAGAACACGGTGCAGCTGATTTTGGTGTGGCAGGTAAAGACGTTTTGCTTGAGCATGGTGCCAATCATGTTTATGAGTTGTTGGATTTGCAAATTGCTCAATGTAAGCTGATGACTGCTGGCGTAAAAGATGCGCCACTGCCAAATCGTCGCCTACGTATCGCGACCAAATACGTCAATGTGGCACGCGCTTACTTTGCTAGCCAAGGTCAGCAAGTAGATGTCATTAAGCTGTACGGCTCGATGGAGCTTGCTCCGTTGGTCGGTCTCGGTGATTTGATCGTGGATGTAGTCGATACTGGCAATACTTTACGTGCGAACGGGCTTGAAGCTCGTGATCACATTTGTGATGTTTCATCTCGCCTTATCGTCAATCAAGTCAGCTATAAGCGTAAATTTGCACTACTTGAGCCGATTTTAGATAGCTTTAAAAACAGTATTGCTAGTGCATCGTAAGCCACTGGCAATCATTGGTAATATAAAGCATGGTTATGCAAATTTTTAAACCAGTTTAGTGCTCTATGATAGATATAGCGTGCTAAACTGGTTTTTTCATATTTGCTTGTCAGAGAATAAAAGCCCAGTATAATCTGATGTATAAGGCATCAAATTATTGTTAATATTCAATACACGCTACCATTACATTATTAATTTCAGCCATAGGATTAGGTCATGCGCCAACTAAGTACCCAAGATGCCGATTTTGACAGTCAATTGACAGAGTTGCTTGCTTTTGAAACCGTTAATGATGCCGACTTGTTGAAGACCGTTGATGACATCATCGCGCAAGTTCGCCATGATGGTGATAGTGTGGTGCTAGCCTTGACTCAGCAATTTGATCAGCATCCAGCGACGACGATGCAAGAGCTAGAGCTGTCCAAAGAATCGCTTGCTGAGGCATTTGCCAACCTTGATGAGACCGTCAAGACGGCATTGACGACAGCGGCCACACGCGTACAGACATTTCATGAGCGCCAAGTACAAGAGACGTGGCAATATGAAGATGAGCTAGGCAATCGTCTCGGTCAAAAAGTCACACCGCTTGATCGTGTGGGTATCTATGTCCCTGGTGGTTTGGCCTCTTATCCGTCATCGGTATTGATGAATGCCATTCCTGCTAAAGTAGCAGGCGTTGCCGAAGTCATCATGGTGGTGCCAGCGCCTAAAGGTGTGCTAAACCCATTGGTATTGGCAGCAGCGCATTTGGCACAGGTTGATCGTGTCTTTACTATTGGTGGTGCACAAGCTGTGGCCGCATTGGCTTATGGAACCGCGACAATTCCAGCAGTGGATAAAATTACAGGGCCGGGCAACAAGTATGTGGCAGCCGCCAAACGTGCAGTATTCGGTCAAGTCGGCATCGATATGATTGCAGGCCCTTCTGAAGTGTTGGTATATGCAGAGGGTGAAGCGCAAGATCGTGCAGATTGGTTGGCGATGGATTTATTGTCACAAGCTGAGCATGACCGTATTGCCCAAGCTATTTTTGTGACGACTAGTGAAGAGCAGCTAGCTGAAGTTGCTTCTGAGATCGAAAAAGCATTGGCAGAATTACCAAAAGCTGATATTGCTCGTGATTCATTGCAAAACCGTGGTGCGCTTATCTTAGTTAAAGACCGTCAAGAGGGCATTGAAGTGATCAATCGGGTGGCACCTGAGCATTTAGAGCTGTCAGTAGACAATCCTGATGAGCTGCTCAATGACATTCGTCACGCTGGCGCTATCTTTATGGGTCGTCACACGCCTGAGGCGATTGGTGACTACTGTGCAGGTCCTAACCATGTGTTACCAACTTCTGGTACCGCACGTTTTTCTTCACCACTAGGTGTCTATGACTTCCAAAAGAAATCATCTATTATTTATTGTAGTGAAGCAGGCAGTAAACCATTGGCTGAAACGGCAGATATTTTAGCGCAGCGTGAGGACTTAGATGCCCATGCGCGCTCTGCTCGTTATCGTTATCAGTAATATTTTTTGAATACTGTAAAATTTAATTTTGTCATGGATTTTGACATCTTTTTTAATAATTTTTGTGGCTAATAGTAGGATAACTTATGAGTGAATTAAAGATAGACACGAGACTTTGGTCATCTAAAGCACGTAATTTGTCACCTTATACACCAGGTGAGCAGCCGCAACACGACAATTTATGCAAACTAAACACCAATGAAAACCCATTTACACCTTCTCCAAAAGTAGGGGAAGCCATCGCTAAAGTGTTGGAACGTCAAGCAGATGATTTGCGCTTGTATCCAGCACCTGAGTCTGATGAATTGCGTAGTGCATTGGCAGGATTATATAACCTCGATGTCAATCAAGTATTCGTTGGTAATGGCTCAGATGAAGTATTGGCATTAGTGTTTGCTAGCTTTTTCTTAAAAGAGCGTCCTGTTTTAGCACCTGATATTAGCTATAGTTTCTATCCGGTATATGCGCATACCTTTGGTATCGAGCTGGTACAAATTGCCTTAGATGCTGATTTTAGTATCAGTCCAGATGCGTATCGTCAGCCTTGTAGCGGTATCATTATCGCCAATCCTAATGCCCCAACTGGATTGCTACTATCACTTGCGGATATCAGCAAATTGGCGAGTGAGCATTCTAATTCAGTGATCGTGATTGATGAAGCTTATATTGACTTTGCCCAGATAGAAGCGGATAGCTCAGATGCTACTGTCTCAGCCATAAGCTTAATCAATGATTATGACAATATTCTTGTGACGCAGACCTTTTCAAAGTCACGCTCGCTCGCTGGATTGCGTGTCGGTATGGCCTTTGGTAATGCCTCATTGATTGAAGCATTGACCCGTATGAAAAATAGCTTTAATAGCTACCCATTAGACAAGTTAGCGCAAGCGGGTGCGACTGCCAGTGTCTTAGATGTTGAATACTTTGAGCAAACGCGTCAGCAGGTTATTGACCTGCGGGAGTCACTAACAGCAGATCTAGTAGCCTTGGACTATAAAGTGCTGCCGTCACACGCCAACTTTGTATTTGTACGTCCAAAAGAGGGCAATGCGAGTGCTGTGGCCAGTGCGTTACGTGAGCAGGGCATTATCGTTCGACATTTTGACAAACCGCGTATCAATGAGTACTTGCGTATTACCGTTGGTACAGCAGATCAGAATGAGCGTTTGATCAATGCATTAACTATGCTGCGCGCGATGAGCGCATAGATGAAAAATCTGAATGTGATTCGTAATTTACCATTGATTTGTACTATTGATCACGTTTTCAATGAGCTGGAATGTGAGAAACTCATTGAAAAAAGTGAAGTTCAGCAGTATGAGCAGGCACAAATTACGTTAGGCAACGATCAGTTTCGGACAGATACGAGTGTTCGAAATAATGACCGTATCATATTTGATGATACTGACTTAGCAAAAGAGCTCTTTGACCAAGTGGCGTGTTATTTGCCAAAAACATGGGATGAGGGTTTATGGGAGTTGTCGGGGCTAAATGAACGTTTCCGTTATTATCGTTATGGTGAAGGCCAAACGTTCAAACCACACTTTGATGGTGCTTATGAGCAAGATGAATTTCATAAGAGCTTCTTAACGCTATTATTTTACTTGAATGACGACTTCGAAGGTGGTGAGACAAAATTTTATCAATGGCAAGGTGGTTGGTATAATAACGATACACCTAACTATATTGTTACGCCGAAAAAAGGCCAAGCATTATTGTTTGCACATCAACAGTTCCATGAAGGTGCGCCAGTGATATCTGGTGTTAAGTATGTACTACGAACGGATGTCATGTATCGAGCAATATGTCTTTAATAAATGATTTAACAACACTACATGCTGATACTGAATTGGCTACGAATTAACGAATCGTCCCTGTTGTATTGATACTGACTAATAAAAGTAAAGCCTGCCAACATTGTGTTGAGCAGGCTCTATTTTTATGTACTTCTCAAAACAACACTCAATGTTGTTTACTCAGATTCTTTTGGGCAAGTACTGAAAGTAGATTACCTACTTTATCTAAACATTCTTGGTACTCAGCATCGCAATCAGATGCAACTGTAATACCACCACCAGCCCATAAGCTGATGTGTTTTTCTCTATTCAAATCATTATGTGATGAAGCGTTGGCTTGCAGCGTACGAATCAGTACATTCCATTGACCACTACCATCAAAATTCATATAACCCATAGTGCCGCAATAGGCACCACGTGGTGCTGTTTCTAGTTCAGATATAATCTCAACGGCACGTTTTTTTGGTGTGCCAGTAATAGATCCAGCAGGCAAACTGCCGAACAATACTGCCAACGGATGGGTGTTTTCTTTGAGCTCAGCAGTGATAGTGCTGACCATGTGATGCACATTGCTAAAGCTTTCTATTGCAAATAGCTGTGGTACTTTTACGCTACCAATTTTGGCATATTTGCCCAAATCGTTACGCAATAAATCGACAATCATGACATTTTCAGCACGATCTTTTTCACTATCACTGAGTTGGTTTTTATAGCCGTTATCTTGTTCATTCGTTGCACCACGCGGCATCGTACCTTTAATAGGTTTAGTGATGATGTGATGTTTGCCAGTGTTGGCATCTTTTTTAAAGGTAAAAAATAACTCAGGCGAGCAGCTTAATAATTCAAAAGGATTCGCGAGTCTATTAGGAGTATTTGTACTGTCATTCATGCCACTAACCGACAGGTATCCGGCAAAGGGCGCCTGCGTATTACGATAGAGCATAGGCAAATAATCAATCAGACTGGATGTTGATTGGGTATTGCTTGTTTTATGAGCGAGCTGACCACGCCATTCTTGCGTTAGATTGATTTGATAGCAGTCACCTTGTTTCAGATAGTCTTGGGTGCGATCAAAAGCTTGCTGATAATCATGCTTGCCCCATCGTGCTTGCAATATTAAAGGAGCAGGTTTTGATGATTCAAGGTGTTTTTGACTCAGGCATGTGTCAGAAAATTTTTTATCTAGTCTGTCTAAGTATGAGATAAGCGCTATGACCGCTTTGTCACTACACTCGTCATCAACGGTTTTGCCTGGACTGTTAGCCGTTGTATTGACGGTTAACTGCCAACCAGTTCTGCTATTTTCTTTAGGTGACAGGTAAATATCGTAATGACCCAATACCGCACAAGGCTGTGCTGCCAGTTCAATATTGGCAGCTGGACTTAGCTCATGAGCCGCAATGTCATAGCCAATAAACCCTATTAGGCCATGATGATAATTGGGATTTTTAGTGATATCAGTTGTCGATATCACGTCATCAGTTTCAGTCTCATAATCTTTACTATAAGTCGTTAAGCTATTTTGCCATTCCTCATAGCTCATATAGGCCGTTGTGATGGCATTACTATTATCGGCATCGTTAGTCGTTTCAACATCACGGCACTGTCGAATAACTTTATAAGTAGCTGATTGCTCATTAGGTAACTGATTATTAGCAATATTAAAATAAACAGACCAGCTCATTTTAGGAAGTAAGCCAATGACAGGCCGTCCATTATTATTCAGCCAAACCAGCTGCCAATTTGCTTTAGCATCTTGTGCTAGCAGATAACGCTGTAAATGTGGCATTAATTCTGCAGCAGGCAGCTCACCAAAACGCCAGCTAGGATTAGTAGCTGGCGATAGAGCAGAATCAGTCTGCTTAGTAGTCTTATGGTTTTTTGCGTGCATCGATTACGCGTCGAACTTTTTGATGATTAGCGTTGCGTTCGTACCACCAAAGCCAAAGCTGTTACTCATAAGTGTCTCAAGCTTCGTTTCACGCATTTGGGCGACGATATCAAAGCCTTCAGCAGCAGGGTCTAATTCTTCGATATTGATACTTGGTGCGATAAAGCCTTCTTGCAGCATTAGTAAGCAATATATTAATTCTTGAGCACCGACCGCACCTAAGCTATGACCAGTCATCGATTTGGTTGAGCTGATAGCAGGGACTTTACTGACATCACCACCAAACGCTTTAGCAATTGCTTTAAGCTCAGTGATGTCACCTAAAGGCGTACTGGTACCATGAGTATTGATGTAGTCGACGCTGTCTAATCCAGCTTCAGCTAATGCTTGCTGCATACAACGTACGGCGCCTTCACCGCTTGGCGCTACCATTTCAGCTCCATCAGAGCTAGCACCATAACCGACGATTTCAGCCAAGATATTGGCACCGCGCGCTTGTGCATGCTCTAGACTTTCTACGACGACCATCGCGCCACCCGCTGCAATCACAAAGCCATCACGGTTTTTATCATAGGCACGTGAGGACTGCTTAGGCGTGTCGTTATATTGAGTGCTCATCGCACCCATTGCATCAAACATGCATGATTGAGTCCAATGCTCAGCTTCACTACCACCTGCTAGAACAACATCAGCTTTGCCTAGTTGAATAAGCTCGGCAGCATGACCGATACAATGCGTAGAAGTCGCACATGCAGAAGAGATAGAGTAGGAGATACCATGGATTTTTAGACCTGTTGCGAGCGCTGCTGATACTGAGCTGCCCATAGTCTTAGGTACTGCCATTGCGCCGACACCGCGTAGACCTTTTTCACGCATGGCGTCGACAGCAGCGACTACATTTTCTGTTGAAGCGCCGCCAGAGCTGGCAACCACACCGACACGTGGGTTTTGGCTAATCACATCAAGCGACAATCCAGATTGTTTGATAGCATCTAACGCACTAACATAAGCATAGAGACTGGCATCACTAAAAAACCTTTTAAGCTTACGGTCGATAGCAGACGTGTCCAGTACTGATTTATCAATACTACCACTGACCTGTGACTTAAACTCATGCTCAGCATAAGAGTCATTGAACGTAATACCAGACTGTCCTTGCTTAAGAGCAGCAGTAACAGTGGCTAAATCATGTCCGATACAAGAGACAATCCCTGCTCCAGTGATAACAACGCGGCGCATATTCTATTCCTTATAAATAACGATTTTTTGATAATTACTGTTAATAAATTATTTCTAATAACCGTTTTTAATATCTACTTCTATTATTTGATCTCAAACGTACCACTCTCTCATAACCACAATGTGTCAAAACAGTGTGTTAAAGAATATGTTAAAGAAAGCGTATTTTTGACTATCAAATGCTTCTGTTGCAGCTATAATTGCTGTCATAATTAAACGATGTATTGTCTATATATATTGTCTAGATGTACTGTACAAAAAGTATTTTATAAATCCGAGTACAACTGTACTGTGAATTATGGCATATGATAACGTATCAGGCGTCCAAAATCTTTGTACAAGTGCAAAATAACGACAAAATAGCGCTTAAGGTTAAATGTTATCCAAAAACTAAATACATAAAAGGCAGTATGAAGAAGGCAGTCATCGATACATCGACCAGAGACATATGGGACTGTACTTGAATATAACTGAACAAATAAACTTTAACATAGCATCAACTAGTGATTAAGTTATACTTTTAGATACAAAGTTTGTAATGGCGATAACATTGTTCGCACTGACACTCAATACAGTCATTCGATAAGATAGCATATCAATTATAAGTAAAAATCTATTATTATAAAATCAATCACCACATTAAGGACATCACGATGGCAAAGCGTAGCATTCTTTCTAAAAGCATTAAAACAGTTGGCTCTCTGACCCGTAATAATCTAGAGCGCGTGGGTGCAATCATTGACGGTGTCAATGCTAAGACGAGCAAGCCGCGTCAATATAAAGCGGTTAACTTGGGCGATGAAGACTACCAGCAAGACTTGTTTCGTGAGCAAACACTTAAAGCGACTCAGCAATTGCTAGGGCCACGTTTTGCGACTTATGGCAAATATGCCAAAAAAGTAGTGCCAAATAGCTTTTTTCAGACAACCGTTGATGGGGCTTTTGCGCAAATAGCAAAGCTTGCGTCTAACTGGAGTCAGATTGATTTACCTAGTGAGCATCGTTTTGCCAATATCGCTAGTTTAGATGATGAAGAGCGTTATGCGCTAGCCACGGATATCGCCAATCAAAACCGCGCACTTGCGACCATAGGTGGTTTGACAGGATTGGCTGGTCTGCCCGGATTGCTAGCTGATACATTGTGGTTGTTACTAGTATCATTACGTACCGTCTATCAATTGGCGGCAGTTTACAACAAACCACTGACAGGCAGCCAAGGTATTAAGATGGCTTATGAATTGCTATCAAATGCAGATCTAAGCAAGATGCAAGAAAAACAAGCATTGCTTGCTGGTATCGGTATTGGTAAAGGCTTGCTTGATAATGCACAAAATAGTGGTTTGCATAACGAGCTCAAAAATCTAGGCCTGAAAAACAAAAACGTTAATTTTTATGCAGAACAAGTTGATAACATCGCCAGTCAGGTTGGCATTGATTTGGATCAAATCAACTTATCATGGGTACGCCGTTTCTTACCAGCCACAGCGGTCGTCATTGGCATGCACTATAACAGCCAGTTAATTGATGAAGTAATCGGCGTGGCTCAAGCGACTTTCGCACCAGAAGCCAAGCTGGCAAATCGTGCAATTACGGATGATAGCAGTAGCGAAGCAAAAGTAGATAAAGCGGCTAGCAGTGATGAGCAAGAAAGTACTGATAAGCATACCAAAGATAGCAATACTAAAAATAAAGATGGCACAGATGAGCAAGATGAATCATCTGATAGCCCGTCAAGCGACGCAACAGATAAGTCTGCTGATAAGCAAAGTAAATAAAGACAATTTAAACATCTCTCTATTTTTTAGTTTTCTATATAAGGTTGCGTTTATAAGTCATTATAGGCCAATCGCTAACTATTAATATTGGTGGTATTATCTTTTAACTCTTGAAAATTTAGATAATATCGCCATTTACTTACCATAGATGTCTATTTATCACCAAACATCTTATTCAGACCACATGTGATATTGTTTTTTATGCCACGTTTAGTGACTTATTTTCTAGTTGGCTTTTAATTAAAGGCAGCTAAGTGGGTACAGCAACAGGCTGAATGCATATCTATCAAATGTTGTAAAGTACAATCACTCATAAGTGGTTGAAATAGCAGCAACAACTCTTTATAATACACTGTCCTAAAAATGGGTGCTCCGAAAATCTGTCATTAACGTCAGATGGATGGTGCATTACCCCATTTTTTTGTTTTATACCAAACGGGAGAAGGATGCCTCATGGCAACAACTAACCAATTGATTCGTAAAGGTCGCAAAACCATCAAGGAAAAGTCAAAAGTTCCTGCGTTGGAAGCGTGCCCACAGCGTCGCGGCGTATGCACTCGTGTATATACTACGACTCCTAAAAAACCTAACTCAGCCATGCGTAAAGTATGTCGTGTACGTTTGACTTCAGGCTATGAAGTATCAAGCTACATCGGCGGCGAAGGTCATAACCTACAAGAGCACAGTGTTGTTCTTATCCGTGGTGGTCGTGTAAAAGATCTACCAGGTGTACGTTATCACACCGTTCGTGGTGCATTGGATTGCGCAGGCGTAAAAGACCGTAAGCAAGGTCGTTCTAAATATGGTGCTAAGAAGCCTAAAGTTTAATAACTAATCGTTATTAGATAAGCTTTTTATACCAAACATTAACTGTGCATGGGTCTGGTGTTGACAGTATTATTAAATTAGTAATCCACTGTTAAAACATACCGCCGTGCAGTAAGGCTGACTGACAACTCGATATAACGCCACCTGATTAATAACTGGTGCGAGATTGTGAATGTCAGACACTCCTGAAGACAAGGAAATTTATTATGCCAAGACGTCGCGTCGTTGCTACCCGTGAGATCCTACCGGATCCTAAGTTTGGTAGCCAAACTGTTGCAAAATTCATCAACCATGTAATGAGTCATGGTAAAAAATCTACTGCTGAGCGTATCGTTTACGGTGCACTTGAAACAGTAAGCGAAAAACGTAAAATCGAAGATCCAGTATCTTTCTTCGAAGACGTTTTAGAAAATGTACGCCCAATGGTAGAAGTAAAAGCTCGCCGTGTTGGTGGTGCAACCTACCAAGTACCAATGGAAGTACGCCCCTCCCGTCGTACTGCATTGGCTATGCGTTGGATAGCTGAAGCTGCTGCTAAGCGTTCTGAGAAATCAATGGCACTGCGTTTAGCAGGCGAATTGAATGATGCTGCTGATGGCAAAGGCGCTGCTATGAAAAAGCGTGACGAAGTTCACCGCATGGCAGATGCTAACAAAGCATTCTCTCATTACCGCTTCTAAGCTACTGTTTACTAGTAGCTTTAGACTGGTTGGCTAAAGTTAACCAGTCTTACACTGTTATTTATTCTATTGATTGCCGCCATCATTTATTTAGTTGCTAATAGTCAAAAGCTATTTACAACTAAGATGGCGGACATCTATCAAGATGCTTCTCTAAAAAGACACTATTTAACTATTAACTAGGTTTAACGAGAGAGTATCCCAAATTTGATGCCACACTATTCTTAGTATTTGCTCTTTTTTTGTCCGTATTAGGCTTAATAATCAGTAAGTAATATTACGAAGTTGATTGCTTTGTCATGAAGCTGACCGCTTTGTCATAGAGTATGAGGTAGTGACACAATACATTATTATATACACGACTTTTCCTAGGAAAACACTATGGCTCGTAAAACTCCCCTAAAACGCTATCGCAATATTGGTATCTCAGCGCACATCGATGCTGGTAAGACAACCACTACCGAACGTGTTTTATTCTATACCGGTGTTAGCCACAAAATTGGCGAAGTACATGATGGCGCAGCCACCATGGACTGGATGGAGCAAGAACAAGAGCGTGGTATTACTATCACCTCAGCGGCAACTACTTGCTTCTGGTCAGGTATGGCAAAACAGTTTGATGAACATCGTATCAATATCATTGACACCCCAGGTCACGTTGACTTCACGATCGAAGTTGAACGTTCTATGCGTGTACTTGATGGCGCTTGCATGGTTTACTGTGCAGTAGGCGGCGTTCAGCCACAGTCTGAGACTGTTTGGCGTCAGGCTAACAAATACAAAGTTCCACGTCTTGCATTCGTAAACAAAATGGATCGCGTTGGTGCTGATTTTTATCGTGTAATCGAACAGATCAAAACTCGTCTTGGCGGCAAGCCAGTACCATTGGTTATCCCAATTGGTAAAGAAGAAGATTTTGAAGGTGTTATCGATCTAGTAACCATGAAAGCTATCTATTGGGACGAAGCGTCTCAAGGCATGGAATACGACGAGCGCGATATTCCAACTGAACTACAAGACAAAGCGGAAGAGTATCGCGAGTATCTAGTAGAAAGTGCTGCTGAAGCAAACGAAGAGCTCATGAATGAGTATCTAGAAAACGGCGAATTGACTGTAGATCAAATTAACAGCGCTATCCGTGAGTTGACTATCGATAACCAAATCATCCCATTGCTTTGTGGTACTGCCTTTAAGAACAAAGGTGTACAGAAGATGTTGGATGCGGTTATTCAGTATCTTCCAGCACCAATGGATGTACCTGCTATCCGCGGTATCCTTGATGACAAAGATGAGTCAGAAGGCTTCCGTGAAGCATCTGATGATGTACCGTTCTCAGCTTTAGCATTCAAAATCATGAATGACAAATTCGTTGGTAACTTAACCTTCGTTCGTGTTTATTCAGGTGTTTTGACGCAAGGTAGCAGCGTATATAACCCAGTTAAAATGAAGCGTGAGCGCGTTGGTCGTATCGTACAGATGATGGCTAACTCTCAAGAAGAGTTGCAAGAAATCCGTACTGGTGACATCGCTGCATTGGTTGGTATGAAAGACGTAACTACTGGTGATACGCTATGTGATGAGCAAAATGTTATCACGCTTGAGCGTATGGAATTCCCAGATCCAGTTATCAGCCTAGCGGTTGAACCTAAGACCAAAGCTGACCAAGAAAGAATGTCAATCGCTTTAGGTCGTTTGGCTAAAGAAGATCCATCGTTCCGTGTACATACTGACGAAGAATCTGGTCAGACAATCATCAGTGGTATGGGTGAGCTGCATTTAGAAATTCTTGTTGACCGTATGAAGCGTGAATTCAACGTTGAAGCTAACATCGGTGCACCACAGGTTGCTTATCGTGAAACGATTCGTAACACTGTTGAACAAGAAGGCAAGTTCGTACGTCAAACAGGTGGTCGTGGTAAGTTCGGTCATGTTTGGTTACGTCTTGAGCCACTTGATCCAGCTGGCGATACTGAGTATGAATTCGCTGAAGAAGTTGTTGGTGGTACTGTACCAAAAGAATTCCATGGTGCCGTTGATAAAGGTATCCAAGAGCGCATGAAAAACGGCGTACTTGCTGGTTACCCAGTAGTTGGCGTAAAAGCGACTTTGTATGATGGTTCTTATCATGATGTCGATTCTGATGAATTGTCATTCAAGATGGCTGGTTCTATGGCCTTCAGAAAAGGTTTCATGGCAGCTGACCCAGCACTACTTGAGCCAGTAATGAAAGTAGAAGTTGAAACGCCTGAAGATTATATGGGCGACATCATGGGCGATCTTAGCCGTCGTCGTGGTTTAGTACAGGGTATGGAAGACTTGCCTGGCGGTACTAAACAGATTCGTGCTGAAGTACCATTAGCGGAAATGTTTGGTTATGCCACACAAATGCGCTCAATGTCACAAGGCCGTGCTACTTATTCAATGGAATTCCAAAAGTACGCTGAGATTCCAAAATCAGTTGCTGCTGAAATCATCTCTAAGTTCAACAATAAAGATGATGACGAGTAAGTAAAAATTTATTAAAGACGGCAATATAGCTAATATCATTATATCGTCATCGAAAAATACGCCAATAACTTGTTAAAAGACTTGTTATTGGCTGTTATTTTCTTATAATATCTGCACATTAGTATGTGTGATTTTTTAACAATTATCTTAATGAGGTCAAGATTGCCTTAGTTGTCGTATTTATACGAGCCAAGCATTTGATCCCAAAAAAAGAGGAAATACCCATGGCAAAGGCCAAGTTTGAACGTCTAAAACCGCATGTCAACGTTGGTACCATCGGACACGTTGACCACGGTAAAACAACCCTAACAGCTGCTATCGCGACTGTAGCTGCAATCACTTCAGGTGGCGAAGCCAAAGACTACGCGTCTATTGACTCAGCACCAGAAGAAAAAGCACGTGGTATCACCATCAACACCTCACACGTAGAATATGACACAGATGCACGTCACTATGCTCACGTAGATTGCCCAGGTCACGCCGATTATGTTAAAAACATGATCA
>NZ_JADYWY010000010.1:0-152538 GCF_015864635.1 Psychrobacter sp. SZ93C1 | reverse complement strand
ATCGCTATGGACAAAGGTCTTCGCTTCGCTATTCGTGAAGGCGGCCGTACTGTAGGCGCTGGTGTTGTTGCTAACGTTAACGTTTAATACTGATCCTAGTATTTAACTTGTTAGTCAAAAGCCGTTCTCTTTATTGAGAACGGCTTTTTTTATGGGGGTTTATAAGTAAAGAAAAGTTATGGGGATGTAGCTATAATCGGCGATAATATAAAATGTATTTCAAGAAAAGAGATAAAAAGTGCAGATTTTTAATATAAAGACACTAGGGTCTAAAGCAGAAGAACGTGTAACGTTTGTCCAAGCAGTTGCGACGATCGAGAGTGTTGTCCAGTTACAAGAGCCATGGACTGAACAGGCTCTGAATGATTTGCTCGAACAAGATAGTATAGATTTAATGGTTGCTATGAGTACGGAGACTAATGAAGTGGTTGGTTACTGCTTATACCAAGTGATGTTTGAACAAGCAGAAATCCTGCGCATTGGCACACGCCCTGATTATCAACGCCAAGGTATTGCGTCGCAGCTTTTTGCTAGGTTGAACGTAGTATTAAAGGACAATCAGGTGGGCAATCTGTTATTAGAAGTGCGTGCAGATAACGCTCCTGCGATAGCACTATATGAAAGACAAGAGTTTGTGGTGATCCATAAACGCAAAGGCTATTATCAACAGCCACATAAGCCAGCAGTCGATGCTTTAATAATGCAGTATGTTTATCGGTAGTGACATATGAGTTGAATTGGCTTTATTGTTTTAAGATATTTGTTCATCAGATTTTATACGATAATTTTAGTCGCTGTTTGCCTGCATAGCTTTAAGCTCTTTAATTCGTTCGCTCAAGAGCTCAATCATGATGCTAGTATTGGCTTGCTGTTTTTGAACTTGATCCAGCTTTTTTTGATTAAAACTTAATTGTTCATCGAGGCTAATTTTCCCAGCATAAAAATCATTGAAGCTATCTTTCATTTCGTTGAGAGTGAAGCCTACCGTTTGAGCACTCTTGATTAGCTCGATGCGTTCGACACATTCTGGATGAAACTCAGTATACAATCGCGATCCTGCTTGACGCTTACGTGATTTTAGCAAACCCAATTGGTCATAATGGCGCACGGTATCCTTAGTAGTATTGGCTTTTTTTGCTAGCGCCCCAATTAACAAAAACGATTTATCAGATGCCATAATGGTCTCATAGGTCTATAGTTAAGTGCTTGTTAATAGCCATAATGCTCATTATAAATTGAGCTGCCAAGGTTCTTCGTTATTCAGTTGCGATACTGGCAACGGTTTGTGCGAGTCACCATGCCATGTGACGGCATTGCCAGCTATTAATGAATCTAACTGAGTAAGGAACTTCACGCGTGGTAAGGTCGTTGCGCCTAAGCTCATAAGATGATCGTTCGGTAATTGACAGTCGACCAACGCTACATGGCTTTGTTCACATAAGCGCATTAGACCCCAAAAAGCTAACTTTGAGGCATTGGAAGCGCAGTGAAACATCGACTCACCAAAATAGATATTGCCTATTTTTAACCCATAAAGCCCGCCGACCAATTGCCCTTTATCATCCCAAACTTCCACACTATGTGCAAACCCTTGCGCATGTAATTTGGTGTAGGCTTCAATCATTTCATCATGAATCCAAGTATGCTCTCCTTCAGGCTGATTGTCATTAAGGCCGTCGCTGCGTGGTAAGCTACAGGCATGTATGACGTCATCAAACGCTTGATTAAGGGTCAGTTGCCAACGGGCACGATTCGCTTGTTTGCGTAGTGACTTGCTTGGCTGATAGTCTGTTGGCACTATTACACATCGTGGTTCAGGGCACCACCAAGCGATCGGCTCATCTTCATTAAACCAAGGGAACAGTCCTTGTGCATAAGCAGAGATGAGGGTTTCTGGTGCCAAATCGCCACCCATAGCGACGATGCCAATGCCGTCAGGGTCGATAGAAATAGGATCAGGAAAGTCATAACGCCCAAGACTTTTTAAGGTCTCAGGCGTGATGTGTTGATCGTTCTGTTGAGTAAAGTTGCCCATTTAGGCTTCTTTATCTGCAGTTAGTGTTGAGTCGTAAGTATGATCACGAGCAACGGTCTCTCCCAATGCATCCAAGTATTTTTCAGCATCAAGTGCTGCCATACAGCCAGTGCCAGCAGATGTGATGGCTTGACGATAGACATGATCGGCGACATCGCCTGCTGCAAACACCCCTTCGATACTGGTTTGCGTGGCATTACCTACTAAGCCGCTTTGGACAGTAAGATAGCCATCTTTCATATCTAGCTGACCTTTGAACAAGTCCGTATTAGGCTTATGACCGATTGCCACAAACATGCCAAATACATCTAGTTGCTTGGTGCTGCCATCAATGGTTGATTTGATAACAACGCCATTGACGCCCATGTCATCACCAACCACTTCTTCAACACTGTGATTCCACTCGATTTTGACATTACCATTTTTGGCTTTTTCAAACAGTTTGTCTTGTAGGATTTTCTCAGAGCGTAAGCTATCACGGCGATGGACTAAGGTTACTTCAGAAGCAATGTTTGATAGATAGAGAGCTTCTTCGACAGCCGTATTACCACCACCGATGACAGCGACTTTTTGGTTCTTATAGAAGAAACCATCACAAGTGGCACAAGCTGAAACGCCAAGGCCTCTGAATTTGGTTTCTGACTCTAGTCCTAGATACTGGGCAGAGGCACCTGTTGAGATGATTAGGGCATCGCAAGTGTAGCTGCCATTATTACCCGTTAATTGGAAAGGGCGCTCATTCAAGTTTACTTCGTTGATATGGTCATAGACCAGTTCGGTACCGAAGCGTTCTGCGTGGGCTTTCATGCGTTCCATCAATGCAGGGCCTGTTAAGTCATGAGCATCGCCCGGCCAGTTATCGACTTCGGTGGTGGTGGTTAGCTGTCCGCCCACTTCCATACCAGTGACCATGACAGGCTTTAGGTTGGCGCGTGCGGCATAAACGGCAGCAGAATAACCAGCAGGACCTGAGCCTAGGATGATGAGTTTTTCGTGACGTGGCGCTGTATTTTCAGTTGCCATGGGTAATTCCTTGCTAAATATAAAAAGTTAAAAATAGGAGTGATTAATAGATCTTTTGCAAAAGTACCAGTTCATTGATTTTCACTGACGGAGTCACGAGGGCTAGCGATGACTTATGCAAGAAGTCTAATATAGTAAATTTTTTCAAAATGACGACTAATATGGTTTTTCTCATTGCTGTGTGATAATAACATAAGGGCACGGCGGGCAAAGTGCAAGTTTGCTAAAATCAACATGGATATCATTAGAATTAAAGCATATAAACCTTGAAGTATTGTTGCCATAAATGACGACTATTTTATAAGGTCTATATAAGATTGTTAGCCTTATTCTGTGAGCTATATTGCTAAAAGTAGG
Source organism: Psychrobacter sp. SZ93C1 (assembly GCF_015864635.1). Taxonomy (NCBI): domain Bacteria; kingdom Pseudomonadati; phylum Pseudomonadota; class Gammaproteobacteria; order Moraxellales; family Moraxellaceae; genus Psychrobacter; species Psychrobacter sp. SZ93C1. The sequence goes on along the minus strand of NZ_JADYWY010000010.1, from coordinate 149,123 downwards.
GTTTTTTATCTAAATCGCATATTAGCTAACTTTCTTGCACTCTTTCTTTAGAAGACTGTCGCCACTGTACCTATGTATTTGTTATTATAAGAAGTTATGCCAAGTGTATTGGAGCGCAGAAAGAAGGCTGTCATGACTCGTCTTTATGACAGACAATGCGTTCTAAATGCTTTGCCAGAGATATTTATATCCGCACTTCTATATCAGTATCTCTATGTCAGCACTTTATGTCAGCATGATTAAGCTTAGTCATGCGTTGACGACCATTTAGTATTAATAACAAGGCAGATCTTACGTGATATCAGCACCGCTTATTGAGTATTTAAAAAAGGGAATATTTACCCTCCTTGGGTTAATACTGGCCGTTTATCTCTTTGTCATCTTGATGACGTATACAGGTAACGACCCTAGCTGGTCGCATATCAGTAGTGATATGACCACGATTAATAATGTGGGTGGCGCATCGGGTGCTTGGTTATCGGACTTGCTCTATAGCTTCTTTGGTTTTGGTGCATGGTGGCTGTTAGCATTTTTGGTGTATGAGTCTATCCTTATCTGGTGGGACAACAAGCCAACATTTTGGCTGATGCGTTTGATTGCTTATGTGTTTTTATTATTGAGTGCCAGTGCTTTATTTGCACAATTGGTTGCGTTGGTCCAGCACGTAACGGATCCAACAGCGACAAGGCTAGAAGGGGTTGCTGGCGGTATCATAGGGTTGGAGCTACAGTCTCGACTGGCTCAGCTTTTATCGCAGTGGGGGAGTGTGCTTTTCTTAACGGTTTTCGTTATTATCACGGCGACTTTTGCCTTTAATATTCATTGGCTTGCGATTTATCAAAAAGTGACAGCGTTGTCATGGCTTGGTTCAGGGGTCAAAGACAAAGGCATGGCGCATGATGATATCTCTGCTCAAGAAGGTATTATCTCAGAGCAAAACGATGAACGTATAGCAACGAATAAAACAGCTAAAGAAATCTCAGAACAGCAGCAGTTACCGCTTGAGCTACACTCTGAAGATAGTGTAAAAGCAGTAGAGAATAGTGGTCGTTTCAGCAATGTTTTGTCGGACTTTTTGTCAACATCAGGGCTTGCTGATAGCGTAAAAGCGTCGATGGCAGCAGCAACGCAAGCGGCTATGTCTAATTCAAATGCCATGTCTAATAATGAAAATAGCCAACAGCTACAGGCGGCAACAGCGGCACCTAGCGGTACAATTGATGATACAGTCAATCATGCTAATACATCGCCGACGTCAAGCTCTGTAATGACGCCTATCCGTAAAGTAGAGCCGAGCTTTGCTTGGAACGATGCAAATACCGTTGATGATTTATTGGCCAGTGAGCAATTAGCTTATAACACCAATACTAATAACGGTCATGGTTCAGATGCTACTGCACCAGTACCTAATCATACTGAATTTAGTCATACCAATACTGAGTCGCTAGAATCAGCGGTGCCATCTGCTCCGACTGTATCAAGCGCAGAAATAGCTGATGTTCAGTTACCAACTGATGAGTTGGAGTATAGTGAGACAGCTTACCAAGATACGGCAGATTCTGGGCTTGATGTACCAGTAGATAATATTGATACATTGGCAGATGCTTGGCTAGCAGAGCATGCAGATATTTCAGTACCTACTACTGAAGCGTCTATAGCAACGTCTAAATCAGGCAGTGTCGCGGAGCAGCCAGTACGAGAAGCAGTCGTAGAGCCTGCGCCAGATTTGACCAGTGGCGATGCTGTTAATATACAGCCTCCTAATAGCAAGCTTTCTGATAATAAGCCTTCGAATATACCTGTTTCTTCAGCTGCTCGTGATTCGAGTCCGTCTGCTGATAAATCGTTTAGTAATGAAACTGAGATATTGAATAGTGCTGCATCGTCGGCTGCGATTGCAAAGTCAGCTATTCAACTGGCAGCAGAAGCTATTGAGCCAATGTCAGAAATGGCCGATATGACGCCGACCAATACACCACCTGCCAATCCAACATTACCACCAACTGTTGTCGCTGAGCCAGTTGTTGCCCCTAAATCCAATGTGAGTTTTGACATACCTGAAGGAGATTCTAGTAACCATATTGCTGATATGATGCCAGATGATACGAGCGCTGATGACGCTGCTCCTGTTATGCCCCATATTAGCGATGATGCAGCGTTTAGTACAAAGTCACGCTCAATGCAAACGGCGGCTTATCGTAGTAGTTTGTCGCCTATTCCTGAGATGTCGATTTTAGACAATCCAGACCCAAATCGCCAACCGAGTTATACCGAAGAAAAACTGGTTGAGCTATCAGAATTGTTAGAAATCAAACTACAAGAATTCAATGTAAAAGCATCGGTTGTCAATGCGATTCCGGGGCCAGTCGTGACACGTTTTGAGGTCGAGCTGGCGGCAGGTGTAAAGGCTAGCAAGGTAACGGGCATTTCGCGTGACTTAGCACGCTCGCTGTCTATGGCGTCTCTGCGTGTGGTTGAGGTAATACCGGGTAAGCCATATATTGGTATTGAAGTACCAAATCCAAAGCGTGAAATGGTACGTCTGATAGAGCTGCTAAATACTGAAAAGTTTAAAGACCCAAAAGCGCAAATTAGCATGGCGATGGGTAAAGATATTGGCGGTAAACCTATTATTACTGACCTTGCACGTGCGCCGCATATGTTGGTCGCTGGTACGACAGGTTCTGGTAAATCGGTTCTGGTTAACTCAATGCTACTGTCGATGCTACTCAAATATACGCCTAATGAGCTGCGTCTGATTCTTATTGATCCCAAGCAGCTTGAGCTTGCCAACTACAATGATATTCCGCATCTATTAACGCCTGTTGTGACAGATATGACGGAAGCTGCCAGTGCCTTGTCATGGTGTGTGGCAGAGATGGAACGCCGTTATCAGCTGATGAGCTTACTGAAAGTTCGTAAGCTTGATGAATTCAATAAAAAAGTGCGGGCTGCCGAACAGTCAGGCAATCCAATGCTTGACCCATTGTGGCGACCGAATGATAGCGTGAGCATTAGCCAAGCGCCTAAGCTCAAAACTTTGCCAATGATTGTCATCGTTGCGGATGAGTTTGCCGATATGATTATGCAGGTCGGAAAACAAGCTGAAGAACTCATCACACGCTTGGCACAAAAATCGCGGGCAGCCGGTATTCATTTGATGTTAGCCACTCAGCGTCCATCGGTAGATGTCATCACTGGTTTGATCAAAGCCAACATCCCAGTACGTGCGGCATTGCGCGTGAACTCAAAAGTCGATTCGCGGACTATCTTGGATAGTGGTGGTGCTGAGGATATGCTAGGCAATGGTGATATGTTGTTCTTAGGGCCTGGGCAAATTGAGCCTGATCGTGTGCATGGTGCGTATGTCAGTGATGAAGAAGTCAACCGTGTTTGTGACGCTTGGCGTGAGCGCGGTGCACCCGACTATATTGATAACATGGCAGGGAATTTTGAATTATCTAGTCCAGGCGGTGGTGGTAGCTCAAGCAACGCCTCTGGTGAAGATGATGACTTATACAATGATGCAGTTGCCTTTATTATGGAAACACGCAAAGTGTCAGCTTCTAGCATCCAACGTAAATTTAGTATTGGCTATAACCGTGCAGCACGTATTGTCGACTCGATGGAGGACGCTGGACTGGTCAGCTCGATGGGTAAAAGCGGCAAGCGTGAGCTGTTAATGTAGCGCTTAGATTTGATGATATAAGAAGGCGAGTCACGAAAGTGGCTCGCCTTTTTTATTGGGTAAGCCTAAGTATGTTTTTTAGTGAGTAATTAAGTGCTTAGGAATATAATACTGAAATATTGTCATTAAACACACTGTAATTATCTAAGATTAAATTCATGCATGGATAACAGGCAATTCAGTACCTAAGTGACTAATGAGTCCATTTATCAATCATAAGTAGTGGTTTTTTATACTAAACTGACAGTTATTTATCGATAAATATTTGTTAATTTTAATAATTTTCCATTCAATTACTCTCCAAGGAAGGTCAGTTATGTTTAAAGAGTACACCCAGTACGATGGTCTCGCATTAGCTGCATTGGTCAATGCAGGTGAGGTCAGCGCCAAGGAGTTGTTAGATGCAGCAGTTCACCAAGCAAACACACTCAATCCCAAATTAAATGCCATTATCCACCGTTTTGATGAACGTGCGTATCGTGCGGCGCAGGCAGGATTGCCCTCTGGTGTATTTAATGGTGTGCCTTATCTATTAAAAGATTTATCGTTTAGTTTCGCTGATGAACCCATCACGATGGGTAGTCGTAGCGTCCATATTATCTCAGAAAAAGACAGCGAAATCGTCAAACGGATGAAAGCCACTGGCGTTAATACCTTTGGTAAAACGAATACGCCTGAGTTTGGTTTGATTATCACGACTGAACCCAAAGCTCATGGCGCGACTCATAATCCATTTAAGAAGTGCTATAGCTCTGGTGGCTCATCTGGCGGCAGTGCAGCAGCAGTTGCGAGTGGTATCGTACCGATGGCAGGCGCAGGTGATGGCGGTGGCTCGATACGTTTTCCCGCTGCGTGGTGCGGCGCGTTTGGACTCAAACCTAGCCGTGGTCGTAACCCAATGGGCCCGTCATTTGGAGAGGGTTGGGAGGGAGCAGTCGCTGACCATGTGATTACACGTAGCGTACGTGATAGCGCTGCTATGCTCGATGCGACAAGCGGTGTAGAAATCGGTGCTCCGTATGTCATCGCGCCACCACAGGGTACTTTTTTACAAGCCGCCATGCGCGCGCCAAGACAATTAACCATTGCTTTACATCAGAAGCCGTTGATTGCTAATACTGTGGTGGACAAAGAAGTACTGGCGGTCCTCGAGCAAACCGCCAAGCAACTAGAAGCCATGGGTCACCGAGTAGTACCTGCCGAACCTAATATTGATATTGAACAATTTTGGCATGATTTTATGGTGGTGGTTTGTGCTCATACCGCATTTACCATTGACAATATCGAGCGTGATTTTGGTATCGAACATATCCAGAATCTAGAGCCGCAAACTTATAATATGGCACTACTAGGTTGCTCACTATCAGCAGTTGATTTGGCTCATGCCAAACATGGCTGGCATCATAGCCAATATCAGACTGGCTTATTGCTTGAAACCTACGATATGATTTTGTGCCCGACCGTACCCACACCTGCGGTCAAGCATGGAGTATTGCCACCCAGCCGCACGGATGAAATGCTAATGCGTAGTGCAGAGTTTCTCAATAAAGGCTTTGATATGGGTAAGTATGCTTTTCGCTCTGGCATGATTGAAAAACTGAGCCAACCAATACTAGGCAAAATGGCCTTTACGTTATTAGGCAATGTCACAGGCCTACCTGCTATGTCGTTGCCACTCGGAATGAGCAAAAAAGGCTTGCCGATTGGTATGCAGTTGATTGGGCGTATGAACGATGAAGCCACGCTGTTTAGTGTGGCAGGTGAGTTTGAGCGTGCTGGATTGTTTACGAAAGCTGCTTTTGAACAGTAGCGCTATGATGAGGACACGGCCTAGTACATGTTAATCAAAGCGATAAATATCCATACCCAAACTATGATGTGCCATGCTTTGATGGACGACTGAGACGCGCTGACCGGTGCCTAGTGCAAAGAATAGCGGTAGCAAATGCTCGTCACTCGGATGAATGTTTTTATAATTAGGGTATTGCTGCCAGTCGAGAGCAGTGGGTATGTCTATCTTAAGCTGCTGTAGTAGCCATAGCTTAAAGTCTTTGGCCGCTTGATCGATACTGTCAGATTGCCAGCGCATGGCGCTCAGGTTATGTGTGATGTTACCTGACCCAATAATAAGTATTTGCTCATGGCGCAGTCGTGCTAGTTGTGCGCCCAATTGATAACAGGCGACACTGTCATAATGCCGCGGTAAAGATAGTTGTACGATAGGTATGTCTGCCTCTGGGTACAGATGTCTGAGAGGTGCCCACACGCCATGATCAGACGCACGTACAGGATTGACGCTACAAGTAATACCGCGTGCGGTGAGCTGTTGTGCGAGTGATTCCGCAAGTGTGGGATGACCAGCTGCTGGATATTGTAGCTCGTACAACTCAGGCGAAAACCCTGAAAAGTCGTGCCAAGTCTTCGGTTGTGGATTGCTACTGATTTCAAGCTTGGATGACTGCCAATGCGCAGACATAATAAGGATGGCACGTGGCTTTGGTAAGTTTTGCCCGATACGTGCTAGCGCGCTGGTCGTAGATGATTGCTCGATAGCAAGCGTGGGCGCTCCATGCGAGATAAATACCGCTGGTAGCTTCGCAAATTTAGTAGCATTGGGGGCTACCTCAGGTGCATCTGCCCAAACACCAGCCGCAGTGATAGGCGTTGGCGAATTAGGATAGGAATCGTCGTGTTGATGGCTTGGACGAGAGGCGTCAGATGTCGCAGTTTTTGGATATTTCATGTTCTATGTATTAGGGCGTACACCAGTTTTTCAATCCGTTCTACGATTGATGTTTTGAGTGGTTTAATTAAAATGTCGTGGTCGTTTTTTACATGTCTAATCTATCTAGTTTCCACGGTGGTAAGGGTGATTATTATTGATACTCATCGCTCGATACAACTGTTCCATGAGCACAACACGTACCAACGGGTGCGGTAATGTCAGCGCTGATAGTGATAGCTTTACATCGGCTTTGGCTAAGACTTCTGGCGAGACACCATCTGCGCCGCCGATGACTAGAGCGATATCATCGCCTCGCTGCATGCCATCAGCCAGTTTATCAGCCAATCCTTCTGTCGAAATCATCTTACCTTTGACATCCAATACCCATAATTGCTCACGACCTGACGTGTTATGAGCGGACAATATTGCCTGGCCTTCCTGCTCACGGTACTGTGCTAAATTGGCATCCGAAGGGTTTTTTGCGCGTTTTGCCGCAGCCAGCTCAACAATTTCTGTGCTGAGCATGGGTTGGATACGTTTAAAATATTCATCAAAACCCATCTGTACCCATTTGGGCATTTTATTACCGACGGTCAAAATTCTTACCTTCATAGTAGTTACCATTTCAATAATTGATAAAACGAAAAGTGTGATGCTCTATAGTCAAAGAACTCTAAAATGGGTACAAGGCAGCCGACTGCAGATTGTACAAGTAGTACATCTAAGGAGGGTAACGCTGTAGCGGTTTAGTAGTTCACCGACTATATATTTTACATTAGCGGTGCAATAGTATCTGAGACAGTCGAGTCTGTGTTTGGGTTATCCTTGCTCGCATCAGTCGTGCTTGGCTTTGGAATAATAGTAAGCTGGGCATCAGACTCAAAGACAATGGCTTCAATATCATCAAAACTGTTCATGCCTTCAGAGCGCATCGCACATTCGATTTCTTGACGGGTCAGCCGTTCATCTCGCATTGCATCTGGCAAAAACTGTCCTTGATAAAAGACGATACGTGGCTCAGACAAAATAAAACTGCTAAAGGGCGTTGAAATAGATGCATATTTGGTGACCAAAAACTGCAACACATAAAGCACTAAAATCGATGAGGCCCCTTCGACAAAAGGAATGTCTTTTAGCAAAATAGTACTGGCACCTAATGAGCCAATCATCACGGTAACGACCCAATCAAAGTTGTTGAGCTGTGATGTGGAGCGTTTGCCAGAGATTTTGGTAATCAGCACGATGAATACGTAAATCATAACGGTCGTTAAGACGATACGTCCAAGCTTGTCTATGTTGTCAAAAAAGAACATTTCCATGATGCGTGCTCCTATTCAAAGTAGGTTATTGTCCAAAATAAGTCATTATCCAAAATTTTACCCATTAACGTTAACGCAATATTTTATAGGCGATACAGCTCAATAAATGAGACGGTTTTCGCTACTTATAGTTTCCTTTGCTTGCCAGTTGCCTATCGAGTTTTGCGTTTGGGGTCAAGTAGGCTGTTGAGCACCCAAAGACTGATTCGAGCACTGACCAATGTGAGTACCAATATCATGACGAGTGCTGAGAGCAGTGGCAAAGGTTTTTGCATCGCCATATCGACTAAGACTTCACGGCTCACTGTATCAAATAACCAAAACCATATGGCGACGAAGTAAAGCGCAGTTACTAGCCAGATAACAGCAACCCCGCTCAACATGATGCGATTAATTTCACTTCTATTCAATGCTCGCTGCTGATGCTTGACGAATTTACTGACTGCGATGTAAGCACCAATAATGATAGACAGCACCGTGACCAGTTGTGAGTTCAAGGTAAGCTGGGTTTGAATCATCATAAACACTGCGCTGGCAAGTGTATAACCAACTGCAAAAAAACCAATATACTGCGCCAGTTTGGGTTGAGCCAATCCATGATTTTTCGTTAGCCCATCACGATTCGACTGAGGGCTAGGCTTGCTAAGATTGGTTATCTTGCGTGGCATAATCTGACCTTTATAAGGGTAAAAACATAAGGTTGAAGTTAATATATTATCAATTATTCATTAAAAAGTATTTTTGATAAAAGTAATCAATGCTCAGCGGTCCAATCGAGCATCGCATCTAATACTGGTCTAGCGGTATAAGTGTTTAGAGATTGCTCACTATTGATAAGTCCCACGACGACATAATCCTGCCCTGACAGTCCTTTGACATAACCTGCCATCGAGGTCACGTTGTTTAGAGTACCCGTTTTTATCCATGCACGGCCAATGGCTGCTGATTCGGGCAAGCGTTCGCCATGCGCGGTGATGGTGCCGCTGACACCTGCCACACCTAGTGAGTTGATGTAAGCATCGAAGCTTGGACTATCATAAGCGTATGTTAATAGCTCGCTTAGATTGGCCGCGGTGATGGTGCAGTCGCGGCAGAGTCCTGAGCCGTTGGTGAGATGAGGCGGTGGCGTGCTGAGATTGGTTTGCCACCATTGATTGATGCTCTGTAGGGCTGCTGGATAGTCAGTAGTAGCAGGTTTACCAAATTGGTATAAGCTACTTGCGTTATTATGTGTATTTACAGGCGTTTCGTCATGAGTTTTAACGCCCTTGGCATTGCCATAAGCCCCTATCGACAGAGCCACTTGTTCAGCCATGACATTATTGGAGAAGTGGTTAATATCATAAATTTGCTGAGTGAGATTCAAGGATGGATAGCTGACAATAGGCAGCGGTGACATAGACAATGCTGTGAGACCGTGTGTTGATTTTAGAGACTTTGTCCCCGCATAAGGGACTTCTTGTGTGATGACATCACCACTGAGTGTATTGCCTAGCGCCTGCCATTTTTCGGCGATGATACGTGCAGCAAAGTCTTTGGCATCAGGATACGCAACATAAAAAACATGCTCGCCGCAGCTGCTTGGCAAGTCGGCATTTAATAGCAGTTGTTTGGTTTGCCACTGCGGCGAGAGGCTATAGCTTGCTTGTCCACAGCTCGCTGATCGAGTATTGATGGTAGTGGGTAATTGATAGTTTGCTAATTGCGGCGTATAAGTCAGGCTGGCTTGACCATTGTCTAATGGGTAGCTTTTGATACCGATAGTACTGAAGTTAACCAAAAAACCATCGGGGCTGGCGTTATAAGGACGCAGTGGTGAGTTGTCAAAAGCGGCGGGGTCTTTAGTGATATTTTTAAAGACAGCGCTGTCGATGATGATATCTCCGTCGATGTGATGAATGCCAGATGATTGTACTTTATAGAGCAATTGAGCCAAACGCTCATGGGTCATTTTTGGATCGCCACTGCCTTGTATAACCAAGTCACCGTGTAGACGATCACCGATGACAAGGCCAGTATGGTAGACACGTGTATGCCAGACGAAGCCAGCCCCCAGAGTATCTAAAGCGATAAAACTGGGAACGAGTTTCATGGTACTGGCAGGCGTACGAGCAACATCGGGTTGATGACTCAGTAGTGGTGAAAATGACATCTTTATAGACGGTGTGCCCATTTTGCTATCAGTATTGCCATTTTCTTGACTATTATGATCGTCAATGACTGTTGTTTTGGATGAGTCACCCAGTACGGTTGGGATACTTTCTAAACTTTGGTAAGTGTAAGGGTCATCCGTATAAGCATGCAGTGCTTGCTCACGCTTTTTAATCGTGCGCTGTTCAATCGTAACCAATGTGCTTGGTTGCACTAAATGGTTTTTTTCATCGCGAGTGTCACTCTGCGTTGTTTTCTGGCCACTGTTATTGGTGTCAGAAGTTGCATTAGTCATTAGCGCTGGTTGCGAAGTACTCTCAGAAGAGCTATCCGACTGGCTGTCAATGACTTGAATAGGAGCAGGCAGGTGACTGGCATTTTTATCACCGACTGGCGTAATGATAATGCTAATATCAGCTTCCGTTAAATCAGCTCGTGATAGTGCCGCTTGAATGGCTGCTGGTAATGCTGCCTGTGCATATAGCGGCGTTGCGACTAATGCCAGTACGACTAAGTGTTTACTCACCTGACTAAACGGTCGTAGATGGTGAAAAATCGGTGAAAGTTTGGCAACAAGGGCATGAGAACGAGAGCGTTTGGAAGTAGGTCGCATGAGCATCTTTTAGTCGGTGGTAAAAGCCGACTATACTAACATGAGTTGCTGTTTTCGCGTAGGTTGAGAGGCTTGTTAAAAGCTCGATTTTGTTATCTACAAATGATATTAACGCATGTGCAAAAAAGCCATTGCCGTCATAATGGCATCGTTATAAGCATCGTGAGCGCCCAGATCAGGAATATTATAATGCGCTAATATATTGGTCAAATGCTGCGATTGGCCAGAGAGGCCTTGGGTGTGACCACTCATACGACGACTGTATAAATTGCGCACATCGATGATTTCGTTTGGTAGCGTGGTACCCATATAGCGCTTGACCAAAGGATTCAAAAACCCAGTATCTAGTTGAGTACAAAACCCAATAATAGGCCTGTTATCTATAAATGGTAGCAGCAGCGCCAGCATTTCATCATAGCTCATACCATGCTCGACATCAGCGGTACGCAAGCCGTGAATGACAATGGTATCGCGGTCAGGCATCACCGGTGGTCTACAGACCAAGTGCATGCCATTGCCCGTATCAATAGTATTGCCATTGATATGAATCGCTGCGACAGACAGTACATGATGCTTTTTGTGATTGAGTCCTGTCATCTCACAGTCAATCGCCACCCACTGCTCAGCCACCGGTTGGGTAAACATCGAGGCCAACTCTGGACGCTGTAATTGCGTCTTTTGCCAAGTGCAAGACAACTGTTTTAGCCAACTCATATGCGTGCTCATTTGTTTATGCTATTTCTAATTGATAGTGTTGGCGTAGCTGTGTCTTAAAGCTTTTGACCACGGACAGACACTCTTTTAACAAGTCACGCTCAAGTGCCGTCAGCGTCGTTGGATTTACTTGGCGTGCGTGTCTGTCATCGGTAGACAGAGCAACTGATAAACGCTGTGCCATAAAGAATTCCAAAGCCTCTAACAAGTTGTCTGCACGCTCTTGGGTCAATGCTTGGGTTTTTACTAAAGCCTTTAGGCGATTTTTGGTACTGGGGACTTCTAAAATGTCATTTTCTAGCGCCAAGGTACGAATACCATGAACCAGTGGAAAGATACCGGCTTTTTTTAGGTCGATATCGTGCGAGTCTGATTTGCCACCTAGTAGTGGAACAAATTTTTGCCACCACTGATTCACATCACCGAACTGTAGCGCGGCGCGTGCGAACTGGCGTACAAACATAGGGTCTGACTGTCGATGAGCCACTTTTAGATGTTGACGTACTTGAGTCAATAACGACTCGTCACCGCAAACATATTCACCATCGAGGATAGCGGACAAATAAATACCATGCATCGGATCGGTGTTTTTAAACCATAAACTGATTTGCGCATTAAACGCTTTTAGCGGCTGTCGCCACATGGGGTTGGTCATCATGATATTGCCGTCGCACAAGGGATAACCTAACGTCGCCAAATGGCTATTAAAAGTATCAGCAAACTGTGCCAGATTATCATGGGTGTAACCATCACGCATGATGAGCGCATTATCTTGGTCAGTACGCATGATTTGCTCACCACGACCCTCTGATCCCATGACGATGAGGCAGGTGTTTGCCATGACTTCATCAGGCACGATGAGTTGCCAGAGCTTGGTAAATACTTGCGCGTTGAGCGTCTGTACCATGCGACTGATGTTGCCGATTTTGACGCCATTTTGATGTTGCACACGAATATAACGACCGATAAGCTCGACTGCAGTATCTAGGCTTGATAGATCCTTTGCCTGTTCGATTTGAATACTAATGAGTTGTGAATGATGACCAATATGAGCGAGCATATCGCTCTGTCCGAGTACTCCTGCCACGTCACCATTCTGATCAATCACTGGCAATCTATGGATACGATAGCGAGTCATGGTCAATAGTGCGTCACCAATTTCATCAGTGGCGTTGATGGTACGCAGATTAAAGTTAGCATAACGCTGGCAGGTAGTCGTGGCAGGGTTCTGCTGCTCACTCACCGCGCGGCAAATATCGGTATCGGTTAAAATCCCCAATAGATGCCCTGTGCCATGATGCTTATCTTCAGTGTTTTCTAAAGAATTTGATGGTCGTACCAGTACGTGTTTTAGCCCTACCTGAGTCATGATGCAGGCGGCGTCATACAGGCTGTTACTGGCATCCACAATATGTACGGGCAATAAACTGACATCTATCACTGGTTGCAGCATGATTTGCTGAACTTCTTGCTGATCGTTATAGGCGTTAGGATTGGTTACTTTGTGATTGCGTCTCTGCTGTAAGGCTTTTAACCGTTCAGGAAGTTTGTCAGATAGCATTTGGCGTACTAGATGATTTTGTGCGCTGATTTTGTCGACTGCGCTACCAGCAACTTGTAGCAGCAAAGTGTCTTCGGTCGCTGTAAATTGATATGTCTGTACGGCTTCGATATTAGGATTGCCGTTTGCCGATAACTCGGGCAGACGACGACTGTCGAACCAGTCGTTATTATTGAGATGATCAGAATGGTTGCTGCCCAAATAGGAGCCGACGAACTCACCGTCGAGTGACTGTTCAATTTGTCCTTTGATGACCACATACAGACATTGCAGCTCTTCTGCTAGTAAACTTTCGCTTTTGGCAAGATAGCGGATTTGGGTGTTTTTTCTAATACTTTGACGTTCAGCCATACTTAATACATCAAAGGGCGGCTGGGTAAAATCAAGATGGGCCATGGCATCATCCTTGATGGCATATTGGGCGTGTTACCATTTAAAGTTTATTGTTCAGAGTGAGGACACGCCCTAGGTAAAAGATACTTTACTATAGCACTATTGCAGCAAAAAACCTCTAATAACCACATTTATATTGTGGCTATTAGAGGTTGGTGTTGTTCTTGAAGATTAATGCGTGCAAAGCACTGCTTATGCATCCTATGCGCCAAGTAGTTTTCGAATACGGCTTATTGCTTCACGGCTCTCATCGACACTAGCGACCAGAGCAATACGCACATAACCTTGCCCAGGGTTTTTACCATTCACCTCACGTGATAGATAGCGACCTGCTAAAGCATGAATATTGGCTTGCTCATACAGCGCTTTGACAAACAGCTCGTCATTACCATTGAACTGCTTAGGCGCTTTTATCCAAAAGTAAAATCCAGCCTCAGGCATCCGCAACTCTAATAGGTCACCAAGCTCCGACATCCATAAGGCAAATTTTTCCTGATAGAGTGCGCGATTGTGCGCCACATGCTTTTCATCTTGCCAAGCAGCGATAGAGGCGAGCTGGTGCGGTATCGGCATGGCACAGCCTTGATAGGTGCGATATTGCAGATACGCCTGCAATATATTGGCATCACCCGCCACAAATCCTGAGCGTAAACCAGGCAGGTTTGAGCGTTTGGATAAAGAATGAAAGACGATACAGTTCTTAAATTTATGACGACCGAGTGTCGCGCAGGCTTGCAACAGTCCAATCGGCGCTGTATCAAAATACAGCTCGCTATAGCATTCGTCACTAGCAATGATAAAATCGTACTGATCGGATAGGCGAATGAGGTACTCCCAATCATCCATCGTCATGACTGAGCCTGTCGGATTATTCGGACTACAGACAAACAGAAGCTGCGTGCGTGCCCAAACTTCTTTTGGTACTGCGCGATAATCCCCTTTAAAGTCATTATCTAGTGTGCAAGGGACAAAGTAAGGCGTTGCTTGTGCCAATATGGCCGCACCCTCATATATTTGATAAAAGGGGTTGGGCATGACCACGGTAGGAGGTTGACCAGATACAGACAGCGAATGATTGCCAGTATCGATGACTTTGTGATCGACGACCGCTTGTACCAAACTAAAAATAGCCTCGCGTGTTCCCATCACTGGCAATACTTGTGTATTAGCATCGACATGATTTAAGAAAAACCGCTTCTCTAACCAATGTGCAATGGTTTGGCGTAGCTCAAACAGGCCATTGGTCGTTGGGTAACGGCTTATTTTGTCCAAATTTTCGCGTAGTACGTCCAGTACAAAAGCGGGTGGCTCATGCTTTGGTTCACCAATACCCAGTTTGATTTCACTGTAGTTATGGGCTGGGGTGCTATCGGCCAGTAGGGTAGCCATTTTTGCGAAAGGGTAAGGATGCAGGTACGTTAAGTTGTGATTCATAGGTAGGGTAACTATAATAGACAATTAATAATAAAGTTATAAAGAAAATTTACATTTAAGCAGTGTAGCACTTCTCTTGTTTTTTGTCTTTTTCTTCTTTTCATGCTCAGACTGCCAAGCTATTGGAGCATAAACGATGAAATAGACACAGAGGTAACGTGCTGAAAAATGCTCAGAAAATCTTATCAATTGATAACTTATAACAATACAAAAATCTCTATCAGTCCTAATGATAGATCATGGTAAGGATAATTTGATATGCCTAGTGTTGCAAAACCCGATAGTCTTGACGCTAAAGATATCAATGATGAAAACTCTAATGGTAGCCTGCCACGTACCAAATTGTACGAGCGACTCAAGCAACGCGAGCACAGCTGGTGGCAATCGCGTCAGCAACTGATTAACCGTAAAGAAAGAAAAATGTTTTGGTACGGTGAAAACAGTCTGATGATGTGGTTCTTATGGCAATTGGTCAGCTATGTCATCGTGGCAATGCTGCTGATGTTACTTAGCAAGTTGCTGGGTATCATGCTGCCCTTATGGCAATATGTTGCTCTGTTTACCTTACAGACAATCATATTTTTGGTTATGTTGGCAGCCAAAGGTCAAATGGCGAATACTTTGCAATGCAAGATCGACAAAGACGAGTTGCTACGTGAAGAAGCTATGAATGAAATGATTATTTTAGCAGAGGACAGTCTCTATCCAGATGTGCATGCCCATGCCCCTCTTTCGCTAAGAGAGATGTATGAGTATTTTGACAAAAGTTTTCATTTAGCAAGCTTACATTGTTTGCTAAAAAGAGAGGTCGATGCTGGGCGTTTAATACTGACGCAAAAGCATATCGAAGCAGAGATTTTGCCACCAGATCTTGCTGATGATGAGCTCAATGAGCACGCTAGCGAGATGATATACAAAAGCACTTTATAAGAAACCGCTTCGCTATTAGATATCAATGTAGTCGGATATAAATACAGTTAGATATAAAAAAGCATGCCATCGATAATTCTATCAATGGCATGCTTTCTGCTTTTCTATAGGGCTTTTTTGACGTACCTACTGCACCACATTTGATTTAATAAAGCGGGCAGTCTTTCTGCACACTAAGACTGGCAATCAATGCTAATTTTAAGGCTTCTAGTCTGTCAGCAGATAGAGGCTCATCGTTCTGATCACTGATATAAAACATATCTTCTGCACGCTCACCCAAAGTGGTAATGCGAGCCGCGTGAACCTCAATCTTCTCTTGCAAGAATACTTGCCCAACTCGTGCGAGTAATCCTGGCTGATCGAGTGTCTCTAAGCTCATAACGTGCTGATCTGAGGCCTCGTTAAACTCAAATTTGATAACCGTAGTCACTTCAAAGTTTCTGAGCTGACGCGGAATGCGCTTGTTTGTGATCTTTAGCACTGTGGGGTCTTTAAAGGCGCTGATTAAACGTTGCTTGAGCTCTTGCTGACTCTCTTCATCGATTAATAACGTGCCAGTAGGGTCAAGCAGTACATAAGAATCCAAAGCGAAGTCACGCGTGGCAGTAATAATCCGTGCATCTAAGACATCTAGATTCATTTGATCGAACACTGCCATAGTGACGGCAAATAGATTCATCTGATCTTGGGTATAAACAAAGACTTGCACAGCATCCAGTGCCAGCTCTCTATGCTCACGCAGTACGACCAATGGCGGACTATCAGCGTTGGAGGCAAGACCAATCGGTGGATGATTCAAGATAGCTTCGGTATGCCATAAAATATCCTCAGCGATCTCTCGTAAGAAGTACTCGTCGCCCAAGTCATCCCATAGTCTCAGTACTTCTTCGCGATTCATGTGCTGATTATTCACATTGGCCAGCATATTTAAAGCTTGCGTGCGTGTCGCACTAATCATATCTTGGCGGTTGGTTGGGGCATCAATATCTGCGCGCAAAATACGACGAGTTTGTGAGTACAGCTGTTTCATGAGCGTGGCGCGCCAGCTATTCCACAACTGTGGATTGGTAGCGTTCATATCTGCGACGGTGAGCACATATAGATGGTTGAGATGGGTGACATTACCAACGAGATCTGAGAATAACGTGACAACTTCAGGATCTGAGATATCTTTTTTCTGAGCGGTCATCGACATCAATAGATGATAACGGGTCAGCCAGCCGACCAAGTTGGCATCCGCCAAACTCATGCCATGTGCTAAGCAAAACTCAATCGATTCGGTTTGGCCAAGCTCGCTATGATTGCCGCCGCGACCTTTGGCGATATCATGGAACATCGCTGCCAGTACTAATATCTCTTTGCGTTCAATACGCTGAAAGATAGAGCTGACCAGTGGAAAGTCTTCATAAAAACGCGAATCCGTGAAACGGTGCAAAATCCGAATCAAAAACAACGTGTGCGCATCAACCGTATAACGATGGAATAAATCGTATTGCATAAGACCAGTCACTTGGGCAAAAGCAGGGATATAATTCCCTAATACGCCATAGCGGTTCATGGTACGTAGACGGTGAAACAGATAATTCTGTTCTTTTAAATTGGCTAAAAACAGGGCTTGGTGAGCAGGATTATCACGATAGACCTGATCGATACCACGTGCGGCGATTTTTAATGCGCGCAGGGTATGCGTACGGACGTTTTTAATATTATGTTGACCCATCAATAAAAACATCTCTAGGATGGCTTCTGGATGCTGAGCAAATACCCGATGATGTGCCATAGAGATTTGATCGCCAACTTGATTAAAGCGTGCATTGATCGGATGCTTTTTAGGTCGCTCGTCATCTGATAGCTTTGGCTCTATAATCGTTTCGTAATAATGATTGGTGAGCATTTCAGACAGAGTCGATATCTGCATGGCACAGCGATAATAATCTCGCATAAAGCGTTCAACAGCAGCATTAGGCTCGTCGTCTGGTTGAGTCTCATAGCCCATTAGCTGGGCAATCTCACGCTGATAATCAAATAGTAGCTTGTTTTCGTTCCGACCTGTCAATACATGCAGGTAATGACGTATTTGCCATAAATAACCTTCTGCAAAACTCAGTTCATCAAACTCTTTTTCAGTCAAAAAGTTCTGCTGTACCAAGTCATATAGCTTGCCCACTCGGAAGTAACGCTTAGTCACCCAACCGATAATATGGATATCGCGCAAGCCGCCAGGAGCGGTCTTGATATTTGGCTCAAGGTTATATTCGGTAGCATTGTGCTGTAGATGGCGCGCTTTAGCTTCTTCGATTTTTACCTCAAAGAAACTACGCGGTGACCACTGTTCGTTGACAATTTTGACAGGCATCTCTTGTAGTGCTTCATTGCCAATCAATAGCCGAGCTTCGAGCTGTGCGCTAGCAATAGTATGATCAAGTGCAGCTTCGAGCGCATCATTGACGGTACGTACCGAAAGCGCAGGCTCCAGTCCGATATCCCACAACAATGCAACCAATCGATCAATTTTCCCACTGGTCTCAGCGTCAATCTCATCAGGAGATAATAATAAAATATCGATATCTGAATAGAGCGACAGCTCGCCGCGACCGTAACCACCCGTGGCAAAGAATGCCAAGTCGGTCTTATCCAGCTCAAACCACTTAAACAAAGCAATCAGTAACTCGTCTATCGCACAGGCACGAACGGTCACCAACTGACGAATATTAACACCACGCTCGAGTGCGCGACTGATGTCTTCATTGATTTGAGTCAACCACTTAGGAATACCCAGCAGTGGTTTTTCGGCGTTATCGCTATCTGATAGTGATGTGTTGGTCGCTATGTCAGCTGACAGCAACGGTAATGGCGTTAGGTCAATAGAGGTGATATCACAATTAAACATGAGTGTTATCCAATTAAGAGTTTAGAGATAGCTCGTTAAGATGAAAGCCTATGACAACTATGGTGCTATAGTCAATCCACTATAAATTCGATACGGTGTCAGTCTCGCTTAGTCTACTAACTGTAGTACTTTCACTCGGCTTCCTTGTATCAAAATATATTGAACCGATCATATGTAGCGTACTATAAAAATCAGGATGTGCTAAAACTGCATGGGTATGAAAAGTATAAAGATAAAAGATCAATAAGCATAATACTCAATTCACCCTGATTATAGTCCAAAAAAAGACCGCCTAGGCGATCTTTTATTATATTACTGAGTCAAAAAGCTTAAATCTTCTTCAGGGCGGGTGGTAAACACCTCACAACCATTATCTGTCACGACCATCGTATGCTCCCATTGGGCAGACAGCTTACGGTCTTTGGTAATAGCCGTCCATTCATCCGGCAAGATTTTGGTCTGCCATTTGCCTTCATTAATCATTGGCTCGATGGTGAACGTCATCCCTGTTTTTAGCTCAAAGCCTGTGCCTTTTTTGCCATAGTGCATGACTTGTGGCTCGTGATGGAATTCATTACTGATGCCGTGTCCACAGAACTCACGTACGATACTGAAACGCTCAGGCTCGACCACTTCTTGAATTGCGGCACCCACATCGCCTAGACGTGCACCGTTTTTGACAACACTCATACCTGCATAGAGTGCATCCTGTGCCACTTTACAGATGCGCTTGGCCATAATAGAGCCGTTGCCGACAATCCACATTTTTGACGTATCGCCGTAATAGCCATCTTTGATGACAGTCACATCAATGTTGATGATATCGCCATCTTTTAGCAGTTTGTTTTCGCTCGGAATACCGTGACAAACCACATGGTTGACCGAGGTGCAGATTGATTTCGGAAAACCGTTATAGTTGAGCGGTGCAGGGATAGCGTCTTGTACATTAACGATATAGTCATGAGCAAGACGGTTCAATGCTTCGGTGCTGACACCCACTTTAACGTGTTCGTCTAACATAACCAGCAAATCGCTGGCCAGTTTACCGGCAACACGCATTTTTTCTATGGCTTCTGGAGATTGGATCAAGGATTTTTTAGTCATCATAATCGTACTTATAGTTATGGAATTAATAGGGGGGATTATAGCATAAATGCAGGCGCGACTGTTTTGAGAGAGTGGCGAGCAAGTCTGGCGCTATATTATCCGTACACTGCTATTAATAGTCCTGTTCTCAAAAATTTCAAGATTTCTGTACTGATGAGTATCGTGTTCGGATTAGCTAACAGTTACCTACATATCAGGTGCTATCAGCATGGTTCATAAGCGAGTGTAGATGTATATCAAATACTTCAAACGAGGTTAACGCAGTAATATTTCTATAGTGGAACGACTATACTGAAGCTATGATGACAATTAGGCATTAATTATGCACAATAGAATGCGCTATGCAGATTGATAAGTTTGATAATTATTAACAATAAAAATCATTGATGGAAAACACGAGATGACATGCACTAGATACTCGTACTTAAAATTTTGAATTGAATCGATATAGGAGTTTATATGAAGAACACAACTAAAATGATGATGGCCGCAACGCTGGCTATAGGTACGCTTGCTGCTGGTTGCCAAACCACAAATATTACGGCACCTGTCACTCAACCAGTAACTTCTGCTGCTTTACAAGCCTATAACTGGCAGTTGGTCGATGCTAAGCTCACTAACGGTGATAAAGTTAGCCAACTGTTCTTTGATCCTGCCAAACCGTTAACGCTAAATTTTATGAATAATAATGGCAGCGATTACGTGGCATTTATGAACACCTGCAACAGTATGAGTGCGGGCTATAGTGTTGTTAATGGCGATGTACAAATCAAAAATGGCATCAGTACTATGATGGCCTGCCCAGAACCGCAAGCAAGCTTCGATAAAGCGACTTTGGCAACGGTAGAAGGTAAGTATAGCCTCAATAAAAATGCCAATAATGTTCCTATTTTGACCATCAAGAATGACAGTCAAATCGCACATTTCAAAGCCGTTGCTAAATAAAGCTTTTTCTACTTAATCCAATCTTTAAGCGATTGAGCCTCTCTGCAAGCTGTGTTGCAATATAAGATTTCAAAGCAAAGTAGTACTTTGATTAAGCCTCACTTTATAGTGGGGCTTTTTTTGTTCAAAACTAAGGTCCAATTTACGTTACACTAGTGTAACAAGTTGTATTTGACCAACACTGCATCTAGCTCACACTGCGTCTAGCTCACACTGCGTCTAACCAACACTTTGCGACGTACCTTTCATAGCGTACCTATTGGACTTTACTTTATGCTAAAAACTTCTTTGTTAAAACCAACGGTCAGCATGCGTATAATAAGCAGCACGGTCGCTATAGCAGCTCTCAGCGCTTTAGCTGGCTGTCAGACGTTGCCTAGCAAATCAGCCAATATGTCTACCAGTACCGTCGATAGTAATCCACTAACTGCGCGTATGCCTGTGATGGACCGTCAAGGGCGCATAGCCTATGTGGATGAGCAGGGTACAGGTACCGCAAAAATATCGACATTGTATAGCATCCGTCCTGATGGTAGCGATCGTCAATTGATTGATCAGATAAATGGTTATATCTATTCGCCTGCATGGTCTGCGGATGGTCAATGGCTTGCTTATAGTAAACAAGTACCACGTCAAAACCCAAAAATTTATATCTATGACCGAAAAAGTAAAACCCAAAGTCTGATAGTTAATGCTGAAGGCAGTAATATGTCCGCGTCATTCTCACCTGATGGTCAAAAACTCCTCTATAGCTCAACCGTCGGTGGCAACGCAGATATTTATGAGATGCGTCTGAACGATGGTAATACCAAACAGTTGACTACATTATCAAGCACTGAGGTACAGCCAAGCTATGCGTCTGATGGCAAAAGCTTTGTCTATACCAGTGATAAAGTCCGTGCTGGACGCCCAAGTATCTATCGCTATGACTTTGCCACTGGCAATGCGACGCCTATGCCGACTAGTGGCTATGTCGCGAGTCCTCAACTCAGTGCAGATGGTCAGCAGTTAGCGTATCTCAACGGTCGCAAGGCTGCGGTTATGACATTGGCTACCCGTCAAACCATCGATCTTGCAGAAACAGGACTTGATGAGCCTGCACGGTTATCACCGTCTGGACAGTATGCAGTTTATCCAATGCGCAGCTCGCAAGTGAGCAGCCAAGGCACTAGAAATATAGGCAGCCTCGTTATCCGCTCGTTATCTGGCAACACAAGCTACAGTATTAATAGTGACGCTGGCGGGATGGTGCGTTCACCGATTTGGGGACGCTAATGGCGAAATCTATGTATTATAGGGTGAGATGTCTATATAATTAATAAAGAAACATAAGTTGATTCTATGACTTAAGTTTTCATGAACGTCACATAAATTTTATAAACGGCTCATCAAGATTCTGCGTATCAAAATGCTTTATATAGAGATACTGGATTAGGTGAGCAAAAGGAGAAAGTACGTAATGCAAGAGTCGTTTTTGATATTCATCACCAAAATCAGCTTGTACCCGACGATAGTCTTTACAGGATTGGTGATGTTTGTGACCTTGTATTGGATGGTTTCTTTACTTGGTATGGCAGATATGGACACGGTCGATATTGGCGATGCAAGTGGCGAGGGTAGCAATTTTACCTCATCAGGTTTTGTGTCGGGTCTGCTGCTTAAGTTCGGTCTGTATGGCGTGCCACTTATCGTTATTCTTAGCCTAATCAGTTTAATTGGTTGGTTGTTAAGTTACTTCTATACCAGTTTTTTACATCAAAATTTTGATTCAGGCATCTTATATTATCTATTCGGCACCGGAGCGCTAATCTTTGTATTGGTCATCTCCATGTGGCTGACAGGTATCATCATCTCTCCTATCCGCAACAAAATAGCCAAAATACCTAGACGCAATGCTGCTAGCAATATCGGCAAAATCGCGGTTGTGCGTACCCTTAGTGTCACGGACAAACACGGCGAAGTGGAATTGAATGATGGCGGTGCAGGATTGATACTCAAAATTCGCTCAGACATCAATGATGGCTCGCTGAAACAAGGTGATCGAGTGATGTTGGTGGAGTATTTAGAGGCAGCCAATACCTATCGCGTCGCCCCTGTAAAAGATAAATAACCACTATAGTCACTCCACTATAAAAGTGTTACTGCGTTAACCTCGCTTGAAGTATTTGATATACATCTACACTCGGTTGCCTTGTACTACTTTTAAATTGAATCGACTATATAAATAATTTAGCCACTAGTAAGTAATTTAGTCACGAGGATTCGCCATCGTTATTTTCAGCACATTATTATCGCTTTTAGCACAGAATAAGTTCACAGAATGAACAGCGATTTAGTCAGAGGTTTTAGAAGAATCTCTGGTTTATGAATAATATTTTTAGCAATGATTTAAACGGTTTTAAATTTGGTTATAGTCGGTTCAGTATAATGCAGATATAAGAATGGTGCGTAATAGAGCTATAAAGCATACGTGCTATAAAAGGTGCTATAAACAGTAAATTTAACAGGCCTGATAGCGTATCTGATTTATATAGAATTGATTATGGAATGTTTTAATTAAAGGAATGGATATGGACACACTCATTATCGTCGGCGTGGTTGTAGTGCTGGCGTTTGTTTTTATGATGGTCGCACTACTGATGCTCAAGGCCTTTTATTTTAAGGTCGAGCAGGGCAAAGCACTCATTATCAACGGTGTGAGTAAAATTGCCGTACGTTTTGATGGTGGTTTTGTTTGGCCAGTCATCAACAAAAAAGAGTTGATGAGAATCTCGCTTATCACCTTAGAAGTGGACAGACGCGGTAAAGAAGGTTTGATTTGCGCAGACAACATGCGTGCTGATATCACCGTGGCATTTTATTTACGCGTCAATGAGACCGAAGAGGATGTGCTAAAAGTCGCCAAATCGGTTGGGGTAGAGCGTGCGTCAGATAAAGTCGCTGTCAACGAGCTGTTTAATGCTAAGTTCTCAGAAGCCTTAAAAACAGTTGGTAAGCAGATTGATTTCGTCAAACTGTTTGAAAACCGCAGCGAGTTTCGCGACAGTATCGTTCAAGAAATTGGTAACGATCTGAATGGCTATGTCTTAGAAGATGTGGCGATTGATTATTTAGAGCAAACCCCAAAAGCGTCATTAGATTCAAGTAATATTTTAGATGCTGAAGGTATCAAAAAGATTACTCAATTAACGGCCTTTCAGAACGTCATCACCAACGAGCTTGAGCGTGATGAAGAGCTGGCCGTTAAGAAAAAGAATGTCGAAACCAGAGAGGCGATGCTAGAGCTTGAGCGTCAGCAAGCCGATGCCGAAGCCAAACAGCAACGTGAAATCTCGTCAGTGATTGCACGCGAAACGGCTGAAACCCGCAAGATTGAAGAAGAAGAGCGTAAAAAGTCTGAAACTGCCGTTATCTCGGTTGAGCAGGATTTGGCCATTCAGCGTGAGAATCAGCAGCGTGAAATCGAAGTAGCAGGTCAAAATCGTCTACGTGCAGTCGTCATCGAAGAAGAAAAAGTGACGCGTGCTCGTGATTTAGAAATTGTCTCTCGTGAGCGTGAAGTTGATCTGCAACGTATCGAAGCTGAACGTGCGATTGAGCTTGAGAAAAAAGAAATCGCCAACGTCATTCGTGAACGTATCGCAGTAGATAAAACGGTCGCGCAAGAAGAAGAGCGTATCAAAGAAGTTCGCGAAATTAGCGAAGCCGAGCGTTCTAAGCAAACACGCGTCCTAGCAGCAGAAGCCGATGCAGAAGAAATCAAAGTACGTCAGGTGAAAAAAGCTGAAGCAGAAGAGCTATCTGCCAAGCACAAAGCCGTCGAAATCACCACATTGGCTGCTGCTAATCTTGAAGCATCTGCCAAAGATTCAGAAGCCAAAATTAAGATGGCCGAAGGTACCAAAGCAGAAGAGTCAGCACATGGCTTCGCTGAAGCGGCTATCCAAGAAGTCAAAGCGGCTTCTTTGGAAAAAGAAGGCATTGCGAAAGCCAATATTATTAGAGCGACTGGACAAGCTGAAGCGCAATCAGATCGTGAAAAAGGCATGGCAGATGCTGAGGTTATCGCCGCTCGTGGCGAGTCTAAGGCAAAAGCTGAGCGTGATATCGGTATGGTCGATGCAGAAATCATCGCCGCTCGCGGTGAATCTACCGCCAGAGCTGAGCGTGAAAAAGGCATGGCAGATGCTCAAGTCATCGCGGCTCGCGGTGAGTCAAATGCCAAAGCAGAACGCGAAGTTGGATTGGCAAAAGCCGAAGTTACTCGCGCACATTTCCAAGCCGAAGCAGATGGTCTGGTCGAGAAATTCAATGCCATGGGTAGCATGAGCAAAGAGGCACGTGAGCACGAAGAGTTCCGCATGAGCCTTGAGACGGCCTTGCAAGAAGCGCTTGCTTCTATTGACGCTGGTAAAGAGATTGCGAAAGAAAATGCTGAAGTATTGGCAGTTGCGTTACAGAAAGCCAAAATCGATATTGTTGGCGGCGAAGCGCATTTCTTTGACAACTTTGCTAAGTCACTGTCTATCGGTAAAGCCATCGATGGCCTAGCGGGCAAGTCAGACACATTGAGCGGTATCATCAATGGTGTGATGGCCAGTCAAGCCATGAAATCAAACCAAAAAAATGATGATAAAGCGGTTTAATGCTATATCAGGTCAAATTGACGGATATTTATATATCCAGAATTAGTAAGCAACATTAATATCAATAAATCATCTGTCGTTTAGGCGGCAGATTTTTTTGGCTAACTCAGGGTGATTCAGAATAACGAATCATGATGAGTTGGTTAATCTAAAAAAATAGCAGTGACCACTTGTTTTTTTAGATTAGCCAAGTGCTTCTTTACTTTCAATGATTCTTTATTGCCCAAAATTCTCTTATAGTGGATTCAGTTTAAAAGAGATACAAGGCAACCGAGTGCAGATGTATATGTGATACTTCAAGCGAGGTTAACGCTGTAGCTCTTTTATAAAGGATTGACTATATTACGTAAAAACAGAAACGGACGAGCAACGATGGCGGACACGCAAAACTCAACAAATTCAGACAGCAACGATAACGCTAATCAAGCCAACCAAACCGATCAGGCAGTTGCTTCAGGCAATGCTTATGAGCTCATCAAAAAACGTCTGACGGAACAAGGCGGCCGTTTAGAGACGCAAACGCAGACGCTCAATAATGCACGTCTCGAAGAGTTTGGCAGCACCCAAATGCAAGTCATCGCCCGTACTCGTATTCGTACCGAGTACAACTGTGTGGCACAAGACATGGTGCAGGTCGGCGATTATTTGCTGTTTGGCTACAACGTTTTTATGGGGCTCAAACGCGCAAGTAATATTAAAGACGTATTGTCGTTATATCGTCTGAACGAGCCAGCTGGTAATGAAGAAGAGTATCAGCTCGAAGAGGTTGATTTAAAAGGGACGTTTTTGGCTCAAGATGCTTTTGTCCAAGACTTCAATGAGCTGTATCGATATTACAAACAAACGCGCCTGATTCAAATAACGGTGAAAGATAGCAAATTGCTATTGGCATTTCAGATTGGTGAGCGCATCACTGATATTCGAGTATTCCGTTTTGCGTTAGATTTTAGCCAAGGCACACCAGAGTCGGCGCAAGTCGCTTATGTGGACAATCGAGGCGAGCGTGACATTGAACTGCCGCCTGCTTATGATTTCGACTGGATTGAGACCACACGCGATCAAATGGTGAATGGCAAATATCCCCATATGAATATCTTGGATACGATATTTGTGGAAACCGTCGGTGGCGATTTGACCATCAAGATTGAGGATAATACGCAGTCAGGGCAAGGTATTTATAGCGAACCGGTCAATGACCGCACCCAGTCGCTGACGGATGCTGAGATTGCGTATGCCAAAGTCGGCAGTCTAATACTGCTTAAGATATTGCCCTATCGTGAAGAGGACTACCGTTATTTTGTTTATAACACTTTGACAGAAGCGGTGCTACGATTGGATGCGATTGGACAGTCGTGTGTTCAGCTACCAGAAGACCATGGCATCATGTTTCCGGGTGGTTATTATCTACAGACGGGTGAGTATAAGCTGTTCGAGGCCAATAATGTTGGCGCTACTGACTTACGGTTTAAGCGTAAAATTGTATCGCCAAATGGGGAAGATGTTCTATTTTTATTTTACGACAGAGACTTGGGCGTCACGGGGCTGTTCCCTTATAACCTGATTAAAAAGCAATTGGCAAACCCTATCTATTGCAACGGTATGGCTTTGGCTGAGAATGGCCGCTTGGTGCTGTTTAGTGACCAAAGTGAGCCGTCTCGTATTCACCCGATGCAGATATGGCACACGCCTTATGCCTCGCATGAGTATGTCAGTGAGCTGCCAGAGAGCACGAGCTTCTATGGCAAAATCGGCAATAAAGAGCTGGTACGCGGCATCTCAGATCTTTATAGCATTACTCGCCTGATTGACAATCAAAGCGTCTCTCAAAAGCTCTATGAAGAGCTTACCAATAATACCAGCCGACTTTTTGACAGCTATTATTGGTTGTCTGAGCCTGAGCTGAGCGAAGTCGCCAGTAGTATTAAGGAAGTGACGGCCACGGCTGAGCTGGTCATTGATGAATTCGCCAAAGTACAAAGTATCCAAAAGCAAACCCAAACCGCGCTAGCCGATGCTGATACGCAGCAAAGTGAGATTTTGCGGCAGATACGCGTTACTAGCTTTGAGTCTGCCAGTGATTATGTCGATCAGTTGTCAGCGTTAAGACGCCAAAAAGGCCGTTTGGTCAGCTTGGAGGATTTGCGTTATCTAGATGCCGATAAGCTACAAGCGTTACAAGAACAATTAGAGGAAGCAGAGAGCGAGCTTGCCGAAAAAACGGTGCTGTTTTTAAGTGGTGAAGAGGCGCTTTCGAGTTACGAAGGTATATTGGTCGATGTCAGTGAGCGTTTAAACACGGCTGAAACCAATGCTGAGCTAAAACCCGTACTAGAAAAAATCGATGAAACAGCGCAAGGGTTAGATTTATTGACCGAGTTGCTAGGCACATTAGATGTGGCCGATGCCACGGTGCGTACGCAAATTATCGATGACATATCGACCATTTATGCGAGTCTAAATCAGAGCAAAGCCAAGCTCAACCATAAGCGTAAAAACCTAGGCTCTGCTGAAGCCGTTGCACAATTTGGTGCGCAGTTTAAGCTGTTCGGTCAGTCCATTGCTAATGCCTTATCCATTGCCAATACCCCTGAGAAGTCAGATGAGCAAATGGCAAAATTGCTGGTACAGCTAGAAGAGTTGGAGAGTCAGTTTGCTGATCCAGAAACCAATAGTGGCGATCAGTTTTTAGCCGATATTATTAGTAAACGTGAAGAGATTTACGAAACCTTTGAAAACCATAAGCAGCAACTGCTTGATGCTCGCAACCGTAAAGCGCAAAACTTAGGTGATGGCGCGCTGCGAATGCTTGAGAGTATTAAAAAACGCACGCAAAGCACAGGTGTCACAGGCTTTACAGAAGAGGAAGCGTTAAATACGTATTTTGCGGCTGATGGTCTGGTGCAAAAAGTCCGTAACATCGCAAAAGAGCTACAAGCGATGGGCTTTAGCGTAAAAGCCGATGACATAGACTCCCGTCTAAAAGCCATCCAAATCGAGAGCTATAAGAGCTTAAAAGACAAGTCGGACTTGTTTGAAGATGGTGGTCAAATCATCAAACTGGGTAAGCATCGTTTTTCGGTCAATACTCAGCCATTGGATTTGACCTTATTGAGTCGTCAGCAGTCAGATGGCAAGCGTGTGCTGAATTTGCATCTAACGGGTACCGACTATTATGAAGTGCTTAATAATACTGAGCTAAACGCCTTGCGCCCGTACTGGGACATGAATATCGCCTCCGAGTCTGATAAGGTGTACCGCGCCGAGTACTTGGCGTATAGCATTATTGAAAGTGCTAAAAATAGCCAAGACGGCCTAACCGAAGAACGTCTATATCAAGCATACGATGCGACTGTCATTACGCTCGATGTTAATGGCGATATTGATAATGACAGTCCATTGTCCAAACTGGTCAAAGCTTACGCCACCCCTCGCTATCAGCTTGGCTATGACAAAGGTATTCATGACCATGATGCCACGCTATTACTGATGCAAATCCTGCCGACATTGCGTGAGGCAGGGCTACTGATTTATACCCCGCAAGTACGAGCATTGGCGCAATTATTCTATTGGCAGTTAAAGATCGTGCAAGCGCTTGGTTTAGACAGTTTACGTCAATTTGGTTATGACAAATGGCTGAATGAATCAGTGCTGACACGCGCAAATAACTGGACGGATAGAGCCGCCACCGCCGAGCAACTGCGCCGTGCATTGGGCAGCGATACTGCGAAGTCTCTATTGGTCGAGGACATGAGCCAAGTGATGCGTCATTTTGTTATGGCTCATAATGATGACAGTCTTAGCGCTGATAAAGATGGTAGCGTTGATAAAGGCGCTAACATCTTCAAATCAAGCTACGTTCAGCTTGCTTGTGAATATTTGGTGAGTGTCATGGGGCAGTCGGCTGAATCGAATGCAGGTGCATATAACACAATAAAATGGCAAACCAGCCAACAAGCGCAGCAGTTGTGTGAGCAGCTAAGCCAAACGCTAAATAGCGCGTCAGGTAGCACGCAAAATACCGCCAGTTTTGATCAACTACAGTCTTCTATCAGTAAGCTTGGATTCCAACCCAAATCAGCCTATGAGCTACTAGCCACATGGTTTCATGCACTACTTGATAAAACCTACGGCAGTACTGAGTCGGCTAACGTATTAGCTGATGGCACGGATGAGGCAGGCGAGGCACTCAGTGAAGATCAGCTTGCTGAGATTGAAACACAAAACGCGCTACGCAAGCAGCAATTAGAGAGTGGCCGTCATTATGTGCCTGAAGCCATTGCTGTCTTACTTACCCAGTTAAATGATGCTCAGCGTGAAGCTTTGGTGCAACGATTGATTGATTCAGGTGCTACTTTTAATAAAGGGGCTTTTAATAAAGGGCTAAGTGCTAAAGGATTGGACAATCAAGGTTTAAACAGTACAGGTACCAGTGGCACACCATCGGCCTTGTCATTTTCCTCAATCACCTCGTCGGCTACGTCATCGACTACATCATTGACCAGTATTAATAATCCGCTCAATCAAGTGCAAAGTTTTGAGCGTAGCACGGGTAAGGTATCGCTTGAGATACAAGTCAATAATTTGCTGGGTGAGCATATACGTATTCATCAGCAGACCTTAACCTTTGCCGTCGATGATTTCTTAAATCGTTTGCATCATCATGATACCCAAGTTATCCCTGCCTATAGACGTTATCTGGCCATGCGCTCAGAGATATTGCATGACTCAAAAGAGACGTTGCGACTGGACGAATTTATGCCACGTCCATTGTCCTCATTTGTACGTAACCGTCTGATTAATGAGAGCTACCTGCCGCTCATCGGTGACAATCTTGCCAAACAGATGGGCACGGTCGGCGAGGATAAGCGTACCGATTTGATGGGTATTCTCATGATGATATCGCCACCAGGGTATGGTAAAACCACTTTGATGGAATACGTGGCAAACCGTCTCGGCCTTATCTTTATGAAGATTAACTGTCCGTCACTCGGTCATGACGTCACCTCATTAGACCCCGAAAAAGCACCCAATGCTACCGCCCGAGAAGAGTTGAATAAAATCAACTTGGCCTTTGAGATGGGCAATAACGTCATGCTTTATCTCGATGATATTCAGCATACCCATGCAGAATTTTTGCAGAAGTTTATCTCATTGGGCGATGGCACACGCCGTATCGATGGTGTCTGGCAAGGTAAGACTAAGACATATGACATGCGTGGCAAAAAGTTCTGCGTGGTCATGGCAGGTAACCCATATACCGAAAGCGGCGAAGCATTTAAAGTCCCTGACATGCTCGCCAACCGTGCCGATATCTACAACTTAGGCGATATCATGAGCGGTATGGAAGAGGTGTTTGCCCTCAGTTATATCGAAAACTCGCTGACCTCTAATACCGTCCTCGCACCAATGGCTAACCGTGACTTAAGCGATGTGCATCGTTTGATTAAAATGGCAAAAACGGACAATGCGAATCTTGCCCAAGCACAAAGTAGCGATCTGACGTATCCGTATAGCACTTCAGAAGTTAACGAAATTATCGCTATTTTGCGCCATATGTTTAGGGTGCAAGAAGTCATTTTGGACGTCAACCAAGCCTATATTGCCTCCGCCTCGCAAGATGATAAGTATCGTGTTGAGCCGATATTTAAGCTACAGGGCAGTTATCGCAATATGAACAAGATGACCGAAAAACTATCGGCGGTCATGAATGAAAGCGAGCTGAACCAGCTGATAGATGATCATTATCTAGGCGAGTCACAGCTTTTGACCCAAGGCGCAGAGAGCAACTTGCTCAAGCTTGGTGAGATGCGTGGTGTCTTGACCGAAGCAGAAACAGAGCGTTGGGCGCAAATCAAAGCCGACTTCCTACGTAACAAAGCCATGGGCGGTGAAGATGGTGATACTGGCGCACGTATCGTCGCCCAGTTGGTCGACTTGGCCAGTGGTTTCGATGCCATCAGTAACCAGTTTGAGACATACTTAACGAAAAACGATCCAGAGCAAATCGCTCGCTTACGAGAAGCAGGACAACAAGCGCAACTCGATGCCCAGCTAAACGCCCAATTAGAAGCACAGAAAATACTTGCCGATAGCGTCGTTAATAATGCCAAAGTCGTCAGCGATAGCATCGATAACGGCTTTGAAAAAAGTCTGAATCAGCTGATGCAAATATACAAGCATGATCACAACGCTGAGAAGGCAGAAGGCGAGTATCTCAAGCAAAACCAATATGCACAAAAGCAGCTCATGGTGCAGCTGGTCAACGCGGTGGAGCAACTGGCGCAAAAAATGGCGGATAGCTTGGTTAGCAATAATGATAATCAAACAGCCGATAGCGATATCCCTGATATTCATCAGCAAACGGCATTGATGGCAACTGCCCTCAAGCAAGCGTTAGAGCCATTGACGATGCGGATGGATGAGAAGCTAGCGATTGATACCAGCACAGATCAATCTGGTAAGTTAATCGTCAATAGTCTAAATAGACTCAATAAAATCTTTGATGATTATGATTAATCACTACTGATTAATAGCTGACGATTAGTCACTACTGGTTAACAGCTATGATTGATGGCTAACGATTAAGCGTTAATGCTTAATTATTAAAGTTTATGAGCAATTCTGATGATTAGCAGTTATGAATAGCATGTATAAATAGGGCTTATGATTAAGAGACAGTGGTAATATAGTCGGCAACAGCTACTTTGGATACAATGACAGCGAGTAAAGTTGCTACAAACAGTAGGCGAAGCAAGACTGATACCGTATCCGATGGTAGTGAATCGACTATATTAAATAAACCAATGAGAAAATTATGGCGCACAAAAAGAAGAACGTCCGCAAAAAACTCTGCCCTGTCTGCGAGCGTGAGTTTAGCTGGACTAAGAAGCTTGATAAAAACTGGGAGAGCATGGTCTATTGCTCAGACCAATGTCGACGGGTGAAAAAATATGAAGGGCTAGATCATCAAAAAGAAGATAAGTAGTCGTTAGTAATGAAATAGGGCTATGTAGACATAGGGAAGCAGACGATGGCACATAAAAAGGTAAACCTACCGCAAAAAATCTGCCCCGTCTGCCAGCGCCCGTTTACGTGGCGTAAGAAGTGGGAAAAGGATTGGGAGCAGGTAATTTATTGTTCTGAGCGGTGTCGGCGGGGTAAAGATAAAGACAAAGTCAATTGATTCAACGTCCTAAAGCCAGACAAAAGACAAGAAAGACCTGCCAGTTTTTGATCAAAACGTCTTAGTCTATTCAGATGATTATCGAGTGAGTTGAAGACACAGCCTAGCATAATCAATCTTATTTTATAAATTTAACATAGTGAATTAAATTTATTTCATTATCCTTTCTTTAAAAGCAACCTCGCATCGAATGTTTTAATCAACAAAGTTTTATAAAATCCTCGAAGTCACCAAGCTTATAATCTATAATGATTTTTTTAAATTTTCCGTTTTTTATTAAAATTGCAAAAATGCATTTAATTTAACTCATTTAAAATAAACATTAACCGAAATTTTATAAGGCTCTAAGGATAGGATGAAACAAATACAATTTAAAGGTGACGGAACAGAGTATTTCAAAATATGGATTGTTAACGTTTTATTGTGCATTGTCACCATAGGGATTTATTACCCATGGGCAAAAGTACGTACGCGTCGATATTTTTATGCGAACACTGAATATGCAAATCGATACTTCGATTACCATGCAACAGGAAAGCAATTATTTCTGGGCTATTTAATCGGTGTGTTTATATTATTTGCTTTACAGGTTGTAGGCTCTATCCTGCCTACTATTGGCCTCATTTTACCCGTTGTTTTATTTGCTTTTATCCCTTGGATTATCATGCGCAGCCTAAAGTTTAACATGCGCATGACCAGCTTTAGCAACGTGCGTTTCAGTTTCAAGGGTAATCTAAAACCCGCCTATATTATTTATATGCTTATACCCATATTGGGTTATTTAGCAATTGCATTGCCTGTCTTTGTTAGCCTATTTCCAATGTCAAAACTAGATGAAGGTTTTAACGTAATCTTTGCCTTCATGCTATTTTTAGTAGGTCTAATCGCAGCGATAGCGATAGGTATTTTTGTCATAGGACTCTTTACTAAAAAAGCAGCTGAATATCAGATTGGTCAGACAAAATTTGGTCAAGGTGATTTTTTCATCAACATCAATACTTCAAAATTTATAAAAATTCAACTTAAGAAAATACTCATCATTATTGGCTGTTTGATTATCCTCTCAATACTCTCAGGCTTAGTATTCGCAGCTACTATGTCAGGTGGATTTAATCTTGGCAGTATTTCCAATGACATTGAAAGCGCAGAGGCAAGTCCATTATTTGTTGTTGGTTTTTTGGTCGTATATTTTGGCTTTATTGCTACGTTCTTGTTCGCTACTGCCTATTCATTTAGCCGTCAACGCCAGTATATATTCGAAAATACCACGTTAGATAAAGCCATTACTTTTAGGTCAACCGTTGGTGCTAAACGCTATTTTTATATCTTAGTGACAAATATGCTCTTGGTTCTATTTACTGCTGGCTTAGCATTACCTTGGGCAAAAGTCCGTGTGGCTCGTTATATCGCTGATAACTCTTGGATAGAAGCCTCAGATATAGATATCAATAGTTATTTGACCCAAAAAGAGAAAGAGCAGTCTGCTATCGGTGAAGAGATTGGCGATGTTTTAGATATCGATATAGATATTGCAATCTAAGCCAGACTCTAGTGGATACAGTGAGAAACTTAATGGTAAATTTAATATCAGGCAAATGGTATCCCAAAGACAGCTCGGTTCAATATACCGCGCAACTCACGCTCGCTGAGACGAGATATGAGGTAAATATTGTATCTGTTGAGACCAGTGATAGCTTGGATAGTAGCCAGAATATTGATGGTCAGTGGTCGCAAGTTGCGATCAGTGATCGACTAGGAAGTACTGAGCGTAAACTTACACTCGCTGATGGATCACTATTTACGACTCACGATAATGATGCTATTGATAACTTCATCAATAGCAGTCAAGGTAGTAGTACAGGTTCAAAATGGAGTTTACGCTTACATCGCCATGAAACAAAAATGACTAGCGTATTAACGATGCTGGTCTTAACGATTGTTTTTGTATTTAGTTTTATTAAATGGGGCATTCCTTGGACGAGTCAAACGGTCGCACATGCCTTGCCACAAGCAACAGGCGATTTTATTGGTAAACAGTCATTAAAGTTTGCAGATGGTTATTTTTTACAGCCCACTAAAATAAGTGACGCTGAACAGCAGGATATTCAATCACGGTTTGAGACACGCCTTAAACGCTTTGCTGGTGACGATAGAATTCATTATCAGATCCATTTTAGGGATATGAATATCAATGGATTGAGTTTGCCAAATGCTTTTGCATTGCCATCGGGTGATATTGTTCTGACAGATAAATTTATAGATTTAAGTAAAAATGATGATGAGATAGATGCTGTGCTATTGCACGAGATGGGCCATGTTGTAGAGCGTCATGGCTTAGAGATGCTCACTCAAAACTCATTAACGACTATGATTGTCATACTTGTATTAGGCAACCCAGATGGCATCAGTGAAGTTGCCACAGGGCTAGGAACTGCATTGGTATCAAGCCATTATTCACGTCAGTACGAAACTGAAGCAGATGAGTTTGCTTTTAACAAGATGCTTGAGATTGGTGTTAATCCGCAAGCTTTTGTGGATATCCTGAGCCGGATGGAAGACTATTCGACGACAGTAACTGACACAAAAGACGTTGATGATACTACGCATCAGCATGAAGGTGACGATGAAGATGAAATCGATAATGAAAAAGTTGAAGAGGTTGAAGAAGATAAGTTGTCCGACTTCCTATCGAGTCATCCTAATACCCAATTGCGGATTAAAATGGCAGAAAAATATAGCAAGTGCTTTGAGCAAGGGTTAAAGGTTTGTAAGTGAAGAATGTAAAAGTAAGTCATGGCACATAAAAAGGTAAATCTACCGCAAAAAACCTGCCCCGTCTGCCAGCGCCCGTTTACGTGGCGTAAAAAGTGGGAGAAAGATTGGGAGCAGGTGATCTATTGTTCTGAGCGGTGTCGGCGGGGGAAGGATAATAAAAGTTGAGCTAAGATTTAAATAATATTTATTTATGGCGTAGCAGGCGCTGAACGCATCCTACAGAGCTTTTAGTTCAATAATATACATAAAACGTAATTAAGGAAAAATAGTGCATATTTCTAAATTCATCATAAGAAACTTTCGAAACTTTGAATCCGCAGATTTCAATTTTAAGGAAGGTGTTAATACTATTATTGGTGAAAATGGTTCAGGTAAAACTAATTTTTTTTATGCTCTTCGGCTTATGCTTGATGATACTCTACCTCGTTATATGGGATTTGGCGAACGAGATTTCAATCGAAATTTAGGCAATTGGCAGGGTCATTGGATAATTTTGACTACACATTTTAGCGAGTTAGACTTAAGTGAGGAATCACAAGCTCTAAGCATACATGCTTGTGGCCAATTAGATACTGAGGAAGAGAAACCTAAAGGGAGCTATATATTATGCTTTCGTCCGAAGTCTCATATTAGACAAGAGCTTTATGAATATTCCCAAAAAGAAGATAAAGACAAAAGTGGACTGGAAAACATTCTAAGCCAAATTAATATTACTGATTACGAGACTGTTTATCTTTGCAGAGGATATCTAAACTTTAGTAAAGACGATATTTACAAAAGTTATGTTGGTGATTTTGAGAATATTATATTCCCAAATCCAAATGAACAGCAAAAACAAAAGTACGGTGACTATTTACCTAGGGAAATTAACCTATACAATGAGATATCGTGTACCTTTATTAAGGCACTGCGAGATGTCGCTAGTGACTTGCGATCATACTCCAATAATCCTCTTGTTAGATTGTTAAAAGATAAAGGTAAATCGATTGAAATCGAAACTCAAAATGATTTAGTTGATAGTATTAACGAACTTAATAGTAGTATTGCTAGTCTTAATGAGGTAATTGATATACAAAAAGGAATTGACGATAGTTTAAAACAGGCTGTAGGTACAACTTATGCACCTAATATCGAAATCAGAGCTGAGTTGCCTAATAAAATGGATAAATTATTTCAGTCCTTAAGACTGTGGGTAGGTGATTCAGATGACGAAGATAGAGGAAAAATATCAGAATTAAGTTTAGGCGGTGCAAACTTGATCTTTCTGTCTCTGAAACTCCTAGAGTATGAAAAAATAAAAACAGACAAAGTAGCTAATGTTTTATTAATTGAAGAACCTGAAGCTCATATTCACACTCATATACAAAAGACACTATTCGATAACCTGCATCAACATAATACGCAAATATTTGTCTCTACTCATTCGACTCAAATATCATCGGTCAGTAAAATTAGTAGCGTTAACATACTAAGCCGTGAAGATAAGAAGTCAGTTGTATTCAACCCTTCATATGATTTAGATGATAATGAGATTGTTAGAATTGAACGATACCTAGATGCTGTTAGAAGTGATTTGTTGTTTGCAAAAGGTGTTCTACTAGTTGAGGGGGATGCAGAACAAATTTTAATACCAGTGATATTTAAAAGAGTTTTTGGTTTGTCTTTAGATGAAATTGGTGTCAGCCTTATTAATATTGGCAGTACGGGGTTTAAGAATATCGCAAGAATATTCCATCAAGATAGAGTTAATCGTAGATGTAGTATTATTACGGATTTCGATGAATCTTTTATTAGCTTACCTATTAATAAAGATGATGATAACCCAGAACAAAAAAAAGCTAGGAACTCACAAAAGAGTGGAGTAGAAAGAAAAGATAATCTTGATATTTTTTGTGAGAAAAATATGTGTATTAAACCTTTTTTTGCAAAGAATACATTTGAAGTGGATATGTTATTAGAAAGTAATGCATATGAATTCAAAAATATAGTTCATGAGGTTTATAAAACTAAGAGTAAAATAAAAGAATCCAAAAGTAATTTAGATTCTGAAGATGTTGAAGTTTCCGGACGAGAGGTTCTCAAATTAGCAACAACTAAAAAGAAAGGATGGTTTGCATTATTAGTAGCAGAAGAAGTCAACGTTAATACAGGAGTGCCAGACTATATTCTTAGTGCAATTGCATGGTCTTCTCCACATATAAATTCAGCATCGAAAGTTAAAGCGGTGAGATATAGATTAGAGAATGTTCATTTTACTGCTGAATTGTTAGAAGAAGATATAGAATTAATTAAAATACATTCAAGTTTTAACTCAATTGAAAGTGATGAAGATCTACTGATAAAGTTTAGAGACTGCTTTCAAGAAGACCCATTAACTAAGCTTTTAAATCATTATGATTCTTAATAACCTGACACGCGAACAGAAACTTGCTGTCCAACAAGATGGTCATGTATTACTATCTGCTTGCCCAGGTAGCGGTAAGACACGTACTATTATTCATAAGTTAGCATATGAGTCTAGTCGGTTGGATGATAATAGTAAGAAAAAAGTCGTTGCTGTTACTTTCACTATTCGAGCATCTGATGAGATATTTAATCGACTTAATAGGATGTCCATAGATAGTTCTAGGATTTGGTCTGGAACATTGCACTCTTTTTGCCTAGAGTGGATTTTGAAACCATACTCTTGTTACCTTCTTGAACTTCAAAATGGTTATACAATAGCTGACGAAGCTTATAAAATTTCATTAATAAATGATTTAAAGGAAAAGTATCGAGTAAATTTATATATTGACAACACTCGGCTTGATAGGAATGGTTCTTTTGTTGAGTCTGATAATAGAAAGAAGGCAATATTAAATTACTATCACCAAGATTTGAAAGAACAGAAACTAATAGATTTTGATTTGTTATTGTATTACTCATACCAGTTATTAGTTACATATCCAAAAATCGGAAGAGTACTGTCAAATTTGTTTCACCTAATATGTGTTGATGAATACCAAGATACTCAAGATTTATCATACGCAATTATTTGTAATATTATCAATGCTAATAACGGCAACACTTCATTATTTCTAGCAGGTGATATTGACCAAGCGATATATCACTCTTTGGGTGGCGTTGCTAAAAATAAGACAGAAATTGAATCTGAGCTGAATGGACAAAAAATCATTGAGATGTCCCTAACAGGTAACTTTCGCTCAACTCAGAGAATTATTGATTACTACAATAGCTTTCAGAGTAATCCTATTCCTATAATTGCTCAAGGTGCTAATGCCAATGAACAAGGAGTTATCTCATATAACAATACAGTCAATCAAGATGAGTTAGTCAATGAGCTAGTTAGGTTAATTCAAGAAAATATTAATAATGGTATTGCTGAAAACGAGATATGTGTGTTATTTCCTCAGTGGTGGCTCATCACTTCTATAACTGGAAAACTAAAATCCCTACTACCTGATGTAAACTTTGATGCTTCTGGACTTGCACCTATGTCCAAAAATCGTGATAATTTTTGGTATACACTGTCTCATTTATTTCTCACAGAATCTAGCCCTACTATCTACTCGCTGCGCTATAAGTGGGCAAAAGAGTTGATTGATAAGTTTCACGAGCATACTGGTACGGAGTTTCCCGAACCTTACTACATTGAACGTAACATTCTTCGTTTAACAAATTCAATAACATCGGATAAAACCGAAGTAGTTAGTTATTTAGAGGACTGCTTTTTCCAATTTGCAAACAAACTAAATTTAGATTCAAAAAAATATCCTAGCTTGGGAGAGAGTTGGAAAGTTTATTTCAAAAATATTAAATTAAGGCTAAATGATAGAAGTTACAATGTCCCAAGTGATATCGATTCTTTTAAAAAACTTTATAAAGAAAGAGGTGGAATTGTCATAAACACTTGTATGGGTATTAAGGGTGAAGAATTTGAAACCGTTATAGCCTTTGGTCTGTTAAATGGATATATTCCACACTCAAATGAAGCCAGCCCTCATCATGCTTCTAATAAAATGATGTATGTAATTTCTTCAAGGGCTAAAAAAAACCTTCATCTCATTAGTGAGACAGGACGAATGATAAGAGATTCTAATGGCGTAGCTACACCTGTTTTGAGTAACAAAAGATATACGTATGATAAATAACTTTCGATAGTAGAGGCTATAGTTGGTACGACACAGGGTTTCGGACACTTACTTTTAGCGACCGCGTCTTTTGTAAGCTAAGACAGGGATAGATAGCAGGATCAGCTACAATAACTAATCCCGCTTATCACCAACCTTATAAATTCGGATTCAACCACTTCTCAGCCGTTTTCATATCCCAGCCTTTACGCTCAGCATAACTCTCTAACTGATCACGGCTGATTTTACCGACGTTGAAGTACTCACTATCCGGATGAGAGTAATAGAATCCGCTCACTGATGACGCAGGCCACATCGCATAGCTTTCGGTCAAAGTCGTACCGATAGCATCTACCGTACCGAGCCAATCAAACAATTTGCCTTTTTCGGTATGCTCAGGACAGGCAGGGTAGCCAGGCGCAGGGCGGATACCCACGTATTTTTCTTTAATCATCTCATCATTGGTGAGTGACTCAGTCGGTTGATAGCCCCAATATTCTTTACGGATGAGCTCATGCAGATGTTCAGCAAATGCTTCAGCTAATCGGTCAGACAGTGCCTGTACCATAATGGCATTATAGTCATCGCCTGCCGCTTTATATTGTTCAGCGAGTGCTTCTGTACCGACGATTGAGACGGTAAAGCCGCCCAAGTGATCGGTATGCGTCTCTGATGGCGAGATGAAGTCTGCCAAGCTAAAGTTTGGCTTGCCGCTTGCCTTGTCGCTTTGCTGACGTAAGTGCTCAAACTGATACGTTGGGCTGCCACCATCAGCAGGCGCATTGTCATATACAGTCACGGTATCTGCGCCAGTACGGCGAGCAGGCATGATTTTGAACACGCCTTTGGCCACGAGTGATTTCTCATCGATCATCTTTTGCATCAGCTCATTGGCATTTTCAAATAAATCACGTGCCGCTTCACCCACCACATCGTCTTGCAATATTTTCGGATACTTACCGACCAGTCCCCAAGAGATAAAGAACGGCGTCCAATCGATATATGGCAGTAGGTTGGTGATAGGGTAATCATCCAATATCACTTGGCCTAACTTATTAGGCACTGGTGGCACATAGTTTTCCCAATCGTACTGAAAGCCAATCTTGACCGAGTTCGCATAAGAAATCTTGGCCGCTTTTGGCTGACGCTTGGCCAGACGCTCACGTACTTTGACATATTCTTCACGTGTCTCATCGATCAGCGCTTGACGATGCTCTTTTGATAGCAGCTTGGTGACCACACCGACTGAGCGTGAGGCATCAGTGACGTAGATGACACCATCGTTTTGATACTGTGGCTCAACCTTGACGGCGGTATGTGCTTTAGAGGTGGTGGCACCGCCAATCATCAATGGTAGCGTCATGCCGCGCTCTTGCATTTGCTTGGCGACATAGACCATTTCATCGAGGCTTGGGGTAATCAAACCAGACAGGCCGATGATATCGACTTTTTCTGCAATGGCGGTATCAAGGATTTTTTCACAAGGTACCATCACGCCCAAATCGACAATGTCGTAGCCATTACAGCCAAGTACCACGCCGACGATGTTTTTACCGATATCATGCACGTCGCCTTTGACGGTCGCCATCAGGATTTTACCTTTGACTTCGCCTTCGACTTTTTCGGCTTCGATGTACGGGTTTAGCCACGCAACAGATTGCTTCATCACGCGGGCTGATTTCACGACTTGCGGGAGGAACATTTTACCAGCACCGAATAGGTCACCGACGATATTCATACCGTCCATGAGTGGGCCTTCGATGACTTCTAGCGGCTTGGGATATTTCTCCCACGCTTCTTTGGTATCGGCTTCGATAAAGGTGGTAATACCTTTTACTAGCGCATGGGCAATACGGGCTTCGACGGTGCCTTCACGCCAGCTCATGTCGATAGTGCTTTCTTTTTTCTTGCCACCGTCTTGATAGTTTTCAGCAGCTGTCATTAGGCGTTCAGTCGCGTCTTGACCTGTTTCGCCTTGATTGCGGTTGAGCATGACATCTTCGATAGCGTCACGGGCTTCCTTTGGAATATCATCGTATAACTCAAGCATGGCTGGGTTGACGATACCCATTGTCAGGCCATTGGTAATCGCATGAAATAGGAAGACGGAGTTGATGGCTTCACGAATCGGGTTACCACGGAAACTAAACGACACGTTAGACACACCGCCCGATACCATGGCGTTTGGCAAGTTGTCCGTAATCCACTTAGTGGCATTAATGAAATCGGCACCGTAGTTGTTATGCTCAGTGATACCAGTGGCAACGGCAAAAATGTTCGGATCAAAGATAATATCTTCAGAAGGGAAACCGACTTCGTTAACCAACACATCATAGCTGCGCTGACAGATTTGAACTTTACGCTCGTAAGTATCGGCTTGACCATCTTCATCAAATGCCATAACGATAACGGCAGCACCATAGCGCATACACAGTTTGGCACGCTCGACGAATTCAGCATGACCTTCTTTTAGCGAAATAGAGTTGACGACAGATTTGCCCTGCGTGCGTTTTAGGCCTTCTTCGATGATGTCCCATTTAGAGGAGTCAATCATGAGCGGTACGCGGCTGATATCTGGTTCGCCTGATACCAAGTTGATGAAGTGAATCATCGCTTGCTTGGAGTCGAGCATGCCCTCATCCATGT
Source organism: Psychrobacter sp. SZ93C1 (assembly GCF_015864635.1). Classification (NCBI taxonomy): domain Bacteria; kingdom Pseudomonadati; phylum Pseudomonadota; class Gammaproteobacteria; order Moraxellales; family Moraxellaceae; genus Psychrobacter; species Psychrobacter sp. SZ93C1. The sequence goes on along the minus strand of NZ_JADYWY010000010.1, from coordinate 107,273 downwards.
TGATATCGACGATTTGCGCGCCGCCTTCTACCTGATCGCGGGCGACATCGAGCGCTTCGGTATAGGCTTCAGTTTTGATCAAGCGTAAGAACTTTTTGGAGCCTGTCACGTTGGTACGTTCACCCACGTTGACGAACAAGCTGTCTGCTGTGATGGTAAATGGCTCAAGCCCCGATAAGCGGCAGGCAGGGGCGATTTCAGGAATCACGCGCGGCGCATAGTTTTTTACCATATTCGCGATTTGGCGGATATGTTCTGGTGTCGTACCACAGCAGCCACCCACAATATTCAAGATACCTGCTTTGGCAAAGCCTTCAAGCAATGCTGTCGTCTCATCAGCCGTTTCGTCATATTCACCAAACTCATTGGGCAGGCCTGCGTTTGGATGCGCTGACACATAAGTATTGGCGATATTAGATAGCGTTTGAATGTGTGGACGCAGCGCATCGGCACCAAGTGCACAGTTGAAGCCAACCGATAATGGTTTGGCGTGGCGAATTGAGTTATAAAATGCTTCAGCGGTTTGTCCTGATAACGTACGACCTGACGCATCAGTAATCGTACCCGAAATCATAATCGGTAATTCAAAACCAATATCATCAAACACGCCAGTAATGGCAAATATCGCTGCTTTGGCATTCAGCGTATCAAAAATAGTTTCGATTAGGATAAGATCTACACCACCCTCAATCAAGCACAAGGTCGCTTCACGGTAGTTTAATACCAACTCATCAAAGGTAATATTACGAAAGGCTGGATCATTGACATCCGGTGATAGCGAGCACGTGCGTGAGGTAGGGCCTACGACACCAGCGACGAAACGAGGTTTATCAGGTGTCTTGGCAGTGAACGCATCTGCTGCACTGCGGGCAAGTTGAGCTGCCGTCTTATTTAACTCAGGTACCAAATACTCCATATCGTAGTCGGCCATGGATAGACGCGTACCGTTGAAGCTATTGGTCTCGATGATATCCGCGCCAGCAGTCAAATGATCGTTATGGATATCTATAATCATTTGTGGTTGCGAGAGTACGAGCAAATCATTATTACCGCGCACGTCTTGGTCTATATCCGCAAAGCGCTCACCGCGATAATCTGCTTCTTCTAATTTATAGGTTTGAATCTGCGTACCCATCGCCCCGTCTAACATCAAAATTCTTGAGGCCATTTGCTCAGTGATACGGGCACGTGCTGTTAGCTGCTGCTCTTTGTACGGAAACACGGCAGGTGGCGTCAGTATAAAGTCATCAGCAGATTGTGATGAGATAGAAGTGGCATCAGTGTTTGAAGTCATTGTTTGGGTCATAGGAGCGCTGCTTATATCGTCAATATTATAAAAGGAGGGGATAACAAATAGGGTGTAAATATATATAAAAGGCGTCGAAAAAGTCGCATTATTTTAGCATGAAAATTACACAGCACGAGGGATAGTACTTATTCCTCTTTGGCAATATCATCCACATATAGTTGATTCAGTTTAAAAGAGATACGAGGCAACCGAGTGTAGAGGTATAGGTGATACTTCAAGAGAGGTCAACGCTGTCACTCTTTTATAGAGGATGGACTATATTGTCTGTTTGTTCGATACGAACATTAGAGTCTATTGCATAAAACAGGTAGGCACAAATGAATATCTATTCGCTTGTCGATTACATAAAGCTTTGCTTTTGTAAATTAAAGTTAGACATTACTCTCAAAAGTCAGACATTACTCTTAAAAGTCAGACAGAGTTTACAGCGCCGCTACAAAAACAGCGCAAAGGTATCTTGATAAACTTTTTTGAGATGTTAATTTGATTTCAGAAGAACTGGTATTTCGTAAGCAATACTTACTAATGAGTGTTCATCGCTTTTATCAGATATGAATATTTATATCGATGTAATGATCGCCTACGAAATACCAGTTAGTTAATGAGATAAGACTATCATCGTCTAAAAACATTCAATTACTACTACTTAATCGTCAAGGATAGAATTATGAAACTTACTAAAATTGCTGCAATCGGTACATTAGCCCTTTCAGTTGCAGGCTTGAGCGCATGTAATAACATGACGCCAAGTGATAGCACAAATGCAGCAACGCAAACGCCTACTAGCAGCCAAGCAATGTCAGACATGAACGTAGTACAAGTCGCACAGAGTAATGCTGACTTCTCACTACTAGTTGAAGCTGTACAAGCAGCTGGTATTGCAGAGCCACTCTCTAATCCTAACGCTAACTTTACGATATTTGCACCAACCAATGAAGCGTTTGCACAAGTATTACAAGAAACAGGCATGACCAAAGCGCAACTGTTTGCCAACAAGCCATTGCTAACCAAAATCTTGGGCTACCATGTAATTAATGGTGCAGCGCCAGTATATGCAGCAGATGTGAAGCCAGGCAACATTGCCATGCTTAGCAAAGACACGCTAATGGTGACAGCGAAAGGTCAGCTGCAAGACGAAAACGGCCGTACAGCTAACATCCTAAAAACTGATATTGCTGCTACCAATGGTGTTGTACACGTAATCGACAAAGTACTATTACCTAAATAAAGTACGACTATAAAATAGCTTTAGTTAAGATGTGATAACCGTATACCTATATATGATGAAGCTGGTATGAATACCAGCTTTTATCTGTCATAAGATGGCTGTTTTATTACAAGCGTCCATTTTATTAAAAGCATTCGTTTTACTAAAAGTATCTGTATCTTTAGTATCATAGTGGGCGATATACAAGTTAATAATGGTGTCGTACACGTGATTGATACAGTGTTGCTACCTAAGTAAGCATTAATTCAAAATTAATCAGTTAGAATCGTAGTTATTGGTATAGCAGATTTGATGTGATCGACTCCAACCAATTGGTATCGCTTGCAATAAATAAGTTGTTAACTGTTATATTCATTAACTGAGAGAACTTATTTGTTCATCAAATAACTTAATTGAACATTCATTGATAAGGAAATACCTATGTTGAAGAAGAATCTACTATCTATCGCTGTTGTTACCGCTGCCATGTCACTCGCTGCTTGTGCTGACAAAGAAGCCACTACTGATCCAGTAGAACCAGAAGCGACTACTGAAGAAGTTGTAGCAGAGCCAATGGCTGAAACTGATGCAATGGGTGAAACTGATCCTATGGCTGAAACTGATGGCATGGAAGACACGATGGCTACACAAACCATCGCTGAAATCGCAGCAGGCAACGAAAACTTAACGATTCTAACTGCGGCATTACAAGCAGCTGGTCTTGATACTATGCTAATGGAAGAAACCAAGCATACAGTATTTGCACCAACTGATGATGCGTTTGCTCCTGTATTAGAGAAGCTAGGCGTAACTAAAGAAGAGCTATTGGCTAACACTGATTTGCTCAAAAAAGTACTTCCATACCATGTGCTAGCGTCAGAAGTATTGGCTGCTGATATCCCTTATGGTACTGATATCAAAACAGCAAACGGTGCAACTATTTCTATCAGCGAAGACAATGTAATCACTGATGCTACTGGTAACACTGCTAATATCACTGGTACAGATATCATGGCAACGAATGGTGTAGTACACACTATCGATGCAGTATTAATGCCTGAGTAAGTTTTTAATCTATCTGTTTATACTTTATCAATGATATCGAAAAGGCCTAGCTTTTAGCTGGGCTTTTTTGTGCCTAAAGGTTATCTATCGTCAGTTCATCGTAGCACTGCTATAAGTCTGTCGCATGAAATTGACAGCTGATTCAATGCAACTGTGAGTCTAGATAGCTGATGATAAGGGCAGAGATATCGAACTTTTTAGCGAGATCAACGTTAGCACTTTTTGGTATCACTATTTTGACCATAGTCTTTACGCATTAAGACTTGCGGTTAGAGTAGTAGAGTGGATGTCTTATGAGTGCGCAGAGGTAAAGATAGAGGCACACCATATCTGTATAAGTACATAAGAGAGTAGGTACGTATCTTATGACTAGCTCTGTTGTATCTATATTTTAGCAGTGCTTGTTTTATATTTATTCATTGAGACTACACAAATAAAAAAGCCCAAGACACTTGTCTTGGGCTTTTTTTAGAGGCTTAAAAAACCACTACTTTAAAGAGTTTCAGTAAACGTATTACTTAGCTTCTTTGTTGAGTGGATTTGCAGCCAATCTTTGTTGCTCTTCTGCATGACGCTCTTCCCAATAAGTCGCATTCTTGATACCAAATTTCTTAGGATCAAAAACGAATCTTTTGGCAGTCGTACCGCCACCAGCTTTAAGCTGTGCTTCGTAATCTCGTAGGATATCGATAGCAGGGCGTGCGACAAAGAAGATCACGATGATACCAACGATGTTCAACCAAGCCATCAGGCCAACACCAACGTCGCCAAGTCCCCAGATATATCCAGAGCTGTTTAGTGCGCCATAAGCAACCATAAACATGATGATAAGCTTAACAACGAACTGACCTGCTTTACTAGCGCCTTTGCCCATAGAGCGGGTAAGGTACGAGATGTTGACTTCAGCGATGTAGTAGTACGCCAAGATAGTTGTAAAGGCAAAGAAGAATACAGCGATGGCAATGAACGTATTACCAAAAGTACCGTAGACTGATTCCATCGCCATTTGGGTGAATGAAGGAGAGTTAATCTCGATATTTGCCGCTACGTTTTGGACTAAGAACTGACCTTCAGGTAGTGTACCTTGGATATTGTACATGCCTGTAGACAAAATCATGAAGGCAGTCGCAGAACAAACAAGTAAGGTATCAACATAAACTGAGAATGCTTGTACCAAACCCTGCTGTGCGGGATGATCAACCGCAGCAGCTGCGGCAGCGTGAGGACCTGTACCCTGGCCAGCTTCGTTTGAGTAAATACCGCGCTTCACACCCCAACCGATAGCAGCACCAAAGCCTGCTTGAGCAGTAAATGCATCACCAATGATTGAACCAAATACGTGAGGGATCATGCTGAAGTTAGAGAACATGATAAGTAGGGCTAAGATAATATAACCTACTGCCATAAATGGTACAGCGTATTCAGTAAAGGTCGCAATACGTTTGATACCACCAAAAATGATAAATCCTAATACCACTAAGATAATACCAAGGGCGATAATACGAGTTGTGCCAGTTTCGATACCCATGAAGTTCATGACTGAACCTTCACCGGCGACCTGAGCCACAGCATTGATAACACCGTTCGCCTGTACACCAGGTAAGAAGATACCACAAGAAACGATAGAAGCAATGGCGAATAAAATACCATACCACTTTTGCCCAAGCGCACGCTCGAAGTAGTAAGCAGGGCCACCGCGGTATTCACCCGTGACAACATCGCGCTCTTTATAAATCTGACCCAAGGTAGATTCAACATAAGCGGTTGAAGCGCCTAAGAAGGCCACAACCCACATCCAGAATACGGCACCTGGACCACCAAAACCAATGGCAGCAGCAACACCAGCGATGTTACCCATACCTACACGACCGGCTAGAGAAACAGCTAATGCCTGAAATGATGAGATACCGTCATTATCAGGTTTGCCCTTAAACAGCAATCTAATCATTTCACCGAATAGGCGGACTTGTACAAAACGCGTTAAGATGGAATAAAACAGACCCGCACCTAAGCACAGATAGATCAGCGCAGGGCTCCAGATAATTCCGTTTACTAAGTTAACTAAACCTTCCATATTTATATTCCTAGTACTGTCTCAAAGTGGCTCTGTATGCTAGGAGTAAGCTAACTGGTTAACTTACTTATTTAAGTTAAGCAGTTAAATTAGCTACATCGACTCATGCATATTACTTGAGTCTCATACGTGCTTGGCCACTAAGAATGGACTGTAGTTTTCTGTGTTTATCCGCGTATATTAATAGCAATATTGACCGTTTATATAGTGCTTGCTATTGACAATATTAGTATCAACGGATAAAACAGGCAGTTATATAATTAAATACTTATCGTAGTGACAGTATTCAATTTGCTATGAGCCGTTCCGATTGACTACACTATTGGCATGGCTGATTAAGTTTAGCGAGTAACTATCTATAACCACTTACTATAACTACTTAGCTAGTAGTTAACTGATATTTAAATAGAAATCAGAAATTCGCTAATACTAATCATACTATAAGTCCACTACCAAATGTATTCAAACCGTACGGCTACGTAACTGCAATTTGCCATATTTTTGTACCAATTACTAGAATTTTCTTTTTATATAACTATATATATGTATATTTGATGAGTTGAGTACAGTCACAAATAAGCATAAAACATCATATGTTTCGTCATTCTGTAAATCTCAAATTTCGGTACACCGATATACTGATGAATTGTAAATAAATAGCCTCTGTGACGGGCTATAAAACCCACAGGAAAGCAAAGGGTAAGCTCGTAGAAATGTTAGATTTTTGGTGGTGTTTGAGGGATGCTTGCTGGGTGCTATCGTTCGATAATCAGTAAGAGAAGCAAACGAGCGAAAACATATGGCGGTTGTGTTTTGGTAATCATGAATTGTAAAAGTACCGTGATGGCATCATCATTGTTAGCATACTTTGCAAATGACGATATGACACTTTATAGATAGAGGTGTATAAGTAGGGGTATGATAACGACTACGCTAGCAATGCCCTTATCAGTCTTTGTAAGGTTATATAAGCAATATAGAGCTGTGTAAGCATTAAAAATCAGTATCCAAAAATTATGAATAAGTACTCAAAAATTATTAAAAAAACGTGTTACTAAGTATTTTGTTATTTACCATTATTAGGAGAAACAACGATGAAGCGTCAATCAATTGTAAAACCCATTATGTTGGCAGCCGTATTAGCGACTTCTACCGTTGGTCTAAGTGGCTGTGGCTATAACAACCTGCAGGCGCAAGATGAGCAAGTGACAGCATCGTGGTCAGAAGTGGTCAACCAATACCAGCGCCGTGCTGATTTGGTGCCAAACCTAGTCAAAGTGGTACAGCAGTATGCTGAGCAAGAGCAAGAAGTATTCACTCAGGTGGCAGAAGCTCGCTCGCGTGCTGGTGGTATCACGGTAACGGCAGAAGTGCTCAATGATCCAGAAGCGATGGAGCGTTATGCTGCTGCGCAAGAACAAATGACTGGTGCGCTATCACGTCTAATGGCTGTGTCTGAGCGATATCCTGAGCTAAAATCAGATGCATTATTCCAAGATTTGCAAGCTCAGTTAGAAGGGACTGAAAACCGTATTACGGTCGCGCGTAACCGTTATATTCAAGAAGTACAATCGTATAATACGACGGTGCGCCAGTTCCCAACCAATATCACTGCCAAAGTATTTGGTATGGATACCAAGCCAAACTTTAGCGTGGCGAATGAAGAAGCTATCTCAACGGCGCCGACTGTTGATTTTGGTGATGACGATGCAGCGAGTGCTCAGTAAAGTGCATTGAATGAAGCTATCGATAGAAACGTGTTAGCCGCTCTATTCGTGTAGAGTAGTCGGCCAGATTTATTTTAAAGGTATTGATAAGTATGAATACCTATCAATTTACAGTTAGTTAAAGGTAGTTTAGATATAGAACAGGCGAGTAACAGTACTACAGATGGTAGACTGAGCGCGTCTGACGCCATATCCAATTTATATGGAACTGACTATAGTAAAGATGTCATTTGAGGTGGTATAGATTAGATGAATCATTCAAAAGCAATCTTATCAGTATTACTGCTCACACTCAGCGTCAGTAGTGCGCCTATGCTACACGCTGCGCCTAACGATACAGTTGCTGCGACCAATAGCACGTCGAGCTTGCAAGATCGTAGTGTCGAAGATTTGGTGGCACTTGCCAAGGCAGGTGAGTCCAATGAAGCCATCAACGATGCCGTGTTGGGTAATGACGCTATCAATGATGCCGTCCTTGGCAACGAGGCGATTAATCCTAATGTGGCTAATGATGAAGCGACATCAAGCTCGCAGCCAACCGCTCAAGCACCAATACAGTCAAATGCAGAGAGTGTCGATGCTGATAAGCTGATACTGAACTCGCCCGTGGTTGACCAAGCCAATATCTTAAACCCGCAAGAAAAACAGCGATTAGAGGCACAGCTTAGAAGCATTTATCAGCAAGGTTTTGCCCAAGCCGCAGTGGTGATCGTTCCTACCACGAATGGTGTGCCAATATTTGATTATGCATTAGAAGTAGCTGAAAAGTGGCAGCTAGGTAATGAAGATATCGATGATGGGTTACTAATGGTGGTCGCTGTTAATGACCGTGATATGTATATTTTGACAGGTTACGGATTAGAAGGTGTGTTGCCAGACGCTGCGGTCAGCCGAATTATTCGTGAAGATATTACACCGTTGTTTAAGCAAAACGATTATGGTGCTGGGATACTGGCAGGTGTTGGGGCGTTAAAGGCGCGCTTGACTGCTGATCCTGAGGTCTTGGCTCGTGCTGATGCGCAAGCAGCTGAACGTAGTACACAGCAGGACTCTGACGAAGTGCCGTCGCCTATTTTCTTATTTATCATGGCGATGATATTCGGTAGTTTTATTACTAATATCTTCGGTCGTGTGTTTGGCTCTATCTTGACGACAGGTGGCTTCTTTGCTGGCTCACTCGCATTGGGTGGTGGCTTTTTCATGACCGTGATTATGGCGATATTTTTGTGGCTGTTTTTGATTTCACGTGGCGGCGGTGGCGGTAAAGGTGGCTCTGGCGGTGGTCGTAAACGCGGTGGCATGATATTCCTGCCTGGCATGGGCGGTGGTAGTAGCGGCGGCTTTAGCGGTGGTGGTTTCGGTGGTGGTTTCGGTGGCGGCGGCTTTGGCGGTGGCGGTGGTGGATTTGGCGGCGGTGGTGCTGGCGGATCATGGTAGACGCTGGCTAGAACTCTTGATAAGAACAGATACTAACTCCCCATTAGCAATGACGTACTTGAGGAAATAATATAATGGCAGAAAACAACACTTCAAATCCCAGTTTTGCTCGCTGGTGGCGTCAAGTTTTGTTTGTCCCTCTCTTGCATAGTAAGTGGCTGACAGAAGAGGCCAAAGCTCGTCTCACAGAAAAGGTAACACAGGCAGAGCGTGGGCATCGCGGTGAGGTGTTTTTGATTGTAGAAAACCATCTGCCTATCCAAGATGCTTATCATGTTGGCTGCCGCGCACGTGCGATTGATTTGTTTAGTGAATATCGTGTTTGGGATACTGAAGAAAATACAGGTGTTTTAATCTATGTCAATGTTTGCGAGCATCAGTTAGAGATCGTTGCGGATCGTGGTATCAGTGCTCACGTTAGCCCAACTGTCTGGCGCGCGATGTGCGACAAAGCCGTGTCAGGCATTGCCAATCAAAAAACAGAAGAAAGTCTGGCTGAATTATTGGATGAAGTGGGACAAGTAATGCGCCAGTATTATCATCTTGAGCATGATCCAGCGGGTAATGAGTTGTCTGATACTGTGGTGTTTTTAAAGTAATGTTTATCATCGTATCTGATAGCCGTTTTTTTAGATTTTATCGCTTCTCTATGGTTTCAGCCTCAATTGAAATATAATAGCGTTTCTAGAAAGAGAGCGATTGAGATATAACTTAAGCATATATACAAATACCGCATTTATAAAAGCCTTTCTTGATAACACCCTAATATGAAAAGTCACTACTGGAACACTATGATTGATTTAATACAGAAACTACCGAAAGCTGAACTGCACTTACATATCGAAGGCTCATTAGAGCCTGAGCTGATGTTTAGATTGGCAAAAAAAAACCAGATAGAGATTCCGTATAAAGACATAGAAGATGTGCGTAACGCCTATAACTTCACCAATCTGCAAACGTTTTTGGATATCTACTATGCAGGTGCCAACGTCCTTATCACCAAAGATGATTTCTATGATTTAACATGGGAATACATTCTTAAGTGTGTTGAAGACAATGTCATTCACACAGAGATATTTTTTGATCCACAAACTCATACCGAAAGAGGCGTGCCTTTTGAAGCGGTAATCACAGGTATCAAAGAAGCACTCGCGGATGCCAAGGAAAAATACGGCATCACTTCTTGCATTATCATGTGTTTTTTAAGACATTTATCACAAGAAGAAGCTTTTAAAACGCTAGAAGAAGCAATGGCATTTAAAGATGACATTATCGGTGTCGGTCTTGATTCTTCAGAATTGGGCAACCCTCCTTCAAAGTTCAAAGATGTCTTTAAAACGGCAGAAGAAGCGGGCTTTAAATTGGTCGCACACGCTGGTGAAGAGGCTGATTTTTCTTATATCTACGAAGCACTGGATTTATTGAACATTAATAGAATAGATCATGGTGTACAGTCTATAAAAAGCCCAGAGCTGATGCAGAGGCTTAAAGATGAGCAAATGCCACTGACCGTTTGTCCAAACTCTAATATTGAACTTAAGGTCTTCGGGAACTACACAGAGCACAATATAAAAGAGCTGCTAGATTATGGTCTGAACATCAGTGTCAATTCTGATGATCCAGCGTATTTCAAAGGCTATATCAATCAGAACTTTATAAATATCTGTGAAAACTTACCTTTAACAGAAGCTGATATCGTTACTCTAGTAAAGAATTCGTTTAGATCGTCATTTATAGATGATGAGTTAAAAGCAGTATATTTAGCGAAAGTGGATCTGGCACTACAGTAAATTCAATGTGATCAGGTTTTAGTATCCAAGGCTTAACGGTTTATATAAATCGTTAAGCCTTTTTTATTGTGACACTGGAGAGCCGTCAACGAAACAGTCAAGAGAGATAATACTGAGTAGCACCTTATATTGGATGTCAGTATCTGTCATACCGTTACGGCTATAGCGCAGTAATCTCTTATATTAATAGTGGCAGAATAATACCCGCTTTTTCTGCTAACGTTATATCAACGAGTGTATTCGGTGTCGGGTCTGGGTTTATCTCGATAATTTGGGCGCCATTTTGTTTGGCTAACTGAGATAATCCAGCGGCAGGGTAGACGAGGCTTGAGGTGCCAATACTAATAAACACCTCGCAGTTAGTCGCAGCATTTTCAGCTGTTTGCCACTCATCTACAGGCAACGCTTCACCAAACCACACAATGTCTGGTCTGATATATCCATCGCAATGCTCACAGGTTATTAGCGTTTCATCAAAGCTAAGCGCATTTTCGCCGCTATATGAGCTCCTTGCTTGGTTTGGGTAGGGCATCTCGCACTGACTACAACGATTGCACCACAGATTGCCATGTAAATGGGTAACTGTGCTACCAGCCTGTTCGTGCAAGTCATCGACATTTTGGGTGATAAGTGTCACTTGTTGATCGGAAGACTGAGCATGATACTGCCACTGTGCTAAGGCGTCGTGTGCTGGATTTGGCTTTTTATCGGCGACCACTTGCCGGCGCCATTGATACCATGACCATACTAGCTTTGGATCGCGGATGAACGCATCTGGCGTGGCTAAATCTTCTACGCCATAGTTTTCCCATAGCCCTGTTTGTTTGTCTCGAAACGTTGGAATACCGCTTTCTGCAGAAATGCCAGCCCCTGTCAAAATGCAAATACGCTGTTTCGATTTCAATAACTTAATGGCAAGTGCTACTTCTGCTATTAACGCTGGTGATAATTCTGCTAACATGAGCCAACCCTTGCTAATGATGGATGTTTTTTCTTATGATAGATGGAATTTGGTGGCTTGTCATACTGTTTACCGTTATCGCGGTCTTATGGATGTTGGCAAAGGTGCGTGGTGCTAAAGCGGGCGAAAAACATAGCCACAGACACAGCCACAAAATGGGTGCAAAGGCGAATAAACCTATTAATGACAGCCTACAAAAAACCTCAGCACTATTAAAGCAGTATTTCCCTGATTATCGCGTAAACCGTAAGGCAAATCATTTGTTACTCAGCAAGCAAGATAAAAAAATTGCGATGATTACGATTGATAAAAAGATAGATGTTGGTCAACGTCGTTTGGGAGATGTGCCTGTTATTAACTATCACCGTGTACCCAGCCGCGCTCAGCTGACTGCTGATTTGCAAGATGCAGAGTAAGGTACTGTTATAGGTGAGAGATTTAGAAGCATATGGGCACAGAAAAGCCGCAAACATATTGAAGTGTAGTTTTGATGAGTATGGGCAATTTAGGGTAATACTAAAGAAGGGTGGAGCAAGGTTGGAACATAATGATTGGTGCGCTCGGCGGGAATCGAACCCACGACCCTCGGCTTCGGAGACCGATACTCTATCCAACTGAGCTACGAGCGCATAATATGCTGAACCAACGACTTTATTCACGGACACGTGATAGATGAATACTGCACTAACCAACACGACATATTAATCAATGATATGAATAATCAGCTGTATTCCTAAGTATCGAATAACTGTCGAAAAATAAAGACCGCTTAGTCTAACAAATAAAAACCATAAAGCCAATAAATGACGGTAGCGATTGATGTTTTTTAAGAAAAAACAAGATAGTCATTAAACAGGCATGGCAATTTACCTGTCTTTTCCCTTATAATGTCATGGAGAATTCATATTTATAATCACCGATTACAAGTGTGCTGGCACGCGGGATGGCTGTTTGCTATTGATGACCAAAGGTTATCAAAGGAGGATAGACAGAATGTCTGAGCTGTGCAGGCCTTTGTATACGTAATAAGAGAACGTGACGAATGAGAAAAGTAGTTATGTTATCGGCAGCTGCCATTCTAGGAATCGCTAGTATCGCGGTGAGCCAAGCTGAAAGTGTTGTAGAAACTCCTGCAACTGTCTCTGCTGTCGCAGACACACAGGAAGTCGTAGAAAATGCGCCTGAGCAGTCAGGCAATGATGCCCAAGCTGCTGCAGATACAACAGATGGCGCAGCTCCTGCTGATGAAGCCGCACCTGTAGATGGTGAAGCTGCTGAAGAAACAGCCGCTGCAGCACCTGCTGCTGTTGAAGAGCCGATTCCACAAGATACGCCACAAGTGCAAAAACTGATTGCACTATATCCTAACCTGATTGCTCGTATTCACCCTGTTGCTACCGTCTGCTTCGAAGATGATGAAGTGTGTGATGTGACGGCACGTGTTGCTGGCCCAGCACCTGGTGATGGACCTCGCGATGGTAAAGCTGTATACAATGCCGTATGTCATACTTGTCATGCAGCGGGCTTGCTAGGCTCTCCTGTCTTTGCTGATGCCGGCGCTTGGGGACCACGCATAGCAAAAGGTACAGATACTCTATATACCCATGCTATCAATGGTTTCAACGCAATGCCTGCCAAAGGTGGCGCGGATATCGTTGATGAAGAAGTTCAGAATGCTGTAGATTATATGATTGAAGCAGCAAGCTAATCTTTAACAAGTGCTTAGCTAAGCTTTTACGATAGATATCTATAAAGCGCCTATCTCATTCAATGGGATAGGCGCTTTTTTCATCATCAATATTATCAATATGAGACTTCAGCTGCATTGTAGTTGAAATTCGTCAATAGTAGCCTCATTTTATGACTTTACAGCATCTATTCTAGCTATTCGTCGTCTCAAAATATTTTTATATACATTTATAACAAACAAAGAGGTCTTCATGTCAGAAGTACCAGCACTTACGATAAAAAACTTGTCCAAAACTTATGATAATGGGTTTTCGGCTCTAAAAGGAGTCGATTTAACTGTGCCACAAGGTGGATTTTTTGCATTATTGGGTCCCAATGGTGCAGGTAAATCAACCATGATTGGTATCATCAGTTCGCTGTTTAAGCCGACCACAGGCAGCGTGCATATTTTCGGTACTGACTTGTTGGAAAACCCTTCTGTCGCGAAACAGTACCTTGGTATCGTACCGCAAGAGTTTAATTTTAATATGTTCGAAAAAGTCGAAGATATTCTGATTACCCAAGCAGGTTACTTCGGTATTCCTGCCAAAGAAGCCAAGCCACGAGCGAAACGACTACTAACAGCGCTTGGTCTATGGGATAAGCGTGATAGTAAATCGCGTGAGCTATCAGGTGGTATGAAACGCCGTTTGATGATTGCACGCGCATTGATTCATAAGCCAAAATTATTAATTTTGGATGAGCCAACGGCAGGGGTCGATATCGAACTACGCCGCTCTATGTGGGAGTTTATGCAGCAGATTAATATCGAAGAAAAGACCACGATTATTCTAACCACTCATTATTTAGAAGAAGCCGAGCAACTGTGTAAGCGCATTGCTATCTTAGATCATGGTGAAATTCGTATCAATACAGAAATGAAAGATTTATTAGCACAGCTCTCGGTGGAAACATTCGTCTTTGATTTGGAAGTGCCCGTTACTAGTCAATTGGTTTTGACAGGTGTGACAGGAATAACCCAGCCGGATGATCAGACACTTGAAGTGACCTTGACGGAAGGTGAGTCGATGAATAATGTCTTTGCCCAGTTGTCAGAGCAAGGCATCACTGTGGGAAGCATGCGTAACAAAGCCAATCGATTAGAAGAGCTATTTATGCGTTTGGTAGACAAAAATATTCAAAGTGCAGACAGCATGAAGGAGGCGGGATTGTGAGTCAAGAAATGATAGATCCTAATAAAACCATGTCATGGAGCAAAAAGTGGATTGCTTTTCGCACTATATTGTTGAAAGAAGTTCGCCGGATTTTGCGTATTTGGCCACAGACATTGCTGCCACCAGTTATTACTATGAGTCTTTATTTTGTCATCTTCGGTAAAATGATTGGCTCGCGTGTCGGTGAGATGGGCGGGGTGCCATACATGCAGTTTATCGTGCCTGGCCTGATTATGATGTCGATCATTACCAACAGTTATTCAAACGTCGTCTCGAGCTTCTTTAGTGCCAAATTCACCTCTAGTATCGAAGAGCTGTTGGTCTCCCCCGTATCTAAACATGCGATTCTGATGGGGTATATTAGCGGTGGTATCTTCCGTGGACTGGCCATTGGGGTTATTGTCTCAATCGTTGCGCTATTCTTTACTGACCTCGGTATTGAGCATGTGTTCGTGACCATATTTACGGTACTGGGCACCTCTATCTTGTTTTCGCTTGGTGGCTTTATCAATGCCGTGTTTGCTCGCTCATTTGATGATATTTCTATCATTCCAAGCTTTGTATTGACGCCACTTACCTATCTTGGTGGTGTATTTTATTCGATGGAAAATTTGTCACCATTTTGGCAAAACATCTCATTACTAAACCCTATTGTTTATATGGTCAATTCATTCCGTTACGGTATCCTTGGTTATTCTGATGTGAATGTCTGGTACTCGATGGCTGCTATTTTCGTATTCTGTGCAATATTCTATACTATCGCCTATCGCTTACTCAGTAATGGCTCACGTGTGCGCTTGTAAATTGTACGTTTATAATATGATAGCCATTAGTTTTATGAGTCGTCATTTGTCATAGTTAGCTTGTAATCAATAGACTGATAACCTTATCATAAGAGCCTAATATTGTTGGGCTCTTTTTTTATGCTTAAAATTTCTGTAAGAAGTATGAGTAAGGCTTTCACAGCCACGTTATTAAGTACAATTACAAGCATTGCAATCGCCGCCCCATTTGCAACAATGGATGATTATGTTTGGGAGGTCATAGAAGCCCCTATTTATCCTAACTTGGGTGAGACTTGTAATAGTAAAAATGAGCTGAAATATCGAGATTGCTTGGATCAGAGTGCGATGATTTATAATCAAAATCTAATCGAAAAACTACAGTTATCAAAATATGTTTCTCGTCAGCTAAACCAAACCACTATTACGATACCCAATCATGAAGCGCCTATCATATTGACCGATAAGCCTGTACAAGATGAAGACGGGGACGGCCTTAGATATGTTTATCTCATAAATCGCTACGATGAGGATAAAAACTGGCTTTATCTATCTGGACAAGTCTATGAAACGAACAACACAGTATTTGTTGATCTAAACACGGGCGCTACACAAGATTTTGAGGGATCGCATTTGACATTTTCACCAGATATGACTTATGCAGCCACTGTTAAGGATGAGTTTCCAGGAGAAGAAGATGTTCTCATTTGGAAAAAAGACAAACACGGTAACTATCAATATGATCAAAGCAATATAGATTATGATAAATTTAGGCAACATTTCAAGTTTTATAACAGTCGTGAGGATAATCTACGGCCTTATAGTGTAAAGCTTGAATGGGTTACCGATGATAGCTTATTAGTAGATTTTTATTTTAATATGAATGAACATGACACTATTGCTTATCGAGTACGATTTAATTACGTGAGGACAGAGCCTGCCTCAGACTGGCAAATGATTCCCATAAAATAACCCATTGCTGTAAAATGAATGGTTTTTATTTCATTGTATTTAGGCATGAAAGGTAAGTAACTTATGAGTATCCACGGTATTTTAGGTGAGCAAACTACGGACTATCCAACTGAGTATAGCCCAGAGACGCTATATCCTATCGCTCGAAGCATGGGGCGTAATGTGATTGGCTGGCAAGATGATAAATTAACGGTTGGCGTTGATTGGTGGCAGGCATTTGAGATGTCTTGGTTGAATACGCAAGGTATTTCGCAAGTGGCCATCGCGCGCTTTGCGATTCCTGCTAGCTCACCGTTTATCGTGGAATCAAAGTCGTTGAAATTATATTTAAACAGTATTAATTTTACCGAATTTGCCAGTTGGGCAGAGGTGCAGGCGTTGATTGCCAAAGACTTATCCGCTTGTGTACAAGCAGAAGTCACTGTTGAGCTATTTGGCTTAGATGATGAGCAAGGCAATAAGAAGTCGGGATTATTAATTGCACAGCCTGAAGGCGTTTGTATTGATGATGCCTTGGCAAATAGCAGTGAAAAAGTAGCGCTGTGTGAGCATCCTGATGCATCACTGCTGCGTGATAATGAAGCAGAGACGAGTGGCGAGAGCATGATAAGTGACAGCACTCAGCCTTATACTTTTTATTCTAACTTGCTGCGTAGTAACTGTCCGGTGACCAATCAGCCAGACTGGGGTACATTAGCAGTGTCGATTACGACGGATAAGCCTATTAATACAGCTAATATATTGCGCTACATCTTGAGTTTCCGTCAGCACAATGGCTTTCATGAGCAATGTGTCGAGCAGATATTTGCTGATTTGAGTCGATATTATGAGCCAAGCGCATTGATGGTTCGCGCATGGTACACGCGCCGTGGTGGTATTGATATCAACCCTTGCCGTGTTAGTGATATCAGTCTATTGCCTAAGCCAAGCCGTTTAATTCGTCAGTAAATAAATATCGATTTCATGAGTTGCGGTTACGTCCTATAATCAATTAACTTTCTTCATCTAAGGTAAGGATACCAGTATGAAATTGATAACTTATGCTATAACGGTAGTGGGCGTAGCTGTGCTATCTTTGTCTACGATATCATCAGCGCATGCAGCAGCGGCTGACAGAGATTATGTTTGTGAAAGCTTATACATGGAGCAGTCATATGATTGTGCGATAGAGGCCGTTATAGTAGAAAAAAAGAGGCTTAATAAAATATACATGACTGCATATCGTACTTTAGATAAACATGAAAAAGAGCAGTTAGATAAAGAACAGATAGCATGGCTAAAAGCTCGCAGCGAGCAGTGTGACTTTGAGCATGACAGCCCCATGAATAACACCGTGGTATATGCCATGATTAATTCTGATGTCTGCACCGCTAACGAGACACAGAAACGTAGCAAGGTCATGGCCAAAAGATATAATATTAAGTAGTTTTTTTAGCTAAATCATACGCGAAAAAAGCGCCTATCTCATTGAATGAAATAGGCGCTTTTTATGGCACAGTTTTTAAGATTAGAACTATTTACCGCTTACTTTCGCCATGACCTCTTCACGGCTTAGCATTTGCTTTTCTGCTTCACGGCGATTGACGTATTCGTACTTGCCTTCAGCCAAGTTACGGTCTGAAACCACGATACGATGTGGAATACCAATCAATTCTAGATCAGCAAACTTAACGCCTGGACGCTCGTTACGATCGTCCAATAGCACGTTAATGCCTTGCGCTTTGAGTTCTTCATACAGCGCTGTTGCTGTCTGCATGACGGTCTCTTCTTTTGACTTCATCGGTATGATAGCGACTTCAAAAGGAGCAATTGAATCATTAACCGTTGGCGTGGTTGGCCACATGATACCGTTTTCATCGTTGTTCTGCTCGATAGCAGCAGCGATGATACGGCTTACACCAATACCGTAGCAACCCATCATTAGCGTGACTGGTTTGCCATCTTCACCAGAAACGCGGCAATTCATGGCTTGCGAGTATTTATCACCCAACTGGAAGATGTGACCGACTTCGATACCACGTTTGATTTTTAGCGTACCTTTACCATCAGGAGATGGATCGCCTTCTTGCACGTTGCGAACATCGACGATACGTGTGATACGTGTATCACGAGCCCAGTTCATACCGATGGTATGTTTGTTCACTTCATTGGCACCGCATACAAAGTCTGACAACGTAGCTGCAGAACGATCGACAAAGACAGGCATGTCTAGGTCAACACCGATATAGCCTTTGTGCAAACCAGCCGCTTTTAGCTCTTCATCAGAAGCTAATGTCAGTGGCACATTGGCCTCTTCAATTTTTTCAGCTTTAATAGTATTGAGCTGATGATCACCGCGCAACACGACAGCAATCAGTTGTGGCTCATCATCTTCGGTATGACCGTGGACGATTAAGGTTTTGACCGTATTCTCTAACGGCACATCTAGATGTTCAGCTACCATTTTACAGCTGGTCATATCTTCTGTTAAGACGTCTTCGCGCTCCATTTTTGGCGGTTGACGCTCAGCAGTGCTTACCGATTCAGCCAGCTCAACGTTAGCTGCATAATCAGAAGAATCTGAGAACGCGATATCGTCTTCACCACTGTCTGCCAATACATGGAACTCATGAGAAGCAAAACCACCGATAGAACCTGTATCCGCTTGTACTGCACGGAAATCTAAACCCAAACGGGTAAAGATGCGTGTATAAGCGTCATACATATCATGATACGTTTTGGCCAATGAGGCTTGGTCAACGTGGAATGAATACGCATCTTTCATCGTAAATTCGCGCGCGCGCATCACACCAAAGCGTGGACGAATCTCGTCACGGAATTTGTTTTGAATTTGGAAGAAAGTAATCGGTAGTTGTTTATAACTACGTAGCTCACCTTGGGCAAGATTGGTAATGACTTCTTCATGCGTTGGACCAAGCACAAAATCACGATCATGACGGTCTTTGAAGCGTAATAGCTCAGGACCATAATCGTCAAAACGTCCGGTCGTTTGCCAAAGTTCAGCAGGCTGAGTCATCGGCATGAGCACTTCTTGTGCACCGACATTCTGCATCTCTTCACGAACAATGCGCTCGACTTTTTGCAAGATGCGTAGCCCCATGGGCAGCCAAATATATAACCCAGAAGCAATCTTTCGGATAAGACCAGCACGCACCATCAATTGGCTTGAGGCGATGTCGGCATCACTTGGGGTTTCTTTTAGTGTGGCAAATAAAAATTGACTGGCTTTCATAAATAAAGCGTAACCTTATCAACGATAAAAAATAAGAAGAAATAGTAGGATGTTGAGCGTATGGCTAATCGTTTCATGGCCGCCGCAAGCTTACCTTTATAACTTAGCAATAATCTAGGGCATTTCCTAGTGACTAACATTTAGCGAATAAAATGCTTATAAAGAGCATCTTAGTAAAACCACTCTAATAATATAGAAGAGGGGAAATCTTGATTGATGCATCAGTATGCTGAAATACAAAATATTCAGGCCAAAAGCCTGATAAATACTTTGATACTGACATTTTATTCATACAATCTGACTATGTTAGGTAAAGTTTGCCTAAGACGCAATGACTTTCTGTTTTTTAAGACCGAACATTGCATAAAGGTAGCGATGAGGTTGTTATAACTCGATTATTTACCAGTTTTGAGCCTATTTTTAGTAAATCTTGACGAATTTTTTGACTAGCAACGCATCAGTAATTATGTAAGGTATTGGTAGCTATTACTTGAAGTTACTCCGCGTATATAGCATTTATATTTTATATACCAATCTGTCATGTGCTTCATACGACAAAACTTTGAGGATACTTAGATGAATAGTCCTGATAATCGATCTTCTGTTAATGCTAATAAGACCAATTCACAAGGCAAAAAACCCATCGCAACGATGTCGTGGATTGTGTTGCTTATCGGTTTAATAGCTATCGTTTTTGCGATTTATAGTGTTCAAAACAGTACCAAAGAAGCGCCAATAGAAACCATCACTCGTGAAGGCGTGGTTACTCAAATCCAAAACCTAAATCGTTTAGAAACGGTGTCGTTTAGTGTCGATACCGTTATCACCAGCCAGCGTGGTGGTAGTTGGCAAAAACTGTGGCAAGATGAGCAAAAAGGATTATTTATTGCGCATGGACGTGTCGAGGCAGGGGTTGACCTAAGTGCATTGACGCCTGAGATGGTACGAGTGGTTCAGCCTGTTGCTCCTGATGTAAATGATGACCAAACATCGGAAGCTAACACCACAGCATCGACCATGCCACAAATCAATATCACCTTGCCACCATCAGAGATATTCTCAGTGTATTTAGATGATATTGAGATTTATGATTGGCAGACTGGTGCGTTTGGTATGATGCAAGTCGATCCAAAGATATTTGACCAAGCGCAGAGCATGGCTAAAAAAGAAGTCTTAGAGCGTGCCTGCCGCGGTGATGTAATGACGATGGCTCTACAAAATGCGCAGACGCAGTTGCAGCAACTGTTTGCCCTGACAGGTGCAGTCGTTACAGTGACCACACAAGGTGCAGGTGCATGTCAGTTTCCGTCGGTTACGAATGGCTAATCTACTGTTTATTTTCCCTCAAATTAGCCTTCTTTCTTAAATTCGGCGATTGCCAATAGGCGTGCTGCTTTATGCTCAACCATTGGCACAGGGTAGCCCGTATCGGCAAAGTCTCCTTTTTTACTGAGTGTTTTACGCATTTTCTCTTCTGAGTGCAGGATAGTAGCAGGGATGTCTTTTAGCTCAGGTAGCCAAGTCTTAATAAACTCGCCCTTTGTGTCATGGGTCTTGGCTTGGCTAAAGGGATTCATAATTCGGAAGTAGGGTGCTGAGTCAGTGCCCGTAGAAGCGCTCCATTGCCAGCCGCCATTGTTAGACGCAAAGTCACCATCTATCAGTTGCTGCATAAAGTATCGCTCGCCCCAGCGCCAGTCAATTAATAGGTCTTTGGTCAAAAACATCGCCGTCACCATTCGCAGGCGATTGTGCATAAACCCTGTTGCATTTAGACAGCGCATCGCGGCATCAACCAACGGTACACCTGTCATGCCTTTGCACCATTTATTAAAGTCATCAGTGTTGTATGACCAATTAATCTTAGTATCGGTCTCATGCTTATACGCTTGATGGCGAATCAGCTCTGGCTTATAGTCCAAGACATGACGATAAAAATCGCGCCATGCTAGCTCACTTATCCAGCGATTGATGTCGTTGTTGTCGCTATCATTACCGTGCAGTTTTTCTTGGGCTTTATGTGCTTGTAGATAGCAAAGTCTGGGGCTGATTGCGCCAATAGTGAGATAAGCGGATAGCTGGCTGGTCGCATGCAAGCTAGGTACGTCACGACTCACATCATAATTATTGATATCCTCAGCGATAAAGTCCTCTAAACGCTGGCAAGCCGCTGTTTCACCAGCAGGATAGGCGTCACGAGCATGTTCGAGTTGGGTGCTTGCATCTGTATTATTATCAGTTTCATTGCTGTTTAACTGTTTCTGATAGGCGTTGACCGTTTTTGTGCTGAGACTTTCTATCTCTTTTACCGTGTTTGCAGTGTTTTTTGCTAGCTCGAAAGTCACGTTATTATTGTTAATAATAGAGGGTGCTTCATGCATTTGTATCTCGCTCACCTCCAACGTATGTCGCCATTTTTTGTAGAACGGCGTAAACACTTGATACATGCTGTCGCCATCGTTGGTCGTAATCGTTTGTGGTGGCAAGATACATTGGTCATGCCAGCGTACAAACTCAATATCGCTTGTTGCCAGTTGCTCAGTTAATTGTTCATCACGATCGATTTCGTTACCTTCATACTCATGATTGGCCATGATAGCGCTGACATGATTGGCATTGCAGATAGTTAATAGCGCGTCAATTGAGTCAGAAAAGTTTGGGCTAACTTGTACTGTTAAGCTGATGTTTAACTGTTCTTGCAGTTTTTTTGCGAGGATAGGCAAGGTACGGGCGATGTGATCGACTTGCACAAGCGATGTATCATGTGCTTGCCATTGCTCAGGCGTGAGAAAAAACACAGCACTGACTTGAGCATTATCTTCGTTTGCCAGTTCACAAATCGCAGCCAAGGCGGTATTATCATGAACTCGTAGGTCACGACGAAACCACATCAAGTAATGTGGCGGATTTGCACTAGTTGCTTTACCACTATCACTGTCGTTGCAGTCAGTTGGATTGGCCGTTGCCGATGCAGTCTTAGACATTCAAGTATTCCTGTATTAATCAATCGCAATCATAAACAAAACTGGGAATAAAAGTATGCTAGGATAAGTTTTTGGATGCAATGGCTTTGCTGTTTGATTAACAAAACCTCATCACATATAACGATTTATCTTTAGCTTGAACCTATCTGATGCCGTTATAATCGGTGTCATATTTAGTATCATGAAATGCAAGGTCACAAAATGCACGTCAAGTTCTGCGGTTTTACTCAGCTTAGTGATATACAGACTGCGACACAGTTAGGTGTTGATGCGGTCGGCTTGGTGTTTTATCCGCCCAGTCCGCGTGCCGTGACGCTAGCGCAAGCCCAGATATTAAGTACTGCCTTGCCTGCTTTTGTGAGCGTGGTGGCGTTGGTGGTCAATATGCCTCAAGATGAGTTGGTCGAGCTGGCAGACAATGTGCTTTTTGATATTATACAATTCCATGGCGATGAGAGCCCTGAGCAATGTCAACAGCTGGCAAGTAAAGTCAATAAACGCTGGATTAAAGCGTTGCGTGTCAATGCTGATACGGATAGTGCTGTTAGCGTGCGCGCTCAGATTGATGAGTTTGCCAAAGCAGGGGCGAGCAGTATCTTATTAGATGCTTACCATCAGCATAAGTATGGTGGTACAGGTGCACGCTTTGATTGGAGTCTCATACCGCAAGACAGCTCGCTACCAATTATCTTAGCGGGTGGTTTGACTGCTGATAATGTCGCTGCGACTTTAGAGCTGCCCATTTATGCAGTCGATGTCAGCGGCGGTATTGAGATAGATAAAGGTAAAAAAGATCCTGCAAAAATGCGCGCCTTTATGAAAGCGGTAAAACGCGATCGATGGCAAAACGCGACGCCTAGCGAACCTTCGAACACAAGTAACTAGCTTTATATCAGCTCAATAGCTCGTTACTTAAACTATTTCTCCCTGATTTATCCTAAAAAATACCACTTATTACAGTAGGAATTACCATGAGTCATGTCGATAACAATAATTTATCTGCTACCGCACAAGCTATCAATACCTTTACCAATCCAGCGGACGTACAGGATTTCAATCAATACCCTGATGCCCGTGGACATTTTGGCGTGCACGGCGGTCGCTTTGTCTCTGAAACGTTGATGGCAGCCCTAGAAGAGCTAGAGGCGCTATATACCAAAGTAAAAGCCGATCCTGCATTCTGGGAAGAGTATCACAATGATTTGGTCAATTATGTCGGTCGCCCAACGCCGCTTTATCATGCCAAACGCCTGAGCGATGAGATTGGTGGTGCGCAGATTTATTTTAAACGTGAAGATTTAAACCATACTGGCGCACACAAAGTTAATAACACCATCGGACAAGCACTGCTTGCCAAAATGTGTGGCAAGAAACGAATCATCGCTGAGACTGGCGCAGGACAGCATGGTGTAGCGACGGCGACGATTGCAGCCCGTTTAGGACTTGAGTGTATCGTTTATATGGGTGCGGACGATGTTGAGCGTCAAAAGATGAACGTCTATCGCATGCGCTTGCTTGGTGCGACAGTAGTGCCAGTGACTTCTGGCTCACGCACGCTCAAAGACGCGATGAACGAAGCCATGCGCGACTGGGTCACCAACGTCGATAGTACGTACTACATCATTGGTACGGTTGCAGGTCCGCATCCTTATCCGCTACTGGTGCGTGACTTCCAAGCAATCATTGGTAAAGAAGCACGCATTCAACATGTAGAAAAAACAGGCAAATTACCAGATGCCTTGGTTGCTTGTGTCGGTGGTGGTTCAAACGCGATTGGTCTGTTCTTTGATTTCTTAAATGATACTGATGTCAAAATGTACGGCGTCGAAGCAACAGGTGATGGCATCGAAACAGGTCGCCATTCAGCGCCACTAGCGGCTGGTCGTATCGGCGTGCTACACGGCAACCGCACTTACCTAATGGCAGATGACGAAGGTCAGATTCAAGAAACTCACTCTATCTCAGCCGGACTGGATTATCCTGGTGTGGGCCCTGAGCACAGCTTTCTAAAAGACATGAAGCGTGTTGAATATGTGGGCTGTACGGACAAAGAGTCGTTAGAAGGCTTCCATGAAGTCACGCGCAAAGAAGGCATCATTCCTGCGCTTGAATCTGCTCATGCCGTTGCTTACGCACTAAAGCTAGCGAAGACAATGACACCTGATCAAACGATCATCGTTAATATGTCAGGTCGCGGTGATAAAGATTTGCATTCAGTGATGAAAGCAGAAGGGATTGAGTTGTAGAGACTAAACTATGGAAAGCTTATTCAAAGGCTATTATCAACCAACGCCTGAACAGTTTGAAAAGCTATGGGAAGAAGGTACGTTTGTGTTTGATACAAACGTACTTCTCAATCTATACCGCTATAAAATAGAGTCGAGAGAGGAAGTCCTAAATGTCATTAGGCAAATAGAAGGTAGGATTTGGATACCTTACCAAGTAGGTTTGGAGTTTCATAGAAATAGATTGACTGTATTAGGTGAGCAAAATTCTAATTTATCAACTATCAAAAACTCTATTAGAGACTCTATAAATAGTATTGAGAAAAAGTGCAAAGATTTAGACTTAGATAAAAGGCATAGTGAGATTAAAACATCAACTTTCATCGAAAGGTTCAGAGAATTATCTGAAAGTGTTATTAACGAGCTAGATGAGATTAAGGCTAAAAAACTGACTAACGACATCGATGAAGATGTGGTTCTAACTGAATTAACAAAATTGTTTAGTGCCAATAAGGGAAGTTTAGGTTCTCCTCCTAAAGACCAAAAGGTCTTGGAGACTATATATAAGGATGGAGAATTTAGAGCAAAAAATAAGATTCCACCAAGCTTTGAAGATATTTTGGAAGCTCAAAAGAAAAAAAGCGATGAAGAGTATTATGCTTTTGAAGGGCTAAACTATAAGAAAGGATTTGGTGACCTTATCGTTTGGAAACAGATAATTGAGTTTGCTCATGAAAACCAGAAGAAAAATATTATCTTCGTTACTGATGATAAGAAAGAAGACTGGATGCGAATCATAAACTCGCATGGCAAAAAGACAATTAGTGCTAGACCAGAGCTAGTATCTGAGATATTTAAAGAAGCCAGTGTAGAAAATTTCTATATATATGACACTAAAGGTTTCTTAGATTATTCTAAAGAATACCTTGAAACCGATATTCAGGATGAAACTATCAAGGATATTCAAAGTATTTTTGTGGAATCATCTGTTAATAGCAATATCCAAAAAAATATAGAAGGTTTTCATATACGTGAGCAGGTTGTCAGATGGTTAAAAGAGAATTATTTTTATATCCAAGAGAGTAATCAAGAGTATTTCTATGATTTTTTAGCTGTAGATGACTGGGAAAGAAAAGAACTTATAAGTCTAGAGTACTTAGATGACACTGGATATAACTCATTAGAAAATTCAATCCTCAAAAAATTGAAAATTATGTCTGGCCAGCTAAATTCTTGTAATAGGATTAATTTTATTTTAATAATACCTGCATTTGAACGTCAGCATTTAGATATAGAGGCTATAGCTTCCCATTTAGGGGATTTTATCAATGAGAATATTAAGCCGCGAATTATCTTTGGATACTCTAAGATCAATGTCTTGCTTACACTTGTTTGTACTTATAGAGGCAATCAAAATATTAGACAGTTATTTCAATATGAATTTAATAATTAAGAGACCACTATGACTAGAATTGAAAGCACTTTTGCAACTTTAAAATCACAAAATAAAAAAGCCCTGATCCCTTATGTGATGGCAGGCGATCCTAATCCAACAACTACCGTAGGTCTGTTGCATGACTTAGTCAAGCACGGCGCAGATATGATCGAAGTTGGTCTGCCATTCTCTGACCCAATGGCTGACGGCCCTGTGGTCGCTTTGGCTGGTGAGCGTGCATTGGCTGCCGGTACAAGTACACGTGATGCCCTAAAAATGGTCGAAGAGTTTCGTCAAACAGACACGCAGACGCCAATTATCCTGATGGGTTATCTCAATCCAGTTGAAATCATCGGTTATGATAACTTCGTCGCGCTATGTGAGCAGTCAGGCGTTGACGGTATCTTGATGGTTGATTTGCCACCAGCCGAGGCAGGTAGCTTCACGCAGCACTTGACTGATCATTCAATGAATGAGATTTTCTTGCTATCGCCAACGACTTTGCCTGAGCGCCGTGAGCAAGTATTGACGCATTGTGGTGGTTATATCTATTATGTGTCATTAAAAGGCGTGACAGGTTCTGCCACGCTCGATACTGACGCTGTTGCGACTCAAGTCAAAGCCATCAAAGCTGAGACGGATTTGCCGGTATGCGTCGGTTTTGGTATCCGTGATGGTGCCTCTGCCAAGGCTATTGGTACTCATGCAGATGGTGTGATTGTTGGCAGTGCGCTGGTACAGAACTTTGCTGATATAGATGCTAATGATGCCGATACTGTTGCAGCTGCTCAGCAACGAATCATGGTAAAAATGGACGAGTTACGCAGTGCGCTTGATAGTTTGAGTGCCTGAGTTAAGCAACGTTAAATTATCGTTATTTAAGTTTTCGTTATAGTGCTAATAGCGTTATTTATAAACAGTAGCGTTTATAAATAACAATGTTTATAAAGACACTGTCAAATGACTTTGCTAAAGTTAGTTTACGTGTGTAAACTAACCTCACACATAAATTGTTACAGTTTCGCGTAGGCGTGCCTTATAACTGCTCATGTTATGACTGTATGTGACTTTTAAATTTACTCTTAGGGACAAGTGAATGAGCCAGCTTGTCGATAAGCCTTTGATAATGGCGAATAATATGACTGATACGATAACAAAACCTGATATGACTACTTCTAATAATGCTGAGCCTAACAGTAACGTTGCTGGGCAATCTTGGTTTAATCGCCCGATACCAGGCGTTAAGCAGCAATTGACCGCACCATTGAGCGCAGTAGAAACTGAACCATCAACCAAATGCAGTAACTGTCATTCGATGATTACCAATACATCGCTGATTTTTAACAGTTACGTGTGCCCACATTGCGATCATCATTTACCGATGAGTGCTCGTGAGCGTTTAAACTGGCTACTTGATCAGGTCAACGGTGAACTCGGACAAGAATTCGTTGCCAAAGATCCGCTGCGTTTTGTGGATAGTAAGCCATATCCTGCACGTATGGCTGAAGCCCAAGAAAAAACAGGTGAGTCTGAGGCACTAATTGTGCTGTATGGCAAGCTACGTAACCTCGATGTGGTCACTTGTGCATTTGATTTCCGTTTTATGGGTGGCTCTATGGGGTCAGTCGTTGGTGATCGTTTCGTGCAAGCTGCCGAAAAAGCGCTAGAAGATAAAGTACCTTTAGTATGTTTCGCTGCTTCTGGTGGCGCACGTATGCAAGAAGGCCTACTGTCATTGATGCAAATGGCCCGAACGGCTGCTGCGATTGAGCGTTTGAGAATTGCCGGTATTCCGTATATTGTTGTCTTGACCAATCCTGTCTATGGTGGTGTGACTGCTTCACTTGCTATGCTTGGTGACATTCATTTAGCCGAACCAAAGGCGATGATTGGCTTTGCGGGCAAGCGCGTGATTGAGCAGACGGTACGTGAGACATTGGAAGAACCGTTCCAGCGTGCAGAGTTTCTGTTAGAGCATGGCGTAGTGGATGAAGTGGTACATCGTCATCAGATGATTGAAACGATCTATCGCTTGTTGGCAAAGTTAAGCCGCATGCCTAATGTTGATGCTTAATACATTCTAGATGCTTCCTTCCAAATAAGCAGGTGGTTAGTATAACTGCCTAGTAGCGTGCTACTATCTCTAAAATATGCAGAACTCCCTAATAGCATTTATCGTCATATAACGGTAAATGCTATTTTTGGTTTTGGTCAGGTAGTTATATACTAGGGCATATCTTCTAATCGATGACTTTCTAATCGATAGCTTTCTAATCACCAATTTTCTATTCGAATATTTCAATATAGGTTTAATCTATGTCTGACACTTCACTTGCTAACCCGAATAGCCCTAATGACAATGCCAGTTTGACCGAATGGCTTGATTACATGCAGCAGATACACGTGTCGGCGATAGACATGGGGTTGTCGCGCGTGTTGCCAGTTGCTGAAGCATTAGGTGTAGTGCAGTCAGCTAAAGATGATGCTTACGTGTTTACGGTGGCAGGTACCAATGGTAAAGGCTCGACGACCGCTGTCATCGCACAAATGTGTCAAGCAGCAGGTTATAAAACAGCCTTATATCAATCACCGCATTTGAGTGTCTTTAATGAGCGCGTGCGCATCAATGGCGAGATGGTCAGTGACCAAGTCTTGATTGCTGCCTTTAGCAAAGTAGAAGCGGCACGGCTACAATGTGAGTTGACCTTATCGTTTTTTGAGATGACGACACTGGCGGCATTGTTAATATTTGCTGAAGCAGATTGTGATGTGTGGGTGTTAGAGGTTGGGCTAGGTGGTCGTCTAGATGTGGTCAATATTATTGACCCTGACATGGCCGTGATTACCAATATTGCAATCGATCATGTCGACTGGTTAGGTGACAATGTGGAAGATATCGGCGCGGAAAAAGCAGGTATATTGCGTGATGATATCAGCCTAATCTATGGTGCTATCGAAATGCCAAATAGCGTTCAGCTAGCGATTGATAAGCATCAGGCAAACTGTTATCAAGTAGGGCAAGACTTTAGCCACCGCGACATTGATGCAGCGACGTGGCAATACAGTAATGCTGCTGTCACTATGCAACTGCCGCGCCCAGCATTATCGTTGACCAATACTGCTAATGCATTATCAGCAGTACTCGCAAGTCCGTTGAATGTCGATACCCATGCTATCGAGGCAGCGTTGCAAACGGTCAAGTTAGCAGGTCGATTTGATTATCGCGAGATAGATAATCGTCATTGGTTATTTGATGTGGCGCATAACGAGCAAGGTGTTGAGTTTTTATTAGCGCAATTACTACCGCTTTGGCAGCAGCATGTCGCAGACCAAAATACTGCTGAACATGCTGATAGCACGCCTGCCACCATTAAAATGCTGTTTTCCATGTTGGCTGATAAAGACATTGAAAAAGTCGTACAGCGCTTGACCGAGGCAGGATTGCCAATTAGTGAATGGTTTATCGCTGAAATTGACTATCCACGGGCAGCCAGTACTGAGCATTTGCAGGGTATACTAGTAAATCATGTCGATGATGCTCAAGTACATGAATTTGAGCGTTTACAAGCCGCGACTTATGCAGTGAGAGCGGCCAGTCGACCGCAAGACTTAATCGTAGTATGCGGCTCTTTCCATACAATAGGAGAGGCGCTATCTGCACTGGATGCTGACAATTTAAGTTAAACCAGCCGCTATTTAATGTTAATCTTAACGGTAGCGTGATGGCAGACAGTATAGAAAATATGCTTTATAATCAAAATGCTTCAGAGCATTGAAACTAAGAGCACTGACATTAAAAGATCGATAGTGCATTTGAAAATTGATACATGTAACCCGCGGCAATCGCTAGTCATCAAAGCTCTCTATGATATAGCTCTCTACGATATAACTTTGAGACGACAGCTGCGCCGCTCAATCAACCTTATTACCAACTAAGAGACGTAAACGGATGAATTTTTCGAGACAAGCCTTATTGGGCATTGGGATGATTTTAGGCGGTAGCGTGATGCTATACGCTATGGTGCAACAGATTGGCGACAGCAGCAATGAGCAGCCTGCGCCAACCTCAGCGATGGTAGATACACCAAGTACTGAACAAGCAGCCGCACAACCGTTAACGACTGACATCGAGACAGAAAAACGCATCTTGGCACAGAAACAAAAAGAGCGTGCTGCCCGTGTCGCAGAACAAGAAAAGCGTGCACAGCAATTTTTGACAGAACAAGAAGCTGCCGAAGCAGAAGCATTGGCGAAAGCACGTGCTGAAAGCCAACAATATGTGGCCAATAGTGCACCAGTCGTTGACGAGACTGAAAGTACAGAAGCGGCAAAAGAGGTCGCTAAAGACCTAACCGTCCAACCTCGTACGGATAGTGAATCGGCTGCTGATGATAAGAGGTCTAGTGATGCTGAACAGCAAAAAGCTGCTCAAGCGCAACAAGAAGCAAAGCGACAAGCTGAAATTAAAGCAGAAGCCGCTGCTAAAAAGTTAGCTGATAGTAAAAAAGCGGCTGAGGCAAAGAAACAAGCAGAAGCTAAAACACAAGCAGAGGCAAAAAAGCAGGCTGAAGCACTAGCAGAGCAAAAGCGAATAGCTGCCGAAGCGGCCAAGGCTAAAAAAGAGCCACCAAAATCACCTTCTGATTATGAAGTAAAAAGAGGTGATGGACTCATTAAGCTAGCAAGACAATACAACATGCCGGTAGAAGTATTGGCTCAAGCCAATAATATCTCGCCACTGTCCTCGTTACAATTGGGTCAAAATATAACGATTCCATCACGTGCTCAAGTGCAGCGATTAGAACGTGAAGCCGCCGCTGCTGAAGCCCAGCGTCAAAAGGAAGCTGCCTTAGCTAAGAAAACAGCAGAAGCCAAGCGTGAAGCACAGCAGAAACTCAGCGAAGCTCGTAAAGAAGTCAAAGAGACCGATGCGAAGGGTAGCTTTGGGGTACAAGTGGCTTTGGCGAACGATCAGAACAGAGCGGATGATTTGGTCAAAAAATTCCAAGCAGCAGGCTATCAGGTTAAAACCAGTCGTACCAGTCGCGGTGTCCGAGTCGTCGTCGGTCCTGAGCGTGGTAAAATCGCAGCCTTGGCGCTAAAGGATAAGATTAATAGTGACCCTAAAGTGAATACAACGGGCGCTTGGGTCTTATACTGGTGATAGCTTTATAACTGGTTTACTAAGTCTGTATTCCAGTGTATAGAATTGACCATACCGTTATCATTAAAACACGACATCTATTGTCGTGTTTTTTGTTTTATCGTTTGCTGATTTAGGTAAGCTTGGTTACGATAAGCACCGTTTTTCTCTACTTCTCTTTTTATAACCTGTCAGTCTATAAGGGCTGCCTTGCCGTGGTCAGTTATGTGTCAACTCTTCACAGAGTCACCATAACTATCTGACCGCTTTAATCATGTATAAGGTAAAACCATGTCATTTGGTGTTATATTTTTAATCTTAGCCGTTGGATTTTTAGGGCTAATTACCGTACCAAAGCTGTTAGAAAAACGTGTAGTCGTCGAGCCTGATCCAAAGCCTGTACGCGGCGATGAGTTGGCTATTTGGCCGTTTGCACCGATGCCGATTATGACGGATACTGAAGTGATATTTTTTAATAAGTTAAAAAACGCGCTGCCTGAATATCACATATTTGTCCAAGTTCAGCTATCACGAATCATTGAAGCCAATAGTGGTGAGACATCAGAACGTAGCTTTTGGTTTAATCGTATCTGTCGCCAAAGCGTTGACTACGTGCTCGTAGATGTCGATGCACAGACCACGCTAGTTGCCATCGAGCTGGATGACTGGACGCATAGTAGTAAAGCGCGCCAAAAAGCGGATGACAAGAAGGATAAGGCGCTTGCCAGTGCAGGTATTGCGATGGTGCGCTTTCATGCGGAGCGTATGCCCAGTGCAGATATGCTTAGATATGAGCTGATGCAGGTGATTGAAAATTATTAAGCTTTTCCGTTTTAAGTATCTAGGGCGTGTTATCAATTAGATTGTGAGGCTTAAAATGAGAAAAATTATAGATAAACAAGGAAGAAATTGCCGTCAATATGAACATATTGGCAAAATTGCTGACGATGTTTAGCAAAATTTAGCCATTTTAAGGCCACTAAATTTATTAATGTGCTAATTGATGACACGCCCTAGGTTAGCTAAGACGCTTCATCCATTTGGTTTGGTTGTTTGGGACAAATCACGATTGGTCTATCTCCCACAAAATATAATCCTGTCGCAGGCGGCTCACTATCTGACCAAGCTGTTTGCGTTTGACACGCATCATAAAAGCCGCGCTTGGTAAACCATTCGATATAATGCGCGGCTCGTAATTGTGTCATGTCGATGCTAGCGAGATTAGCTATATTATTCTTATCGCACCATTCATGCATCGGAAAGCTCGGTGCTAGCCAAGTAGGGTAGTTAAAGTTATTGATGCCTATTGGCAAAAAGAATCGCCCTTTTATAATGCCATAACGCTTATCAATTTTAACTTGCCCATGATTTTCCGTATCTACCCACACTGTCCGGAATTGCTTGGTCTGCATGTGCGTCATCTTGCGCTGTAGATTGTCTTTGGCATTAATGCCAACCCAGTTCACAGGTTCAAAAGGGGCTGATCCCATAAAAAACTTGATGGCCAGCTCCCAATGCTCAATCAGCTTGTCTTGATGATTGTATAAAATTAGATCTATTTCTCCAGTCGTTTGCTTGCCGTTAAATAACTGTACGTTATTAGCGAGCGTCTCGTACGGATGCAACTTACGTGCAAACCCATCCTCTAACCAAAATGACAGCAACCCTTCAAAATGAAAACCCAATCGATTGGGACTTGGGCGCTTGAGTAAATAACGGGTCAGCGCTTGATAGTCATTAGTGGTATCCAGCTCTGTTAACCGCTGCTCATACGCCTCAAACTGTGCTTGCCAAAAGTGAGCGCTATGAACTGAAATAGCATGTGTATTTTCATGCGGTGCAAAGTCTATCCACTGAGTTAATACGTTAGGACAAACAAGCGCATAAGCCAAATCCCGCACATAAGGTCGGCGGTAACGCTCCCAAGGGGCATCAGCTATCAGGCAGTTAGGTGTGGGCTGAGCGATAGACTCGGACATAAGGTAAACCGTCGTAACGTTGTAGCATTTACCCTAACGGCTCGCTCTATAAAAGTCTATAGGATACGAGTATCGGCTAGAGTAGTCCTCAGTTTTTTGGCTTTAAAACATGATATTAATGTGATGAATGTGAATGCTGATATCAGGTGGTGATAGTAAGTAAGGCAATAGAATGCTAAGTACCGTTTTTAGTATTGGCAGTATCCACTTTGAGAAGTTGCTAGGTACGCTATGCGGTGGCTGTTGTTCTAGATTAGGTGGGGTAGGATCTTGCTGGGTCATTATTCAGCTCCATATTTGCCGTAACTGGATTGATACGGTTGGTATGAAGCTATTTTATGAAATAGAGTTGATTAAGAAAATTCCCTTAACTTAGGTTTATACAGATTAAGCTAGGTTGAAATGCATTCAAGTCATGACTTTGGTCTGCCTGCTTCACTAGCATAGCTAGGTGCTACTTCTTTAATCCATGGTCTTAAGTTCTCTCTATGTTCAGGTAACTCTTTGTCGAAACTAGAATCTAATAATTTAGCCCATACTATTTCACACATTTCACCAATTTTTATCTGATTTTCAATATCTTGCTTCCAATGCTCGTCCGCTACGTGTTTGGCAAATTCTTTTGCTAATATTTTCTTATGACTGATGCCTTTTCTAGTTTCAAACTTGCTTTTATCCTTAATAGACTTGTTATTCAGTATTTCTCTTTCAAGAATTAATAAGTCTTTATGTAAGACTATTATGTCATTGAGTTTGATGTTGAGTTCAGGGAAAGAGAAATCATCTCTTTTATCAAACGAACATAAAAAAGGTGATTTTTCGGAAAATTCGGCTAAATCATCATCATTGGTAGAATCAATGACTAGGGTAACTGCTCCAATTTCAGTAAAAAAATACTCATTACCATCCTTATTTATCGTCCATTCACTTAGTTGGCTGGGCTTAGATGGATCGTCATTGATATTGGGCATATAAACAAAGCCATCTAGTAATAGCAATCGACTTTCATTGTTCGATTTGCTGCTTAATGACATATTGAATAAAGAATTCTCATATATTTTAAATAACACCAAGCCCATAGATAATCCATCTATTAGACGATTAGATATAATGGTTTCTACCTGCTCTACCTTTTCGATAAGCGACTCTAATTCTCCTTTATGTAATTCATAAATCTCTTTTGTAAATATATTTGAGCCATAACTCTCTACTTGAAAGCGCAATATTTGTTTAGATAGGTCATGCATACAGAAATGAATAAAGGCATTTATTTTCCTACTGTATATCTGCTTCAGTAGTTTCTTAGGCGTTAAATTATCAGTTTTATACTTCCTATTTAAGTAGTCACAAGCTTCTAGCAAGCTATAATATTCTGCAGTATCAAAGCTTAACGCTATATCGTTATCGTTCACAATTCAGACCTTAACATTCTTAAATCAAAATAAATAAGAAGCTACGAAAGTATAAGAGTGTAAATAGCTGCACTTTACCTTTACGTAATGAATCCTAGCCCTGCCCAAATTCTACTATGTCTTTGTTTAATCATTACAAAATCACTTTCCAAATTTAGCACAAAAAAAAGCCAACCATTGAAAACAATGATTGGCTTTTCTCTTTACTACTATGTTTGGTCGGAACGGCAGGATTTGAACCTGCGACCACTACACCCCCAGTGTAGTGCGCTACCAGACTGCGCTACGCCCCGAATGACTGACTATTTTACGCAAAATTATGCATATTGCAAGGGCTATTTATAGTAGCCAAAATCTATCACATTATTTTGCCTATTACAGTCAGCTGAACCAACCAGTAGCTTGCCTTAACCCAATAACTCTTTTAGGATTTGGTTTACTTGCTGCGGATTGGCACTACCGCGACTGGCTTTCATCACTTGACCGACTAGACCGTTGAAGGCTTTTTCTTTACCGCCACGATACTCATCAACCATCGCTTGGTTTTTCGCAATGACTTCTTCAACGATGGCTTTGATAGCGCCAGTGTCGGTTTCTTGCTTGAGGCCTTTTTCTTCGATGATCTTATCGGCTGCATCATCAGCATCGCCGCCTTCACGCTCGTATAGAGCACTAAAGACTTTCTTAGCCAGTTTGCCAGATAGCGTGTCGTCTTTGATGCGTTTCAGCATACCAGCCAATTGCTTGGCGCTGATAGGGGAGTCGACGATGTCTTTGTCGTCTTTATTCAGAGCGCCCAGTAGATCACCCATGACCCAGTTGCCTGCCATTTTGGCATCTGATTGTCCTACTTCAGCGACCACATCTTCGAAGTAATCAGCAATTTGACGGCTACCAGTCAAGATACGAGCATCATATTCTGATAGACCAAGCGCTTCTTCAAAGCGCGCACGACGGGCTACAGGTAGCTCAGGCATGGCGGCTTTAATCGAATCAACCGTATGCTGCTCGATACGGACAGGTAGCAGATCAGGATCAGGGAAA
Source organism: Psychrobacter sp. SZ93C1 (assembly GCF_015864635.1). Lineage (NCBI taxonomy): Bacteria > Pseudomonadati > Pseudomonadota > Gammaproteobacteria > Moraxellales > Moraxellaceae > Psychrobacter > Psychrobacter sp. SZ93C1. The sequence goes on along the minus strand of NZ_JADYWY010000010.1, from coordinate 71,592 downwards.
TAGCGATAGTCGTTGGCATCTTCTTTAGTACGCATCACACGAGTTTCATCGCGCTCTGGATCATATAGCATCGTCGCTTGGACAACTTTACCACCGTCCTCTAAGATATCGATTTGACGCTCGATTTCACGATTGATGGCGCGTTCGATAAAGCGGAACGAGTTTAAGTTCTTTAGCTCGGTACGCGTACCAAGCTCATCACCTGGTCTGCGCACAGAGACGTTACAATCGCAGCGGAACGAGCCTTCTGCCATGATAGCGTCAGAAATACCGAGCCAAGTGACTAACTGATGAATGGCTTTAATATAGGCAAGTGCTTCATGAGCCGAGCGCATATCAGGTTCCGAGACGATTTCAATCAGCGGTGTACCAGCACGGTTGAGATCGACGCCAGTCATACCATCGACGGCATCATGGACAGATTTACCAGCATCTTCTTCCAAATGCGTGCGGGTGATACCCATACGTTTAGGGTATTCGTTCTTATCCCCTTCATTGACCACGACATCGATGTAACCTTCGCCGACGATAGGATTGGCCATCTGAGTGATTTGATAGCCTTTAGGCAGATCAGGGTAAAAGTAGTTTTTGCGGTCAAACGTATTAAATAGACCTAACTCAGCGTTGACGCCGATACCGAATTTTAAGGCACGATCGACCACGCCAGCATTTAGTACTGGCAACACGCCAGGTAGACCCAAATCTACGATACTTGCTTGGCTGTTTGGCTCGTGACCGAAGTCAGTCGGCGCGCTTGAGAATATCTTACTTTCCGTATTGAGCTGGCAGTGAATCTCGATGCCGATGACGACTTCATAACCATCAACGAACAGCTCTTTACGAACAGCGTGCTCGCGGACGGCGTTGTTATCAGTAGTAGCTGTACTCATTATACCGTCTCCTTTGCGATGGCAGAGTGTTGTAGGTGATGATCCGTATGCTGCTGGAACAGATGCGCGGTCGTGAGCAGTTGACTCTCTTGCCAATGCTTACCGATTAATTGTAAGCCAATTGGTAGACCTTCTGTAGTCAAACCAACTGGTTGGCTAAGCGCAGGCAGACCCGCTAAGTTGACCGCGATGGTATAAACATCACCTAAATACATGGTCGCAGGGTCAAGATTATCACTGAGCTTATATGCAGCGGTTGGTGCGGTTGGACTGGCAATCACATCACAGCTCGCAAAGGCTTCATCGAAATCTTTGACGATTAAGCGGCGAATTTTTTGTGCTTTCGTATAGTAAGCATCGAAGTAACCTGCCGAGAGCGCATAAGTGCCGGTCAAGATACGACGCTGTACTTCAGGGCCAAAGCCTTCAGAGCGTGAGCGCGTGTATAGATCAATCAGATCCGTTGGGTTTTCACAGCGATAGCCGAAACGTACGCCATCGAAGCGAGATAGGTTCGATGATGCTTCGGCAGGGGCTAGCATGTAGTAAGTGGCAAGCGTGATTTCAGGATCAGTGATGTTTACTTCTACAATCGTTGCGCCAAGCTCTTCATATTTCTTCAGAGCCGCACGTGCTGCTTGTTCAACTTCGCTATCAAGTCCTGTACCGAAGTATTCTTTAGCCACACCAATACGCAAGCCAGCAAATGGTTTGTCACCAGCAGCAGCTTCTGCATCGTTGATGTCTTGTACATAGTCAGGCATGTCATATTTGATAGAAGTCGCATCGCGTGGATCGTGACCAATCATTGGCTGTAGCAGGTAAGCACAATCTCTAGCACTGCGTCCCATGCTACCAGCTTGATCCAAACTTGAAGCGTAGGCAATCATACCAAAGCGTGACACTCGGCCATAAGTAGGTTTGATACCGGTTAAGCCGCAGAATGAAGCAGGCTGACGAATAGATCCACCAGTATCACTACCAGTCGCGACAGGGACGAAACCAGCGGCAACAGCGGCAGCACTACCACCTGACGAGCCACCAGGGACACGTTCTAGATTCCAAGGGTTTTGTACTGTGCCGTAGTATGAGCTACTATTGTCTGAGCCCATCGCAAACTCATCCATGTTGAGCTTGCCTAAGCTAATCATGCCTGCTTTGTCGATGTTAGAGACGATAGTAGCACTATAAGGTGAGATGAAGTTATGGAGCATCTTTGAGCCACAAGTCGTCAGTACGCCTTGGGTACAAAAGATGTCCTTGTGTGCCATTGGGACGCCGAGTAATGGACGCTGATCGCCCTGTGCCCGCATCTCGTCTGCCGCTTTTGCTTGCGCGCGTGCAGTCTCAGAGGTATGAGTGATAAAACTGTTAATCTTGCTGTCTAGCGCATCGATACGCTTGATATAGTGTTCTGTCAGCTCAAGGCTACTAAATTGTTTGTCTTGTAAGCCCGTAATAAGCTGCTGAGTACTTAATAAATGAAGTTCAGACATAAGGTGTCGTCCGTCAAAATGTTAATAACATAAAATCGAATGGAATAAAGGAAGAGAGATAACCGTTCGCTTATTCAATCACTTGTGGTACCAGATACAAACCGTCTTCAACGGCTGGCGCGACCGATTGATTGCGTTCGCGGTTGATATCATGTTTGGCCACATCGACACGCAGCTCTTGGCAGGCTTCATGGATGTTCGATAATGGTTTGATATCAGTGGTATCTACGTTAGCAAGAGTATGCATAAGCTTTAGTACTTTACTGATGTCGTCGGCATAGTTATCGGCCGTAGTCTCATCGACACCTAAACGCGCAAGGCTGGCAACTTCTAGGATTTCTTCACGACTGACGTTGCTGTCAGACGTTGTTGGTTGCTGTGACATAGTTTCTCCAGTGAAGGACAGTTTTTGTTAGATTTGGGTACTAGTTAGATTTAGATAATAGATTAGATACTGAACAGGTACTAAGATAAAATCTGATATAGAGTTACGTTATTATAAAGCATCTGACCTAAGTTTACAGAGCATGACGCTTGATTGATGCACAATATCAACCAAGAGCAAGTGATTTGCAAAATTGACTGAATAATTCACGGTAGATTTTCAATTGCTTCCCCATTATGTTCTGAAATACGTTACAGTATGCACTTGTGCTATTAAGCAAAACCTCATCTGCCTGTAGAACCCTTGTTAGTTATTGAATTAAATGGTGTTTCATTAGATTGAGCGATAGAGACTGCTATTTCAAACTTTGAAACAACTTTTAGCGTTTAAGACTAAATTCCTTACTTATTGATGCAAATACCTGTGTTTTTTTTGAGCTAAATAGGTATAATTTAGCTCGATTTTTTCATTTCATCATTATTGCTTAGGTTTGGCTTGTTGCGATGTTCAGCTTTCGCTTCAGGTAATGTCTAATGACGACCTGCTCAACACTGACGAGTAACACCTCAGTCAATCTCATTCGCCTCATTCGTAAGACGCTGGATATATTAGTCATGAACCTGTTTGGATTTTTATCAAATAATATCGCTATCGACCTCGGTACTGCGAACACCCTCATTTTTATTCCTAATAAAGGTGTCGTACTTGACGAGCCTACGGTAGTGGCGCTACGAAGTAATCGTACGCAAAACCCTACTGTTGCTGCTGTTGGTATCGATGCCAAGCAGATGCTTGGTCGTACACCTTCCAATATCACGGCGATTCGCCCACTAAAAGACGGCGTGATTGCTGACTTTGAAGTGACCCAAAAGATGCTCAAGCATTTTATCATGAAGGTAAAAGCCAAGCGTTTTATGGCACAGCCTAATGTGGTCGTTTGTGTGCCTTGTAAGTCTACTCTAGTTGAGCGTAAAGCGATTCGTGAGGCAGTGTCATCAGCAGGCGCTAGCAAAGTATTATTGCTAGAGGAGCCAATGGCGGCAGCGATTGGTGCTGGTATGCCAGTTCACGAAGCCAGTGGTTCTATGGTGGTTGATATCGGTGGCGGTACGACTGAGATTGCTGTTATCGCTCTATCTGGTTGCGTCTACGCTGAGTCTATCCGTATCGGCGGCGATATTTTTGATGAAGCAATCATTACCCATGTACGCCGTACGCACGGTTGTGTCATTGGTGAGACGACTGCTGAGCGTATCAAAAAAGAAGTTGGCTCTGCATTGAACGAAGAAGGCCAGTTAGAAGTAGAAGTGCGTGGTCGTAGCATGGCAGAAGGCGTGCCAAAAACGTTCACAGTCAATTCAGAAGAAGTGCAAAAAGCACTGAGTGACCCATTGAGTGGTATCGTTAGCGCAGTAAAAGCAGCGCTTGAGCAAACACCACCTGAGCTGTCATCTGATATCGCAGAGCGCGGTATTGTATTGACGGGTGGCGGCGCCTTATTACGTGATTTAGACAAGTTGATTTCAAGAGAGACAGGTCTACCTGTGACTGTTGCCGAAGATCCACTGACTTGTGTCAGCCGTGGTGGTGGTATTGCTCTTGACTTTATCAACAACAAAAGCTTAAACATGATTTTTGTTTAAGTTACATTAACTAAGTCCTATCGTTTTTGATAGTACACAGTGCTTAGTTATCGTTAAAATGAAGTAACAGGTTATAAAGATATAAAATTAAAGGTAGCCCGCTGCGCTACCTTTAATCACATTATTCAATGCTAGAATTCCGTACTGGCTACCGCTTATTTTATAACCTCTGAGTTAGACGACTTATGATTCCAAGTATTTTTGCGCGCCAGCCATTAGCACTTCGCAAGACTGCCATCGTATTGATAGTAGCCTTAGTGTTGATGTGGTTCGATAGCAAAAACTCAGACTGGTTTAAGCCAATACGTAATACTAGCCATGCTGCTATGCAGCCTATCTATGAGTTGTCGTTATTACCGAGCTATGCCAAGCATTGGGCGAGTGGAAGCTTGCAATCTAAAGAAGCCCTACGCCGCGAAAACATACAGCTGAAGTCTCAATTGATACACGCGCAAGCCAAGCTCCAGCAGCAAGATTATATTTTGGCACAAAACGCGCGCCTGCAAGGTATTCTGTCGACCACCGAGCCTGAGCAGTTTGACCTCACTCTTGCACAAGTTATCGGCACAGATACCAATTTGCTCAGACAAATTGTGATGCTTAATAAAGGCGCACAAGATGGTGTGCAAGTCGGACAAACGGTCATTGACGAAAAAGGTATCTTAGGACAAATTATTAATGTTTATCCTAATACCAGTCGATTACTTTTGATTACTGACGAACAGCAATCGGTTGCCGTTACTGTTAAGCGTACAGGCCAACGTGCTATCGTTACAGGAAAAGGGATACCAACGTCATTGAGCCTCGATTACGTCTTCAAAACCTCAGACGTGCGTGTGGGGGATGAGTTGGTTTCGTCAGGGCTCGGTGGTCGTATTCCAGCGGGTTACCGTGTCGGCCGTGTCGCTCATGTCAAAGATGGACAAGCGGACAACTTTAGAAGCATAGAAGTCACGCCAGCAGCTAACTTTATTGACAATGCGTATGTTCTCATACTGCAAGACAAACGAGCCAACAGCAATGATATTGTTCTCGATGAGCGCTAGATAAGCATCATTTATCTACTCACTCATTGATACCCACCGAATAGCCTATGTATCGGTATATTCTCAATCACAGTGTTCATCCCATTAATGCCTAGCTATGCTCTAATAGCCGCCGCTAACACCCGCTAAGGTAAGTACTCATGTCGTATCCTGATTCTGAGAATGCAACGGTAGTACTCATTGTTACGATTATTCTAAGCTTTATCGTTGCTTCATCACTTAATGTATATCCATTGAGCCCTAGTATGGCCACGCTGCGTCCTATGGTCATGATTATGGTGCTGATTTTTTGGTTGTTGTTTCAACCGCGCTATGTTGGCATCTTTACGGCATTTATCATCGGTATTATTGCTGATCTACTGATGGATACCCATTTGGGAGAGCAGGCCTTTGCCGCAGTGGTCGTCGCTCTCTTTATCAAAATTACCAGTGTATATATCAGACAAATGAACACCGCTAGTGCATGGCTAGTAGCTAGCTTTGGATTGATTATTTATCAATTGAACTTGTGGATGCTACAGATGTTCATCCAAAATGTTTTTGTCGCTCAATCCACCCTATCATTATTAATGAGCATCCTGAGCTGGCCGCTGGTTCTATTCGCTCTACGTAAGTTTGCGCGTTAATCACTACGTTTATGAACAACAGTGCTTATGAATAATAATGCTCGTTCACAACTCATAGAGCGATAGCGATTGTTCAGGCCGATTCTGACACGCCTATTAATAAAAATTTTTAGTATTCAATACACATGAACTTATATAAAGAGAGTTGCGATGGATATCGTTTTAGCATCTGGTTCGCCGCGTCGTCGTGAGCTATTAGAAATAGCGCAACTGGATTTTAGCATCTTGAGCGTGGATATTGATGAAACGCAATATGATAATGAGTCGCCAAAAGACTATATCGAGCGTATGGTCATCACCAAAGCCGAGGCTGCGATACAAAAGCTAAATGAGACGGGCAATGCAACTAAGAGCGACCTTGCTGAGCAGATTCTCATTTTAACGTCTGACACCATTGGTGTACTGCCAGACGGTAAAACGGTGTTGGTCAAACCAATCGATCGCGAGCATGCTTATAGTATGTGGCAGCAAATGTCTGATAGTGTTCATGAAGTATGGACCGCGGTTCAAGCAACTCACATACAGCTGTTGCCCATAACATCAGAGTACGATGTGTCAAAACATAATGCATCAACGACCCACCCAGCTTTCCAGATTATCAAGCAGCAGCAAATCACTGAACGTACAGAAGTGAGCTTTATCCCGCTGACACCACAGATGATGAGTAACTATTGGGATAGTGGTGAGCCTGCTGATAAAGCCGGTGGTTATGGTATTCAAGGCTTGGGTGCGGCATGGGTCAGCCGTATCAATGGCAGCTATACCAATGTTGTTGGTTTACCGCTTTCGCAAACGCTGGCATTAATTAAAACGCTTACCGATGCGAATCTCGATTAAATAGATAAGATAAATCTGTGTAGAGAGGTTTTATTAGCGAGAAATCAGTCGCTAACTCTCTGCACATAATGACACGTGAGAGTAATGGGCGAGAGCAAGCCGCATTTGTTACACTATAAAGATAATAGGCGATGAACGTCTAACAAGAAAGCTGAGAGATAAGAGAAAACATTATGTCCGAAGAGCTGCTGATTAATATTAGTCCAATGGAGTCCCGTGTCGCAGTATTAGACAACGGCATCTTGGGCGAGATTTACATTGAACGTCATCATAAACTGGGGTTGGTGGGTAATATTTACCTAGGTACAGTCGTACGTGTCTTACCTGGAATGCAGGCAGCATTCGTTGATATCGGCCAGTCGCGCACAGCATTCTTACATGTCAACGATATGCAGCGTGAGCCTCGTGCAGTAAAGAAAGCGACTGACACTGCCAAAAATCAAACTAGTGCCGTGACAGAAAGTGCTACTGATGATTTGGACGTCACACTACCGATAGCCAACACTCAGAGTACGGAAGTTATACAGGCTTCTAAAACACTCATTCAGCATCGGCTACACGAAAGCCAACGTATCTTAGTACAGGTGACAAAAGATCAATTGGGCAGCAAAGGCGCTCGTCTAACCACCAATGTATCACTACCGTCACGCTACTTGGTTTATCTACCATCAAGTGAACATATCGGTATATCTCAGCGCATCGATGGTGAAGAGGAACGTACTCGTCTAAAGACTGAGCTGACTAGCTTGATGCAGACGGTCAATCTAAAAGGTGGACTGATTGCTCGCACTGCTGCTGAACGTGTTCCTGTTGATAAGCTCGAAGAAGACATTTACTACCTATTGCAGCTTTGGCGTACTATCTGTGCCCGTCGCCAAGAGATTAACCACCATCAAAGCTCAGAGCTGATTTATCAAGAGTTAGCATTACCATTACGCTCAATCCGTGACTTGGTACATGCCGATACCGAAAAAGTCATCATCGATAATGCGCAAATCTATGAGCAAGTCAGATACTTTGCCAAAGAGTTTGTTCCTTTTGTGTATGACCGAATCGTACACTATACCGCTGAGCAATCACTCTTTGATGTACACCGTGTCGAAGATGACTTAAAGGATGCTTTGAAGCGCCGTGTCGACCTAAAGTCGGGTGGCTATCTCATTATTGACCAGACTGAAGCAATGACGACGATAGATGTCAATACAGGGTCTTTCGTTGGTGGCCGCTCTTTAGAAGACACGGTTTATAAAACCAATCTAGAGGCCACTCATGCCATTGCCCGTCAGTTGCGCCTACGGAATCTAGGTGGCATTATCATCTTGGACTTTATCGATATGCTTGAACAACAGCATAAAGATGATGTGCTCGAGAGCTTACAATCACAGCTCACGCAAGATTATGCCAAGACTAAGATTACGCAAGTTAGTGAGCTTGGCTTGGTAGAGATGACCCGTAAACGCACACGGGAATCACTAGGGCAGCAGCTTTGTGAGCCATGTTCGACCTGTCAAGGTCGTGGGTTTGTAAAAACTGCCGAGACGGTCTGTTTTGAGATATTCCGTGAAATTATGCGTTGTGCCCGTACTTATAATTCTCCCAAAAAGTTCACCGTAGTGGCACATGCAGCCGTTATTGACTTGCTATTAACTTCAGAGTCGGACACAGTCGCAGATTTAGAATATTTATTAGGTAGAGTTATCACTTTTGATGTAGAAAATCTTTACACTCAAGAGCAATACGACATCGTTTTGGATTGATACTCTTGTTACTGCTGACAGAGATAAAAGTAATTATTAGAAATAGATAGCTTTGTTTATCAAGCGTAATATCTGGATTCGCTATAGATATAGCCCTTGCAATGAACGAAATACTATGTATAATATACACCACTGAATTATATATGCGCAGCCAATCAAACAGCTGGCGCTATGACAGCTAGAGCATCGTTTCTAGCACTATTTCATTATGCCTCTACTAACATCCGATAATGGAAGGGTTGGTGGGGCTTTAAACTATTTTGCTTTTAGCAGGCTATAAGTTCCAATAAAGAACTCATTCTGGTTAAGAACAGAAGGCAGCTTTAAGTAAATATTTAACCAAACGGCTTTTGATCATATCTTTGCAAAGCAAGAATGACAAAAGCACATATTAGGAGCTTGCTGGCATGGCTAACCAGAGAATCCGTATCCGTCTTAAGTCTTTTGATCATCGTCTGATTGATCAATCTGCACAAGAGATTGTTGATACTGCAAAGCGCACCGGTGCGCAAGTTTGTGGTCCTGTACCGTTGCCGACTCGCATTGAGCGCTTCAACGTTCTAACTTCACCACACGTAAACAAAGACGCTCGTGATCAGTACGAAATCCGTACTCATAAGCGTATGGTTGACATCGTTCAACCTACCGATAAAACTGTGGATGCGCTAATGAAGCTTGATTTAGCGGCGGGTGTTGACGTTCAAATTGCTTTGGGTTAATGCACATAAACACCCAACCCATTAATATAAGATATAAAGAGGTCTAAAATGGCGATCGGTTTAGTCGGTAAAAAATGCGGCATGACCCGTGTCTTCACTGAAGCAGGCGCATCTATCCCTGTAACAGTGGTTGAGATCAGTGCTAACCGCATTACTCAAGTAAAAAATACTGATGTAGATGGCTATCAAGCCATCCAAGTCACCACAGGTACTCGTCGTGACAGCCGCGTAACAGCAGCTCAAAAAGGTCACTTCGCTAAAGCTGGCGTTGCCGCTGGCCGTGGTGTTTGGGAATTTCGTGCCAACGAAAGCGATCTTGAAGGTCGTGAGATTGGTGGTGAGATTCTTGCTGACTTGTTCGAACAAGGTCAGATGGTTGATGTTACAGGAAACAGTAAAGGTAAAGGTTTTCAGGGTCCTGTAAAGCGTCACAACTTTAGTATGCAAGATGCGACTCATGGTAACTCAGTATCTCATCGTGCACATGGTTCAACTGGTCAGAACCAGTCACCAGGTAAAGTATTCAAAGGCAAAAAGATGGCGGGTCAGATGGGTAACAAACGCGTTACCGTTCAAGGCCTAGAAGTGATTTCGGTTGATGCCGAAAAAGGGTTACTTGTCATCAAGGGTGCTATCCCAGGTGCCACCGGTGGCGATGTTATCGTACGTCCGTCAGTCAAAGCCTAAGCAAGGGGATTAACGTGGATTTAAAAACAGTTACAGGTGCTGCGGTTGAGCTTTCTGATACGGCATTTGGTCGTGAATTCAACGAAGCACTAGTGCATCAAGTCGTCACCGCTTATTTGGCTGGTGCTCGCCAAGGTACACGCGCACAAAAAACCCGTGCCGAAGTTTCTGGCGGTGGTATTAAGCCATGGCGCCAAAAAGGTACTGGTCGCGCTCGTGCGGGTTCTATTCGTAGCCCAATCTGGCGTGGGGGCGGACGTGCATTTGCGGCCAAACCACAAGATTGGTCACAGAAAGTAAACCGTAAGATGTATCGCGGTGCGATGCAGTGCATCCTAGCCGAATTGATTCGCCAAGAGCGTCTGATTTTGGTAGAAGAGTTGAGCGTTTCTGGTCCTAAGACCAAAGAGCTGATCGCAAAGTTAAATGAGCTTGGTGCACCTCGTGCATTGATCGTCACTAAAGAAGTTGACGAAAACTTATACTTAGCCGCTCGCAACATTCCACATGTCAACGTACTTGATACAAGTGAAGTTGACCCAGTGAGCTTGATTGCTTTTGACAAAGTAATCATGTCAGTTGAAGCTGCGAAACAATTTGAGGAAGCACTAGCATGAATAACGCAAGACTTTATCAGATCCTAAGAGGACCTGTATTCTCAGAGAAATCTCAAATGCTTGGCGACTCACTTGGTGTGCAGGTATTTAAAATTGACTCTAAGGCTACTAAGCTTGAAGTTAAAAAAGCAGTTGAGATGATGTTTGAAGGTGTTGAAGTATTAAAAGTAAACACTTTGAATGTTAAAGGTAAGACAAAGCGTTTTGGTAAAAGCATCGGCCGTCGTAATGACTACAAAAAAGCCTATGTTACCTTAAAAGCTGGTCAAGATGTACAAATGGCTGATGCTGGTGAAGAGGTCGCGAACACGACTGCTTCTACTAGTGAAACAGCGAATAACGAATAAGGATTACACTCATGCCTATCGTAAGAGCAAAGCCAACATCACCAGGCCGTCGTTTTGTTGAAAAAGTAGTGCATCCACACCTTTATAAAGGTCGTCCGTTTGCAGCGCTTCTAGAATCAAAAAGCAAGACCGGTGGTCGTAACAATAATGGCCGCATTACTACTCGTCACATTGGCGGTGGTCATAAGCAACATTATCGTATTATCGATTTCAAACGTACTAAAGACAATATCCCAGCCACGGTAGAGCGTATTGAATACGATCCTAACCGTACTGCACATATTGCATTACTTAAGTACGCTGATGGCGAACGCCGTTACATCATCGCTGCTAAAAAACAAGCAGTTGGTGATACAGTAATGTCAGGTGAAACTTCACCAATCCGTCCAGGTAACTGTTTACCACTGAAAAACATCCCATTGGGTACTGTGATTCATAATATCGAACTTAAAATCGGTAAAGGTGCACAGATGGCTCGCGCAGCGGGTGCTAGTGTTCAGTTATTAGGTCGTGACGGTATTTATGCTATTCTACGTTTGCGTTCTGGCGAAACTCGTCGCGTACACGTGAACTGCCGTGCTGTTATCGGTGAAGTTTCTAACACTGAAAACAACTTGAAATCACTTGGTAAAGCCGGTGCTTCACGTTGGCGTGGTGTTCGTCCTTCAGTTCGTGGTGTCGCTATGAACCCGGTTGATCACCCACATGGTGGTGGTGAAGGTCGTAACAAAGGTCGCCATCCAACTAGCCCTTGGGGTCAGAAGTCTAAAGGACTTAAAACGCGTAGCAATAAGCGTACTGACAACATGATCATCCGCCGTCGCGCCAAGAAGAAATAAAGGAAGAATTTCATGCCTCGTTCATTGAAAAAAGGTCCATTCATAGACGCGCATTTGTTTGCTAAAGTTGAGAATGCATTAGACACCAACTCACGCAAGCCAATTAAGACTTGGTCGCGCCGCTCGATGATTTTGCCACAAATGGTTGGCCTAACTTTATCTGTTCACAACGGCCGTACTCATGTACCGGTTATCGTGAGCGAACAGATGGTTGGTCATAAACTAGGTGAATTTGCCCCGACTCGTACGTATCGTGGTCATGGCATTGACAGAAAAGCTAAGAAATAAGGTGCTTATCATGGAAGTAACTGCAAAATTACGCGGTGCCGCCATATCGGCACAAAAAGTTAGACTCGTTGCTGATGAAGTTCGTGGCAAATCTATCGAGCGTGCTTTGGATATCCTAACGTATAGTAATAAAAAAGGCGCTGTGTTTGTTAAGAAATGTCTTAACTCAGCTATCGCCAATGCCGAAAACAACAACGGTCTAGATATCGATACTCTTAAAGTATCAACTATCTACGTTGATGAAGGCATTACGCTAAAACGTATCCTACCACGTGCCAAAGGCCGCGCTGATCGTATCAGTAAGCGTACCTGTCACATCACTATTAAGGTAGGGGAATAAGTTATGGGTCAAAAAGTACATCCAATCGGAATTCGTCTTGGTGTTGTAAAAAAGCATAACGCAAACTGGTATGCTAGCCCTAAACAATACTCAGAATACCTAATCAACGACATTAGAGTTCGTGAATATCTACGCAAAAAGCTAGACAACGCTATGATCAGCAACATCATGATCGAGCGTCCTACTGGCGCTGCTAAGATTACCATCGCCACTGCGCGCCCTGGTATTGTTATCGGTAAAAAAGGCGAAGATATCGAAAGACTTCAAAAAGAATTGACCAAAATCATGGGCGTACCTGCTCAGGTCAACATTGAAGAAATCACGTCACCTGATCTTGATGCACGTTTGGTAGCAGACGGTATCAGTAGCCAGCTTGAGCGTCGTGTTATGTTCCGTCGTGCGATGAAACGCGCTGTACAGAACAGCATGCGCTCTGGTGCTAAAGGTATTAAAGTTGAGTTGTCTGGCCGTCTTGGCGGTGCTGAGATTGCTCGTACTGAATGGTACCGTGAAGGTCGTGTGCCACTGCATACACTCCGCGCTGATATTGACTATTCGTCAGTACGTGCAGAGACAACTTACGGCACTATCGGTGTTAAAGTTTGGATTTTCCGTGGCGAAATCCTTGACGGTATGAACAGTGTATATAATCCCGTTAAAGAAGAGCAGGCTCGTGCGCCAAAACGCCGTGGTCGTGGAAACGGAAATCGTCGAAACTCAGACAGAGGTTAAACTATGTTACAGCCAAAACGTACCAAGTTTCGTAAAATGCACAAAGGTCGTAACACTGGGCTAGCTCATCGTGGAAGCACCGTTGCATTCGGACAAATTGGTCTAAAATCTTTGACTCGTGGTCGTATGACTGCCCGTCAAATTGAAGCAGCACGTCGTACCATCACTCGTAAAATTAAGCGTGGCGGTAAGATTTGGATTCGTGTATTCCCTGACAAACCAATTACCAACAAGCCATTAGAAGTACGTATGGGTAAAGGTAAAGGTCCAGTCGAGTATTGGGTATGCGAAATCAAACCTGGTAAAGTGTTATATGAAATCGAAGGGGTCTCAGAAGAGCTTGCTCGCGAAGCATTTATACTTGCTGCAGCAAAATTGCCCTTTAAAACTACCATTGTTAAGCGGACGATAATGTAATGAAGATCAGTGAATTACGTGATAAATCATTAGAAGAACTGACCCAGTTACTTGATGAAAAGCAACTTGATGCTTTCCGTATTCGTATGGCTAAAGCAACTGGTCAGTTGGGTAATACCCATGAAGTACGTGGCAATCGTCGTACGATTGCACAGCTTCAGACTTTGATTAACGAGAAACAACGAGGCGACTCATGAGCGATAACAATCAAACAGCTACCAATGCTAGCGTATTGACAGGACGAGTTGTCAGCGACAAGATGGACAAGTCCATCACAGTTTTGATTGAGCGTCTGGTTCGTCATCCTCTATATGGCAAACAGCTTCGTCGTTCTACAAAAATCAAAGCACATGACGAGAACAACGTTTGCCAACAAGGTGACCTTGTCCGTATCAAAGAAACGCGTCCAATCTCAAAAACCAAGTCTTGGACTTTGGTTGATGTGGTTGAAAAAGTAGAAAAAATCTAAGTAAATTGCATTAAAAGCCAGAAGCTGTTAAAATATCCGCCTTTTTAAGGATGCTGATTGCGCCGAGCGTATATCACTCACATTAAGAGTAAGTCGCGGTTATTTATATTACAATGCCGTCTACTCATACTGTGCTAGCGGCAGCAACTGGTTTTTATTGCTCATACGTGTGGAGTAACGCTATGATTCAGGTTGAGTCAATGCTGGAAGTTGCAGACAATAGCGGTGCAAGACGAGTTCAGTGCATTAAAGTACTGGGTGGTTCTCATCGTCGTTATGCATCAGTTGGCGACATTATTAAAGTAACGGTTAAAGAAGCCATTCCGCGTGGTCGTGTTAAAAAAGGCGACGTGATGAATGCTGTAGTTGTACGCACCAAAAAAGGCGTTCGTCGTCCTGATGGTTCTGTGTTACGTTTTGACGACAATGCTGCGGTATTGTTGAACCAAAACAAAGCACCGATTGCAACTCGTATTTTTGGACCGGTAACTCGTGAACTACGTGGTGATCAGTTTATGAAAATTGTATCACTAGCACCAGAAGTATTGTGAGGTAATCCATGTCAAAATTACGTAAAGGCGATACAGTTATCGTGATTGCTGGTAAAGATAAAGGCAAGCAAGGTACTGTACAAGCTGTAAAAAATGATCGTATTAAAGTAGAAGGCATTAACATTGTCACTAAACATCAGAAGCCAAATCAGGCAGCTGGCGTTGAAGGCGGCATTCTTAAGCAAGAAGCTTTCCTACATATTTCAAATGTCGCAATATTAAATGCGCAAACCCAAAAAGCTGATCGTATTACTTATCAGTTCAGCGAAGACGGCCAGAAACAACGCGTCTATCGTTCGAACGGTGAAGTAGTGGCGACTGCGTAAGACACTAAGGGTGTAATGGTAATGGCAAGATTAAAATCTTTATATAACGATAAATTAAAGCAGCAAATCCAAGAAGAGCTTGGTTTGGCGAATGTGATGCAAGTGCCTAAAATCACTAAAATCACACTTAACATGGGTGTAGGCGGTGCGTCTCAAGACAAGAAATTGCTTGAAGGTGCTGTAGCTGATATGACTGCAATTGCTGGTCAAAAACCTGTTGTCACCAAAGCGCGTAAATCAGTTGCTGGCTTTAAGATTCGTGAAGAATGGCCAATTGGCTGTAAAGTAACGCTACGCGGTGAGCAAATGTACGAATTTTTAGATCGTCTCGTTGCCATTGCAATTCCTCGTATTCGTGATTTCCGCGGTTTTTCACCTAAAGCCTTTGACGGACGTGGTAACTACTCATTGGGTATCAAAGAACAAATTGTATTCCCAGAAGTAGATTTTGACAAGATTGATCGTATCCGCGGTATGGATGTGACAATCACCACGTCAGCTCAATCTGATGAAGAAGGTCGTGCGTTGCTTAAAGCATTCGGCTTCCCATTTAAATAAGGTAAAGACGTTATGGCAAAGAAGAGCATGATTAACCGCGAATTGAAGCGCGAAAAAATGGTTGCTAAGTACGCTGATAAGCGTATCAAGCTAAAAGAAACTATCAGTGATATGACTGCAAGTGACGAAACTCGTATGGAAGCGATGTTAGAGCTACAAGCTCTTCCACGTAACTCATCACCAGTACGTCTGCGCAATCGTTGTGCTATCACCGGTCGTCCTCACGGTTACTTCCGCAAGTTTGGCTTATCACGCAATATGCTGCGTGAGCGTGTCATGCAAGGCGATGTGCCTGGTGTTCGTAAAGCAAGCTGGTAAGGGGTAACTATATGAGTATGCAAGATACCGTTGGGGATATGCTAACCCGTATTCGTAACGCACAAATGGCTAACAAAGTATCGGTAGCAATGCCGAGCTCTAAATTACGTAAATCAATTGCTGATTTGCTAGTTAGCGAAGGTTATGTGGCTAGTGCTGTTGTTACTGAAGAAGCAAACAACAAAGCAAGCCTTACTATTGAACTAAAATACTTCGAAGGCCGTGCTGTCATCGAAACTATTCAACGTTTTAGCCGTCCTGGTTTACGCCAGTTCCGTGGCAAAGACGCTATCCCTACTGTTAAGCAAGGTATGGGTGTTGCTATCGTATCAACTAGCCAAGGTATCATGAGTGATCGTGCTGCACGCGCTGCTGGTATCGGTGGTGAAATCGTCGCATTTGTAGCGTAAGTTACACGACGATAAAGTCTATTTGACGCTGTTGGGCTTCTATCAATGTGGTAATGATGAATTATTTAACATTGTTAGGTGTCTAACGCGGTCAACTATGCTAAACTAACACGCTTTTTAGCCTGTTAGTTTTTTCGCTAATATAAAGAAGTTAATTTTTTAAGGAATATTCCTATGTCTCGTGTGGCTAAAGCCCCAGTGACGCTGCCAAATGGCGTAAGCGTTACTTTGAACGATCGGCAGGTCGAAGTTAAAGGCAAGAACGGCAATTTGTCTTTACGCCTGCATGCATTGGTCGAGCTGAAACAGGAAGATGATGTTATCATTTTCTCACCTACAGTCGATTCAAAAGAAGCTATGATGCACACTGGCACCATGCGCGCTCTGCTTAACAACTATGTTACAGGCGTGAATGAAGGCTTTGTAAAACGTCTTCAATTAATTGGTGTTGGTTACCGCGCACAAGTTACTGGCAACAAAGTAACTTTGAACGTTGGTTACTCTCATCCAGTAGAGTATACGTTACCTGAAGGTGTGTCAGCTGAAACCCCAACGCAAACTGAAATTGTTTTGAAATCAAACAATAAGCAGCAGCTTGGTCAAGCAGCGGCTAATATCCGTGGTTTCCGCCCACCTGAGCCTTATAAAGGCAAAGGTATTCGTTATAGTGACGAGCATGTGATTCGCAAAGAAGCCAAGAAAAAATAAGGTGAGTTGAAATGTTTGATAAAAAAGCAGCTCGTCTGCGTCGAGCTAAGAAAACCCGCGCGCATATCCGTTTTTTAGGCGTTAATCGCTTAACGGTTAACCGCACGCCAAAACATATGTATGCCCAGATTATCTCTCCGAACGGTGGTGAAGTGATTGCTCAGGCATCTACCTTAGACGTCAGCTTGCGCTCAGGCGCTACTGGTAATGCTGATGCAGCAACGTCTGTAGGCCAATTGATCGCAGAACGCGCAAAAGCAGCTGGTATCACTAAAGTTGCCTTTGACCGTAGTGGTTTCAAATATCATGGTCGAGTTAAAGCTTTAGCAGAAGCAGCTCGCGAGAACGGATTGGAGTTTTAATCATGGCTAGAAATGATAAAAATGATAAAAATGAACAGACTGACGGTCTAGTAGAACGCTTAGTTACCGTTGATCGTGTTGCAAAAGTTGTTAAAGGTGGTCGTATTTTCTCTTTCACTGCACTAACTGTAGTGGGTGATGGCAACGGTCGTGTTGGTTTTGGTCGCGGTAAAGCACGTGAAGTGCCAGCTGCTATCCAAAAAGCACTAGAAGCTGCCAAACGTAATATGATTACTGTTGAGCTAAATGATGCAACTTTGTATCATCCGATCAAAGCACGTCATGGTGCTAGTAAAGTCTATATGCAGCCTGCATCTGAAGGTACTGGCGTAATCGCTGGTGGCGCAATGCGTGCTGTATTAGAAGTTGCTGGTGTCAAAGATGTTTTGACTAAATGTTATGGTTCTACCAATACTGCTAACGTTGTTCGCGCAACGTTTAACGGTTTACGTGATATGTCAACTCCAGAGAAGATGGCAGCTAAACGTGGTAAATCTGTAGACGAAATCTTGGGTTAACTTAGACTAGGTGAGTTACGATGAAAAAAATGAAAGTCACTCAATTTAAATCGGGTGCCCATCGCCTAAAGAGCCACAAAGCGAGCTTGAAAGGATTGGGTTTACGCCGTATTAACCATACTGTTGAAGTAGAAGATACTCCTTCAACTCGTGGTATGGTAAATCGCGTTAACTACATGGTAAAAGTGGAGGAAGCGTAATGGGTCTTAGATTAAATGAATTATCACCAGGTGTTGGTGCAAAGAAAACTGCACAACGTCGTGGTCGTGGTATCGGTTCAGGTCTTGGTAAGACTGGTGGTCGTGGTGTAAAAGGTCAGAAATCTCGTTCAGGTTCTAGCGTACGCTCAGGATTTGAAGGTGGTCAAATGCCTTTATATCGTCGTCTACCTAAATTTGGTTTTACCAGTAAAATGGCAATGAAGACAGCTGAAGTACGTCTGTCTGAACTAAACCAAGTTGAAGGCGATGTTGTTAGCATTGAAACACTTAAAGCTGCTAACCTTATCCGTCATGATATGAAGCGTGCCCGTGTTATGTTATCAGGCGAAGTCACTAAAGCTTATACTTTTAAAGGTATCAAAGTGACTAAAGGCGCTAAGCTAGCAATCGAAGCTGCTGGTGGTAGCATCGAGGAGTAATAACGTGTCAAAACAATCAATGTCATCGACTGGTATACCGCTCAATCCATTTGCATTTATACGCAAGTATGACGAATTATGGACGCGTTTATTATTCTTAATCGGCGCATTGATTGTTTATCGTTTAGGGTCACATATTCCAGTACCGGGTATCAATCCGGTTAACTTGGCTGATCTGTTTTCGCGCAACGAAAACACCATCCTGAGCATGTTTAATATGTTCTCAGGTGGTGCACTAGAGCGTATGTCTATTATGGCACTTGGTATTATGCCATATATCTCAGCATCGATTATTGTCCAGATGATGTCTGCGGTATTGCCATCGCTTGAAGCCCTCAAAAAAGAAGGTGAAGCGGGACGACGCAAGCTAAACAAGTATACCCGTCAGGGAACGCTTGCTTTAGCCCTAGTACAGTCATTAGGGATGTGTGCTGGCTTAATCAGTCAAAACCTTACCTTATCTTCTGGTCTTACTTTTTATATTCCAGCTGTTACTTCTTTAGTAGCAGGCGCTATGTTCCTAATGTGGCTTGGTGAGCAGATTACAGAGCGTGGTGTAGGTAACGGTATCTCAATGCTCATTTTTGCAAGCATTGTGGCTGGTACGCCAGGTATGATTTCGCAATCTATCGAACAGGTCAATCAAGGTCAGATGAACTTGATTGTACTATTTATTTTTGTGTTACTAGGTATCGCGGTTACTGCTGGCATTGTTTATATTGAACGTGCTCAACGCCGTGTTCCCGTAAACTACGCACAAAAGCAGCAACAGGGTCGTAAAATTTATGCTCAGCAGCAGTCTCATCTGCCGTTGAAGCTAAACATGGCAGGGGTTATTCCCGCTATCTTTGCGAGTTCTTTATTGTTGTTTCCGGCAAGTTTAGGGCAGTGGGTTGGTCAATCAACTGATCCTACCTTTACACAAAAAATATTGCAGAATATGGCGTTAGTATTGTCTCCAGGGCAGCCGCTATATTTAGTATTGTTTGGTGCAATGATTATTTTCTTCTGCTATTTTTATACGGCGCTAGTATTTAGCCCACGTGAAGTAGCTGAAAACCTTAAACGTAGTGGTGCGTATATCCCAGGTATTCGCCCAGGACAACAAACTCAGCGTTACCTCGATCATGTATTAAACCGATTGACCTTTATTGGCGCGATGTATATGACGGTTATTTGTTTAATGCCAATGGTCGTCCAGTCATCGTTTGGTGTGCCGTTTCAACTCGGTGGTACGTCTTTACTGATTATGGTGGTTGTGGTAATGGACTTCATCTCGCAGATTCAAGCGCATTTGATGACCCATCAATATCATGATCAGACGTTAATTCAATCGCCCACTCAATCTTAAATGAGCGGTACGATATTTCAAGGAGCATGCTATGAAAGTTCAAGCATCAGTTAAAAAGATTTGTGGTAGCTGTAAAGTTGTGCGCCGTAAAGGCCGTGTACATATTATTTGTACAGCAGAACCTCGCCACAAGCAACGTCAGGGTTAATACTTAGTATCACAAAGCCTTAGGTTTTTGTTACTATTTAAATTAATACTTGAAAAATAACGGCGGATGCGATATCATCCGCCACTTGCCGTAGTTTATGCAAAAACTTTTATAATACTATCGAAGAATAAGTCTGTTATCAGACCAAAGCAGAGATTGAGATTACAAAGGCTTTAGTATTGACAGCAACAAATCTGAAAAGTAATGCCTTATCGTTAGATAACGCTTATTTTTCTTTAATGGAGAGAAATCAATGGCTCGTATTGCCGGCGTAAACATTCCGGATAATAAGCATGCTGTTATTTCACTAACTTACATCTTTGGTGTAGGTCGTACCACTGCTCAGAAAATCTTAGAAGCAGTTGGCATTGCCCCTACTACTAAAGTCAGTCAGTTAGATGATACACAGTTAGATGCTATCCGTGCACAAATTGCAAATTACATGACTGAAGGTGACCTTCGTCGTGAAGTTTCAATGAATATCAAGCGTTTAGTTGATCTTGGTTGTTACCGTGGCATCCGCCATCGTCGTAACCTACCAGTTAGAGGTCAGAACACCAAGAACAACGCTCGTACTCGTAAGGGTCCGACACGCCCTCTCAAAAGATAATTAACTTAGGAAGCTAAAAGATGGCAAAAGACACTCGCAGTCGCAAAAAGGTGACTCGCCGTTCAGTATCGGAGGGCGTAGCCCATATCCATGCGTCTTTTAATAACACCATTGTTACGATTACCGATCGTCAGGGTAATGCATTGGCTTGGGCCACTTCAGGTGGACAAGGCTTCCGTGGTTCACGTAAATCTACACCATTTGCAGCTCAGGTTGCAGCTGAAGTCGCTGGTAAAGCGGCCCAAGAATATGGTGTTAAGAATATCGACGTTTTGGTCAAAGGACCAGGACCGGGTCGTGAGTCTGCGGTAAGAGCACTAGGTGCATTGGGTTATAAAGTCAACAGCATCTCTGATGTAACCCCAATCCCACACAATGGTTGCCGTGCGCCGAAAAAGCGCCGCGTCTAATATTAAAGACGAAGCTTTTTATATTGAAAGCTTATAGGAGACATAACAATGGCCCGCTATATTGGACCAAAACTCAAATTATCACGTCGTGAAGGTACGGATTTAGGCCTTAAGTCTGGCGTTAAACCATACGACGTAAAAACGAAAAAAGCTGGTCGTCCACCAGGTCAACATGGCGTAAGCCGTAACAAGACCTCTGAATATGCTCTACAACTGCGTGAAAAGCAGAAAGTTAAGCGTATTTATGGTGTACTAGAGCGTCAATTCGCTAATTACTATAAAGAATCTGCTCGTAAGCGCGGTGCTACAGGCGAAAACCTACTAGCCATGCTTGAGAGCCGTCTAGATAACGTTGTATATCGCATGGGCTTTGGCTCAACTCGCGCAGAAGCACGTCAGCTAGTCAGTCATCGTACTGTTATGGTAAAAAAAGCTGGCCGTGATGAGTTTGTTCGTGTGAACATTCCATCAATTCAGCTTCAAGATGGTGATGTCATCGCTATCCAAGAGAAGTCTCGCGAACAACTACGTATTAAAAACGCTATTGAACTAGCGACACAACGTGGTATTCCAGAATGGCTAGATGTTGATCACAGCAAACTACAAGGCACGTTTAAACATGCGCCTGATCGTATTGATCTACCTGCTGAAATCAACGAAAGCTTGATCGTTGAGCTATACTCTAAGTAAATGACGTACTGCTCGATGTCATGAAAATGGCATTGAGCAATTAACGTTAATTAAACCAGTTTAATAAATCGAGGTGACATCATGATGCTAAATGCAACTGAGTTTCTAACGCCGAATGCCATTAACGTGGATACGGTTAACGAAACGATTGCGAAAGTCACGCTCGAACCGTTAGAACGCGGCTTTGGGCATACCCTAGGTAATGCCTTACGTCGTATCTTGTTATCTTCATTACCTGGTGCTGCAGTCATTGAAGCCGAGATTGATGGTGTTGACCATGAATACTCTACGCTTGAAGGGCTACAAGAAGATGTACTTGACTTGCTTTTGAACTTAAAAGGCTTGGCAATTACGCTTCATGACCAAAATGAAGTATTTTTGACCTTGGATAAACAAGGTCCAGGCACTATTACTGCTGCAGATATCACGTTACCGCACAATGTTGACATCATCAATCCAGAATTGGTATTGGGTACATTGAGTGATCGTGGTCATCTTAAGATGCGTTTGCGCGTAGTAATGGGTCGTGGATATGAGCCAGCAAACCAGCGCCGTGAAGATGGTGATACTAAAGCAATTGGACGCTTAAAGCTTGATGCAAGTTTTAGTCCTGTGCTTCGTGTTGCTTATCAGGTTGAGAACGCTCGTGTAGAGCAGCGTACTGATCTTGATCGTCTTATCATTGAGCTTGAAACTAATGGCACTATAGATCCAGAGGAAGCAATTCGTAAAGCAGCCACTATTTTACAACAACAGATTTCTATCTTTGTTGACCTAGAAGCTGAAGAAGCGCCTGAGCCTGTGAAAGAGAAAGAAGAGGTTGATCCGGTGCTATTACGCCCTGTGGACGATCTTGAACTAACGGTTCGCTCAGCCAACTGCTTGAAAGCTGAAAACATTTACTATATCGGTGATTTGGTACAACGTTCAGAGACTGAACTTCTAAAAACCCCAAATCTTGGTAAGAAATCATTAACTGAAATCAAAGACGTTTTAGCGTCTAAAGATTTAGAGCTCGGTATGCGCCTAGATAACTGGCCACCAGCTGATTTACGTGTTGATGATCGCTTTTCTTATCGTAGCCGTTAAACTTTAAGGATTTTTGACTATGCGCCATCGTAAGAGTGGAGTCAAGCTGGGTCGTACCGGCAGTCATCGTAAGGCAATGTTTCAGAACATGACTAACTCATTATTTGAGCATGAACTGATCAAAACAACTTTACCAAAAGCAAAAGAGTTACGTCGCGTTGCCGAGCCATTAATCACTATGGCTAAAGAAGACAGCGTTGCTAACCGTCGTTTAGCATTCAGCCGTATGCGTAGCAAAGCTATGGTAGGCAAATTATTTGGCACGTTAGGTCCTCGTTACCAGACTCGTCCAGGTGGTTATTTGCGTATCGTAAAATGCGGTCATCGTGATGGTGACAATGCGCCAATGGCATATGTAGAATTAGTTGATCGTGACTAGTTTTATACTGAATATATGATTCATAAAAAAGCTCCAATTAATTGGAGCTTTTTTTTATGTCTTGAATTTGGTTAATCACATTATTCATTTTATTAGAGCAGTAGTGAATCAACATCAGCAGCACCTTGCCTGACAATCTCAGGTTGGCTGCTAGTCATATCTACAATGGTGGTTAGCTTGGTTGTTTTTATACCTGCATTGATTAGACCATCAATTTGATTGCCTAAGATATCCTCAATCTCGAATGGATCGTCAAGTATGTCATCACGGTTAGGTAAGATTAGTGAGCTGGTCAATATTGGTTCATCCATAGCTTCTAAAAGTGCTTGAGCAATAGCGTTACTCGGTACTCGGATACCGATTGTTTTTTTCTTGGCATGAGACAGTTTCTTTGGTACATCTTTTGTTGCGTTTAGGATGAATGTAATAGGTGCTGGGGTATGTGCTTTTAGCTGTTTAAACTGCACATTATCTACTGTAGCGTAATTAGCAATCTCACTTAGGTCACGGCATAATAAGGTAAATTGGTGTTTATCATCAAGCTCGCGAATTTGTTTAAGTTTTTCTAACGCATCTTTGGCACCCAGACGACAACCAAAGGCATAGCTGGTATCGGTAGGGTAGATGATCAGTTGGTCTTTACGTAGCAGGTCAGCCACTTGCTCAATCAATCGAGGCTGTGGATTGTCTGGGTGAATATAGAATACTTGCATAGTGCTTCCTTATCTTATAATTATGAGGTTTTTCTTCATTTAAATAAGTGTTTCGGTGGCTGAGTTAAGTCTGTTTAATATAGGGCGTGATTCATAAAGTATATTTTAAACGTTAATAAAGTTTATTGGTTTAAAATATCGATTTGATTATTAGTATAGCGCATAGCACATGTAACTTTAGTGGCAAGGCGTTATTGTTCGTATAAGATCCTTAACCATTTGCGTTATAAAAATCATATCATTGAAAGCTATATTGCCATTGGTTTAGTCTAATTGGGTGTGGAAACCTCAAGTAAAGTAAGTAATAATTTTTTAGCATCACGTGGTAGTGTCTGAGGCTCAGTAATATACTGTTCTGCTTGTCGATAAACGTCATGTTCGAAGGTGCTATCACTCGTATCAAACGCTGCAAATAAATTGTCCTGCGATACTTGGAAAGGTTGCCCGCAAGCTAAAGTAAATAGACATTCCAATGCTTGCGGCTTAATTTCGACGCGCTCAAAAGACTGCTGCTGAGCTGCTGATCGTCCATCTGGTGCATACCAGTAGCCAAAGTCAGGCAACCTTCTACGAGCTTCTCCGGCCACACACCAATGGCTGACTTCATGCAATGCACTGGCAAAAAAACCATGAGCAAATTCAATTCTTGCGGGTTCATTGTTTTGGGCAGGAAAGTATTCGGGTTCACCTTCACTATGAACCAATATGACCTTTTGATCAGCAAATAAAGCATTGAATAATTGAATGAGCCAGTCGGTAGCTACTCGCTCATTATTATCAGCTAATTGTTGGTCGTTATCGTCAGTTTCGGTAGTAGCTAGGCCTTGCCATTCATTTCTCAGGCGCTCTAACGCTCTATCCTTCTCAAGATTTGATGAATCGGTAGAAGTAGAGTTCATATCACCGACCAACTCGGTAAGACATTTCAGTAGTATTTTTGCTTTGGATGATGAGAGTAAGTTAGCAAAGTCAATTTTATTGTTAAACGAATTCATAAGTGAAATACTGGTCATATAAGTGGTGAAAATGAAAACTATCACCTTAGTATAAAGGCGAAGAACAGGTCATGTTAAATCGTGCCAATATCAAAAATATTAACATACTAGCGCTAGCGTCATTCAATGCTTTCCGTTAGTATGGCAGGCAATATTATACACCGTTTTGATGAATGAGGCCGCGCATGTCAAGCACTCCAGAAAGTAAACCGTCAGCAATGCATACTGATAACAAAAAAGTGCCGTTACCTACCAGCATGCCCGATTCTATTTCTTTAGATAAGTGGGCAGATACTGGTTATGAATGGTCAGGAGAAGTAGAGCCAAGTGCGTTCAA
This sequence comes from Psychrobacter sp. SZ93C1, assembly GCF_015864635.1. Classification (NCBI taxonomy): domain Bacteria; kingdom Pseudomonadati; phylum Pseudomonadota; class Gammaproteobacteria; order Moraxellales; family Moraxellaceae; genus Psychrobacter; species Psychrobacter sp. SZ93C1. The sequence continues at coordinate 46,344 of NZ_JADYWY010000010.1, read as the reverse complement.
ACGTCTGGCGCTTATTTTAGCTACTGAACACGAGCAAGAAAAAATACAGCTCAGTGCTAGCTTGTATCGCCGTAATAATGTCTTACATTTGACATTTACATTAACTGGTCAGGTTTGGCTAACTTGTCAGCGCTGTCTGCAGCCAGTGTCTATCGATTTGTCTGATGATTTTAATATTGCTTTGCTTGAAAAAGAGAGCCAAGTACGCTTAGTGAATGAAGAGCAAGATTATTTATTACTTGATGAAATCATTACAGAGCAATCACCAGAGAAGCTATTGCCATTCAAGAAATTGGTTGAAGACGAGATACTACTCAAGACGCCAATGTCACCAAAGCATGATGACTGTGAGATGACGGTAGAGCAATTTGGTGAGATTCCAGAAGAAGAAGAAACAGAAAATCCTTTTGCCGCTTTAGCCTCGCTAAAAGGCAAGTTGTAGTTTCATTAAAAGCAATTCACATATAAATGTACTACTTAATGAATTTGTGATACCTTTCATCAGCTTTCTACAGAAGAGTGAGATGCAGGGCTTTATTAATCCATTAAACATGCGTATAATGTCCGGTTTATTGCATTCTAGCAACAAGTTGCTTGCTGATAGAAGCTGACTATGCAAATTTACTATAGATTTTAGACATAGTTAGCATTTTATGTGAGTGGCAATCTATTTAACTAATGATGCGTAAGACTTAGGTTGTTGTGATTATATGGCCTCTGTCAGTATCGATTAAAGCTGAATTTCAAGCTTATCCCTTTTAAGTATAGGAGCTATATCATGGCTGTTCAAAAAAGTCGTAAAAGCCGTTCTCGTCGTGACATGCGCCGTTCACACCATCGTATGGAAGTGGCTGAGCTGAGCATTGATGCTACTACTGGTGAAAAACATCGTCGTCATCACATGACTAAAGATGGTTTTTACCGTGGTCGTCAGTTGTTCAAGGTAAGTCAAGACGCCTAAGTTGTTTGTTAGCTAATGCAAAAGTAGTCATAGTACTGGTGACTATTATTGCTTTTGCATAGCTGTATCAAGCAATGAGTTTTGAGCTAAAGAAAGCCAAGTTATTTCGCTATCATATATTATGTGGCTAGATAACTTGGCTTTTTGCTATGGTTTTTTAAAAAAAATATTTTATTTTTAGCCTTTAGTAAATATGAAAGTGAACTGATACAATCTATTATTACAATTTTAGTGATATTCTCTGCTACACCAGTTTAGGTGGCACTCACTATGATAATAGAGCCTGTCAGTGTATAGTTCACTAACAGCTAATTTTTCGAAAAATAACGAACGCAACGGCTCTGTGTCGTACCTAATAATATAACAACTCCCATTATTTTTAGGGATGTTTCCAATTGAATAAGGAATATTGGTTATGGCCTCTGTACCCGATATGGCAAAAAAGCAGCCTTCGCGGATCGCGGTAATTTTCCCTGGTCAAGGATCACAAGTCGTTGGTATGACGAGTGAGCTTGCTGAAACCTATCCAGAGATTCGTGATACTTTCGCTGAAGCAAGTGATGCACTTGGTGAAGACTTATGGGCAATCTGTCAGGATGAAGAAAAGCTCAATCAAACCCACTATACTCAGCCAGCATTATTGACGGCTAGCATAGCTATCTGGCGAATCTTGAAACAGAAAGTAGTCACAGAGCCTTGTTATTTAGCAGGGCACTCTCTAGGTGAGTATAGCGCGCTCTGTGCAGCTGATGTGATATCGCTTGCTGATGCAGTAAGACTGGTTCATAAACGTGGTCAGTTAATGCAAGAGGCTGTTGTAGGAATTGATACAGCGATGGCAGCAGTATTAGGTCTTGAAGACAATCGGGTCGAAAATTTATGTGAGCAAGCGACTGAACATGTTGATGGCGCGATTGTTGGTGCAGCCAACTTTAATAGCCCAGGCCAAGTCGTTATATCAGGTAATGCCGATGGCGTTAATGCTGTTATTGATAAAGTAAAAAATACCGGTAAGAAATCTGTTCCGCTAAAGGTTAGTGTTCCATCGCATTGCGCACTAATGGAGCCAGCGAGTAGTGCTTTGGCTGAAATTTTGGCAGACATCAAATTTGAGCAAGCCACGATTCCTGTTATTCAAAATCGTCATGCACGTGTCGAAACCAGTGCGTTGGGTATCAAGCAAGCATTGACTGAACAGCTAAGCCAACCTGTATTATGGTCAAAAACCATGCAAGAGCTGGCTGACAAGCAAATTAATATTTTAATCGAGTGTGGCAGTGGTAATGTATTGAGTAATTTGGCGAAGCGTCAAGCCCAGCCAATTGCCAGCTATCCTACTGACAAACCTGCCCGCCTTGAGAAATTAATGGAGTTATTATCATGAGCCGTACGATTACATTAGTAACAGGCGCGAGCCGTGGCATTGGCAAAGCTGTTGCCAAACGTTTTGCTAAAGAAGGTCATTTTGTCATTGGTACAGCGACGACTGAAAAAGGCGCTGAGCTTATCGATGACTATCTTCATGACAGTGGTGGTATTGGTCGAGTCTTAGATGTACGTGATACGGCGCAAATTGATAAATTGTTTGAAGAGATCGAAAGCGTCTATGGTGCGGTACAGGTACTGGTCAATAATGCTGGTATCACGCAAGACGGCTTGCTAATGCGCATGAAAGATGATGACTGGGGCAATGTCATAGACACTAACTTAACGTCAGTATATCGCATGAGCAAACGTGCTGTACGCGGCATGATGAAAGCCCGCCGTGGCCGCATCATTAATATTACCTCTGTAGTCGCGCAGATGGGTAATGCAGGTCAATCTAATTATGCTGCAACCAAAGCAGGTGTAGAAGGGTTTAGCCGTACCCTAGCACGTGAAATTGGTTCACGCCAAGTGACTATCAACTGTGTCGCTCCGGGTTTGATTGAAACAGATATGACGGATGAGCTTGATGAGCGTCTGCTAAACTCGATGTTAGATGCTGTCCCTATTAGCCGTTTAGGTCAGCCAGAAGACATTGCAGCAGCAGTGCATTTCTTGGCCAGCGATGAGGCCAGCTATATCACAGGCGCCGTTATTCCTGTCAATGGCGGCATGTATATGTAAGTGACGCACAAGTGTTACATAGTGATAATAAAAAACTGTGTGAACGAGTGTAAACTATAATAAAGGGTGCTATAATGACGGACACTTTTAGGCCAAAGCACTGTATGATAGCAGAGCTTTACCAGACATTAGTCAAAACGTATAATCCGTTATAAAGCATTCAGATAGCGATACTAATCTGAAAGTCTCACTTATATACAATGCTATAGAATCTAATAATAGAACTATAGTAGTTTGTCAAAATAATAGATCAAAAAGGAGAAATCTACATGAGTAATGATACCGAGCTAAGAGTTAAAGCTGCAGTAGCTGAGCAATTGGGTATGAACGTTGAAGAAATCAGCAACGATGCTTCATTTATGGAAGACTTAGGCGCAGATTCATTGGATCTAGTTGAATTGGTTATGTCATTCGAAAGCGATTTTGGCATCACTATTCCTGATGAAGATTCAGCCGAGCTAACGACTGTTCAAAAAGCAATTGATTACGTACAAGCACAGCTATAATTCTATATTAGCTTAGCAAGTTTTGTATTGCCGCTTATCTTAATCGATAAGCGGTTTTTTTATGTCTTGTAAAATGAGCTTTCCATATGAGTGAATCGTATTTATTAACATAAGCTACGTCAATTCAACATTATTCAACATACTATTACTAGCCAGTTCAACTACCTTTGTCTATACTCATCTTGGTAAGCAGTAATAAAGTATGACGAAATTCAGGTGTTTACCTCACTATCTGATTTTATGCGTCATCGAAAATAATGATTAATAATAATATTTTAAGGAGCAATTATATGGGTATGTTCAGTTTTGCAAAAGACATCGGTGATAAGATATTCAATCGTGATGAAGCCGAGCATGATGCTAAATCAGAAACCAAAGCAGATGCTAATACGCCAGTACAGAGTAGTGAGCCTTCAGCACAGTCAGTCGCTAATATCTTGCTTCGTCGTGTTCAGCAGCAAAATCTAAATATCAGCGATCTAAAGATTAAATACAATGGCTCAACAGATACTGCTGAGATCAGTGGTAAAGCCAAAACACAAGCAGACCGCGAAAAAGCAATCATCGCAATTGGTAACGTACAGAACGTTGCAAAAGTCATCGATAATATTGATATCGAAGAAGATGCTCCTGAGTCAACCATGTATACGGTTAAGTCTGGCGATAACTTATCTAAGATTGCCAAAGATGTTTATGGTTCAGCAAGTGACTACATGAAGATTTTTGAAGCGAATAAGCCAATGCTTTCTGATCCTGATAAGATTTATCCAGGCCAAGTATTACGTATTCCTAAGCCATAATATTAGTAATAAATAGCACAAAAATATGCGCTAACAAAAATGCCTCTTATAAATAAGAGGCATTTTTTCGTTCAGACAAATACAAGCCTAAGACTCAATAGCCTTTAATTTATCTTGCTGCTCAGTTATTGCCCAAAGGATATGCTCATCTAATATCTCATTGTGTACACCCAGTTTTGACTGTAATTGAGCAACAGTATCTGTACTGGCATTGGCATTTCCAAGTCCAATTGCGATATTGCGTAAAAAGCTAACATACCCTGTACGTCTAAGTGGACTACCTTCAGTCTTTTTCATAAAGTCAGCTTCTTGCCACTGCCATAGTTCAAGTAGGCTACTACTATCAAGGTTGTGCCGTGGTGCGAAGTCTTCTACAGGTGTGATATTGGCATAGCGATTCCAAGGACAGATAAGCTGACAGTCATCACAACCAAAGACGCGATTACCAATCGCTCGGCGGTACTTGGTATCAATGGTACCTTTATGCTCGATAGTAAGGTAGGAGATACAGGCTGAAGCGTTGAGCTCATAGGGTGCAACAATCGCTTGGGTAGGGCAAATATCAATACAGGCGCTACAGCTACCACAATGCTCTTTGATAGGTTGGTCATCTGGCAACTCAAGGCTAATAAATAGCTCGCCCAACACAAAAAATGAGCCTGCTTGTTTATTAATAAGTAGTGTGTGCTTACCTGTCCATCCAAGGCCAGCAGCATCAGCGATAGGGCGTTCAAAGATAGGTGCAGAGTCGCTAAATGGCCTAAAGATAAAATCTCGCTCTGACCCAATATTGAGATGTTGCCATTCAGGAAGCATTGTTTCTATTTTTAATGCCAATTGCTTTAAACGGCTACGCATTGTCTTGTGATAATCACGTCCTCTGGCATAACGCGCAATGATACCTTGGTTGGGAAGATCATTGTCAGTGACAGCACGGGGTTTCGGTGCTTGAGTCAGGTAATCCATACGAACGCTGATGATAGTCCTTGCACCATCGACCAATTGCTCAGGGTTCGCCCGTAGCTCATGATTGCTGTGCATAAACTGTAGCTGTCCCTCGTAACCTTTCTCTAGCCATTGCTGCAGTTGTACAATTTGTTTAGCAAACAAAGGATGGTGCACGGATAGAAAGCCGCAGTCAGCAAACCCTAGCGCCTGTGCTTGAGTTTTAATCCATTGTTTAACGTCTGCTGTGGTGGTGAATGTTGAAGTATTATTAATCTCAATCTTGTTTGCGAGTGCATTATCAATCGCAGCGGCTCTTTGTTGGCCAGCTACTTGTTTGGTAGAAGATATTGTTAGGCTTGGTGTGGATGAGTTATTCATGTGTAATAGTAAGCGTTGATGTGAGTACCGTTATGATAAGCGAGTGAGCCAATAGCGCAAGCATAAAAGAAAATAAACTCGCATTCATATTGATACACAAGTCAAAGTTGGCTTTTGCTAAGCTAGGATATGTCTTCATATCAATGAGGAATCATCAGGCTTCAGAATAATATAAAACAATCTAATAAAAACAGTTGAGGGCAAGTCATGCAAATACACGGTCATTCATTCATAGATAAAAAACATCCTATATCGCTATATAGCAGTAAACAGCTCTATGCAATGGAACAAGCATGGTTTAGTGAAGGTCATGATAGTTTTGGATTAATGCAACAAGCGGCTTGGCAAATGGCGAAGCATATCGAGCAGCTTTATGAGAAAAAGTATTTAAACCCTCAGTCATCAGCGTCGGTTGATTTCTCTCATCGTCATAAGCATAACCACCAGTATCGAGTAAGTATATGGGTAGGCAAAGGTAATAATGGCGGTGATGGTTGGCTGATTGCCTACTATCTCAAGCAAGCTGGATGGCAGGTACAGATAGTCACAGTGGGTTTTGAGGATAGTGACTTTAACTATAGTGACTCTGATCAGGTTAATTCTGATAAAAGTGATACAACAGCAATTTCTAATAGCAAAAGCTCAATAACGGATGCCCAAAAGGCTTTACAGGTAGCACGATCTGCTAATTGCAAGTATGAGCGCTTTGAAGATAGCCAAAATGATTTGAGAGCAACAGCGCTACAGGCTGACGTCTATATCGATGCGCTATTTGGTATAGGGCTAGAGCGTGCACCTGATGGTATTTATAAGCAGGCAATTGGAGCTTTTAATGAATTAACGGAGCAAAATAATGGGCTAGCCATTGCGGTTGATATTCCAAGTGGTGTGGTGGCTTCGACTGGTGAAGTGTTCGACCGTATAGCAATACAAGCGGCTGCAACTTTATGTTTGATTGCGCGGAAATTTGGATTGCATACCAAAGACGGGGGAGATTATAGCGGGCAAGTGACTGATATACCGCTAATACCTTACCAAGTGGGTAATATAGAGTTTGAGCCAGTAGCCAAATTGATTACTACTGCACATGCTCTCAGTCCACGACGCCAAAATAGCTATAAAGGCAGCTATGGCCATGTACTGGTCATCGGTGGTAATCGTATCGATGGCTCACAAGGTATGGGCGGAGCAGCGATATTGTCTGCTTCAAGTTCGATGGCGGCAGGAGCGGGAAAAATCACCGTTGCCTGCCATGAGGCTTTTCATGGCGCACTATTAACGTCACTACCAGATGCCATGACTATCAATTTGCATGATACTCAAGGTGTGCAGCACTTAATCAAGGCAGCCAGTGTGGTAGCTATTGGTATGGGGTTGGGCCGTGACGATAAAGCACAGGCATTATTCGTAAATTATATACAAGCTGCTATGACAGCGAAAAAGCCAATAGTTATAGATGCTGACGGGCTTTATCACTTGGCATCGTTACAGTTGAAAAGTGATAAAATCATCACCCAATTGCGAGAGTATAGTACTGATAATGAGGTTTTTTTAACACCGCACAGTGGTGAAGCTGCTAAGTTGCTGAATAAAAAAATACATGAGATAGAGTCAGATAGATTATCAGCCATCAAACTATGTGCGAAGACGTATGGTGGCAATTGGGTGCTCAAAGGTGCAGGGTCTTTGGTTTTAGAGAGTGGCTTAGATCAACAGCAGATCTATGTTTGTGGTGTTGGTAATGCTGGCATGGCAACCGCTGGTATGGGCGATGTGTTGTCTGGTGTCATTGCTGGGTTGTTAGCACAACAGGATTTGGAGCCGGAGATGCGCAGTTTGCATCAAGCGGTTATCATACATGGGTTAGCAGGGGATATATTGGTTAGTCAGACGAATCAATATAATAGTGGCAAGAGTGATCGCGGTCATCTCTTGATAGGACAACGAGGGCTACAAGCTCAAGATATGCCAGTAGCCATTCGTCATGTTATGCAGTTGCTGGTTGATTCCTAAAACTAGCGTTGAGACTAGGTAGTAGGATTGCCACAATACTGGTCAATCGCTTGCTGTACGCGCTCACGCTTAAGCTCAATCTCGCGGCCATCTAGATACTGACGTTTGCCACTGGCATCCATTTCATAGATACGGCCGCCAACATTTAGATTGGTCAAGTTGCTGCGTAATGATTGGCAACGCTGTGCATTGGCTTGTGCCTCTTGCTCTTTAATACGTGTCTCAAGTGCTGCCACTCTTTGTTCTTCTGCACTAGGGGCATTACTCTGATTGGCATCTGTTTTGCCAGCTAAATTTCCTGCGTTGTTCTGTCTACCGTCACTACGGAACTCAATCAGTTCGATATTTTTGCCATTCTGTGGAGAATGTTGGCTATATTTTACTTCGCCGTGTGCACCAACAGACTTATAAACCTGAATAGCATGACTGGCATTCATGGACAGCATTAGCATACACGCCGTACTCATACTCACAAGCAGTTTGGCAGCAGTATTTATCTTAGATGCATATGCCATTGTAGCAATCCTCTTAATTGGTAAAAAACAGATGTTTATATATGTGTCAATATAACATTTTAGTGTTTGAATGGTACTAAAAATGTACCAGCGTTTGATTTTAGCAAATAATTCTTATGAATGTATATTATTTAATAACTAATAGTTAGGGATGGGCTTTAGAAGTTTTTCTTGACAATGGCTCGTAAACCGTCGAATATAATAGCAGTTGATTGGTCAGTGAGCGGCTTTTATGATATTGCCGTGGCACTTGAAAACGAGAACTACGAGTTACTTATCAGTGGCTCATACCGTTCTTTTTTCTTTGTGATAATGATATAGCAACGGTAGTAGTCATTATGAATGACAGCTATTAATAACTATATACATTGTCTCCGGACTTATCTGTCTACAATGACTAAGATAAACTTGTTATTTGAAATGCGCTAAGTATCGTTTTAGCGATTGTATTAAACACGGCTCAAGATTTAGGGAAGAGATATCTTCAATCAGCCTATTGTAATATCTAATGATATTGCGATGTGTTACTGGCTATCAAAGTTATTTTTCCACCTATTCTAATGCCTACGTATATATCAATCGAGTATAGATACTGGTTCGTGTTAATCATCAATAATAAGCCTCTTTTATAGATGCACTCGCATCTTGTCACTGTACATCGATAAACTCCTATCACAGAGCTGACCCTACATATATTGCTGTGTTTAAGTATTATGTTGTCTTATAAAACAGCATGACTGAAATATAGCGGGCACACATTCTTGATATGGATAAATATTAGCATTCATTTTTACGAGCTGAATAACTATGTGCAAACGTCGTTGTTTTCTTTTATAAAATAATGCTACTGCTTACCAAAAAAAAAGGTGATGACAGTGACGCAAACCACGCAAAGTCCGAATATGACTGGACATACCCAAACGGGTAATGCCGCCAAAAATTTTGAAGAAAAGCAACAACGCCTTGCTGAAGGTAGTGCACAGCCTGTAATGCTGTCTGGTGCTGAGATGCTGGTGCAATCGCTGACGGATGAAGGTGTCAAATATATCTTTGGCTATCCAGGCGGTGCAGTTCTTCATATCTATGATGCCTTGTTTCAACAAGAAAATATTGAGCACATCTTAGTACGGCACGAGCAAGCAGCGGGCCACATGGCCGATGCTTATTCACGAGTGACTGGTAATACTGGCGTCGTGCTAGCAACATCAGGCCCTGGTGCGACCAATACTGTGACCGCTATTGCTACTGCCTTTATGGACTCTGTGCCAATGGTTGTAATCGCAGGTCAGGTGCCAAGCAGCCTCATTGGTGAAGATGCTTTCCAAGAAACAGATATGGTTGGTGTATCACGTCCTATCGTTAAGCATAGCTTCCAAGTACGCCATGCTAGCGAAATTCCAATGATTGTTAAAAAAGCCTTTCACATTGCACAGTCTGGACGTCCAGGCCCTGTGGTAATTGATGTGCCAAAAGACATGACGGCACCTAGCGAAAAGTTTGCTTATGAATATCCGAAAGAAGTATTTATTCGCTCATATCAGCCATCTCTAAAAGGCCATAGTGGTCAAATTAAGAAAGCCGTAGAGACGCTACTAGCCGCACAGCGTCCTATCATCTACGCTGGTGGTGGTGTGATTTGGAGTAAGGCTCACGAAGAGCTGAGAGATATTGCGCATCGTCTAAACTTACCAGTGACCAACACATTGATGGGTCTTGGTACGTTCCCTGGTTCTGATAATCAGTTCTTAGGAATGCTTGGCATGCATGGTACCTACGAAGCCAACATGAGTATGCATCATGCTGATGTGATTTTGGCAGTGGGCGCGCGTTTCGATGATCGTGTGACCAATAACGTCAAAAAATTCTGTCCTAACGCCACCATTATTCATATCGATATCGACCCTGCGTCTATTTCAAAAACGATTCTTGCTCACATTCCTATCGTTGGTGATGTGAAGTCAGTATTGACCGATATGTTGGATATTATCGGTGAAGACAAACAACTTGAGCAACATGCATTGCTTGACTGGTGGTCGCAGATTAACGAATGGCGTAAGCGTCATGGTTTGTGTTATGACACCAGCACAGACAATGGCATTAAGCCACAAAGTGTCGTACAAGCCCTAGATAAAGTGACTAACAGTAACGCTATTATTACCAGTGACGTTGGTCAACATCAGATGTTTGCCGCGCTTTACTATACTTATAATGAGCCACGCCAATGGCTGAACTCAGGTGGTCTTGGTACCATGGGTGTTGGTCTGCCGTATGCGATGGCTGCCAAACTTGCCAATCCTGAGCGTGATGTGGTTTGTATTACTGGCGAAGGCTCTATTCAGATGAATATCCAAGAGCTATCGACTTGTTTGCAATATAACTTGCCAGTCAAAATTCTAAACATCAACAACGCCCAGTTGGGTATGGTTAAGCAGTGGCAAGACATGCTATATGAAGGTCGTCACGCACAGTCATATATGAATTCACTGCCAGACTTCGTTAAATTGGCCGAAAGTTATGGTCACGTCGGTATCAAAATTACTGACCCTGCGACTATGGAAGCACAGATAGCAGAAGCGATGGCAATGAAAGACAAGCTGGTATTTATTGACGTTTATGTCGATCGTAATGAGCATGTATATCCGATGCAAATTGCTGGACAGACAATGCGTGATATGTGGTTAACAAAAGGGGAGCGTACCTAATGCAACAACAACATCTGATTTCGGTATTAATGGAAAACGAAGCGGGTTCGTTGTCGCGTTTAGTCGGTTTGTTCTCACAACGTGGTTATAATATCGAAACGCTAAACGTCGCGCCAACTGATGACCCAAGTATCTCACGTCTGACTGTGACAACTATTACTTCACCTGAAAGAATTGAGCAGATCACCAAGCAATTGCATAAATTGATTGAAGTGGTTAAAGTGCTGAACCTATCAGAAAACGTACACGTTGAACGCGAATTAATGCTAGTAAAAGTTCGAGCGTCTGGTAGTGTACGTGAAGAGATTAAACGCAGTGCAGACATTTTCCGCGCACAAATCGTTGACGTCAATTCTAACTTATATACGATTCAAATCGTCGGTGATAAAGCCAAGCTTGATGGCTTTATTGATGTAATTGGTCGTGAACGTATAATGGAAGTGGTACGCTCGGGCGTCATCGGTATTTCACGCGGTGAAAAGACGCTTAGCCTTTAATCGGTTGAGTGTCTAATAACAGAATATTTTAGTTAAATCATATTGATTTAAAATCAACAAAACGCTTATCTTAGTGACCATTTTACGATAGTGGCTATTGCATAAGCGTTTACTATCCATGGCAAACCATGATTGAGAAAAAGGACTGTATTTATGAACGTTTATTATGACAAAGATTGTGATTTATCAATTATCCAAGGTAAGAAAGTTGCTATTATTGGTTACGGTTCACAAGGCCATGCCCATGCGCTTAATCTACAAGATTCAGACGTCGATGTGACTGTTGGCCTACGTGCCAATTCAGGTTCATGGAAAAAAGCTGAAAATGCGGGCCTAAAAGTTGCTGAAGTAGAAGAAGCGGTAAAAGCTGCTGACGTTATCATGATTTTGACGCCTGATGAGTTTCAAAAAGAGCTTTATAACGATGTAATCGAACCAAACATCAAAGAAGGCGCTACCTTGGCTTTCGCTCATGGTTTTGCGATTCATTATAACCAAGTCGTGCCACGTGGCGATCTTGATGTCATCATGGTGGCACCAAAAGCACCAGGTCATACTGTACGTTCAGAGTTTGCTAAAGGCGGCGGTATTCCAGATTTGATCGCTATCTACCAAGATGCTTCAGGTCAAGCCAAAAACTTAGCATTATCATATGCTGCTGGTGTTGGTGGTGGTCGTTCAGGTATCATCGAAACAACATTCAAAGATGAAACTGAAACGGATCTATTTGGCGAGCAAGCAGTACTTTGTGGCGGCGCAGTAGAGCTGGTTAAAATGGGCTTTGAGACGCTAACAGAAGCGGGCTATGCACCAGAAATGGCTTACTTTGAGTGTTTGCATGAGCTCAAGCTTATCGTTGACTTGATGTATGAAGGCGGCATCGCTGACATGAACTACTCAATCAGTAACAACGCTGAGTACGGCGAATACGTTACAGGCCCTGAAGTCATCAACGAGCAATCACGTGAAGCCATGCGTAATGCACTAAAACGCATCCAGTCTGGTGAATACGCGAAGATGTTCATCTCTGAAGGCGCAACCAACTATCCATCAATGACCGCGCGTCGTCGTAACAATGCTGAGCACGAGATCGAAATTACTGGTGCTAAGCTGCGTGGTATGATGCCATGGATTGGTGGTAATAAAATCATTGATAAAGAAAAGAACTAAGACAGTATTAACTTATAGAAAGACTGTTTAGTTTTAAAGAAACCCATGTTATCGACTGATAGCATGGGTTTTTTAATGCATTCTATTTGTTTAATGCTTTTATGGTAGGCTATCTACGGGTTGAAAACCCATGGTAGTCCCCAATATAGACAGGCATTATTACATTAACTAATGGTTTGTCCGGTTAGGCGATTATTGTTATTTCCGTTCGTCTTTGAGCTATGAAACAAATCAAATAATTTCCGTTCTTCTTTTCCTATAGATTACAGGTTGTATGTTGTGCAAATATCTTATTCTGACTGGCTAACGCCGCAATTCATATATGTTCTTCTTAGTGCTGTGATCGCTGTTTTAATTTGGATAGAAGGGGAGATGCTCAAAACAACAGATGGCAAATTGCCTCAATCTAAGTTTTTTAAAATCAGTTCACTTTTGGATACCTCATGGTTCTTTATTTCCGTGGTCATGTTATATGTGATTGATCTGACACCATTGGCGGTTGCAGTACCTGCTGCCTATGGTCTCTACACTACTTTTGGTTGGGTATACGGAACGCGTCTACTGAAACGTAAAGGTATTCCTGACTCTCCGAAAGACTTAGTAATACCGGCTAAATATATCGCTTACAGCCAGTCATTTTCATTGGTTTTCTTTGCGCTATGCTTACTTGTATTAACCTCACAATGGTTACCGATAGCTCAGTAAAGGTCAGTCTAAATTATAGCTCGCTAACAATTTTTGACCTTGTGATTTATCAACTTACTTGAATTATTGACTTTTATTGTGGATAGTATCGAATAAAAAATATTATTTATATCAATATGTTATGTGGTTAATGAGTGCTTGAACTAACTTCAAAAAATTGGTTTTAATTATTTACAAAAATCATCAATTTAACCTGTTGTCATTATGAAAAGCTGCTATAATCAAGCTGTACTTACAATATTTCAGGTAAAAAATTCAAGTCATCCGAGGATGATTTAGTAGATTTTACTGCCGCATTCTGCAAAAAAATATTTGGGTATATATCAATTAATCGGTGATGACACACGTCTCGCCAACAGTTAAAGAGTTAGGAAAATTTATGTCAGATAAAGTTGAAGGCACTGTAAAGTGGTTTAATGAAGCTAAAGGTTTTGGTTTTATCGCTCAAGACAATGGCGGACAAGACGTATTCGCTCACTACAGCGCTATCCAAGGTGGCGGTTTCAAAACCCTAGCTGAAGGCCAAAAAGTGTCTTTCATCTTAGGTGATGGCAAAAAAGGCCCACAAGCTGAGCAAATCGAAGCTATCTAATTTCTACTAGTGATTGAGTAGACTGTTTTTCAGTGAGCTTGATTGCAATGAAATTATCAATACGCATTGATTACTTTGTTTGTTAAAACAATAAAAATACTGTTTCAACTTTAAAAAAAAGCAACCTCTCATCAGGTTGCTTTTTTTATATAAATTTTTCTTGTCATCATATAGTATGAGGGGAGTATCTTTAGCTAATCACTATTAGTGGGGCTCATTCATCTTGTAAAGAAATAGTGAAAATATTTACATTCATTATGAGATATTCTTTTGAAGAAATAAGTAATAACAAAATGTTAAGTAACTAAAGTACCTACAATGCTATAAAGGTTGAAGATATTTAGAATATAGGTGAAAGCGAGCCGTAAAATTGTTCGCTTATAAACTATTTGTAATAGAATAGTGATAAATTTATGACGCATTATTCACGGCGTTGTCTTGACCTTATGCTCGTGCTCACGCAAGATACATAGGTCTGATAATAACGGTTGGCTTAGCTTTAACGGATTTTGTCGATAGAGAATATGATATAAACATATTTTTTAGTATTGTTTCATTTTTTCGATTATTAACTGTCTGTTGACGCGCTAACAACCTTCAACACTATTTTGAACAACAATGAACCTTTGGTTCTTAATTGATAACTTTTAATTCATAACATTAATAAACGAGGAACGTATGAAAGCATTAGTAGCGGTCAAGCGTGTCATTGATTATAACGTAAAAGTTCGTGTAAAAGCCGATAACTCTGGCGTTGATCTATCAAACACCAAAATGTCAATCAACCCTTTTGATGAAATCGCAGTAGAAGAAGCAGTTCGTCTAAAAGAAGCTGGTGTGATTGATGAAATCATTGTTGCATCAATTGGCCCAAAAGAATCACAAGAGCAGATTCGTGCCGCTCTAGCATTGGGTGCTGATCGTGGTGTGTTAGTTTTGACTGACGAAAAGCCGTATCCATTACAAATCGCTAAGATACTAAAAAGTATCGCTGAGTCTGAAGCTACAGACATTATCCTATTGGGTAAGCAAGCGATTGATGATGACAACAACCAAACTGGTCAGATGCTAGCGGCATTGATGGGTATTGGTCAGGGTACGTTTGCATCAGAAGTAAAAGTTGAAGGCGATAAAGTAAACGTAACGCGCGAAATCGATGGTGGCCTACAAACAGTTGCGCTTGATTTGCCAGCAGTCATCACGACTGATTTGCGTTTGAATGAGCCACGTTATGCAAAACTGCCTAACATCATGAAAGCGAAGAAAAAACCGCTTAATGAAAAGACGCCAGCTGATTTCGGTGTTGATATGGCATCTAAGCAAGAGATTATTAAAGTTGTGCCACCTGCTGAACGCAAAGCTGGTATTACAGTAGGTTCAGTGGATGAGTTGGTTGATAAGCTAAAGAACGAAGCTAAAGTAATCTAAGACTTCGCTACGGCATATCATGTACAAAGTTACATGTTTAATTTGGCTGATTCAGTATTCGCCACACCAGTAACTTTGTACACAGACAACCTCATGACATGAATAGACGATACGAATAAATAAAGGATTAGAACCATGGCAATTTTGGTATATGCAGAACATGACAATGCCAGTCTAAAAAAGGCAACTTTGAATACTATCGCTGCTGCTAAGCAAATGGGCGATGATATTCATGTATTGGTCGCTGGTAGTGGTGCACAAGCGGTTGCTGATGAAGCCGCTAAAGCTGAAGGCGTTTCTAAAGTATTGCTAGCAGACAACGCAGCTTATGAGCATCAATTGGCGGGTAACGTTGCGTTACTGGTTGCTGATGTCGCTAAAGACTACAGCCATATCATTGCACCAGCGACAACGACTGGTAAGAACTTTATGCCACGTGTTGCAGCATTACTTGACGTTAGCATGTTGTCAGAAATTTCTGCTGTAGTAGATGCTCAAACGTTTGAGCGTCCTATCTATGCAGGTAACGCGACGGCAACGGTTAAAACTTCAGAAGACAAAATAGTGTTGACTGTACGTACTACTGCATTTGATCCAGTGGCGAGTGAAGGTGGATCAGCAGCTGTTGAGACTATCGACAATGTACAAGAGACTGGCAAAGCAAGCTTTGTTAATGAAGAGATGGCTAAATCTGATCGTCCAGAGTTAACGTCAGCAAGTATCGTAGTATCTGGTGGTCGTGCGTTAGCAAACGGTGAAAACTTCACTAAATATATCGAACCATTGGCTGATAAATTGGGCGCTGCTGTTGGTGCATCACGTGCTGCAGTAGATGCAGGCTATGTACCAAACGATATGCAAGTTGGTCAAACAGGTAAAATTGTTGCACCAGACTTATATATCGCCGCAGGTATCTCAGGCGCGATTCAGCATTTAGCAGGTATGAAAGATTCTAAAGTTATCGTTGCTATCAACAATGACCCAGAAGCACCTATCGCTAGCGTTGCTGATTACTTCCTAGAAGCGAATTTGTTTGAAGCGCTACCTGAATTAACCAGCAAGGTTTAATATATAGTCATAGAACTACTAAACGGCTACGGCGTTACCCTCCTTAGATGTACGACTTGTACAATCTACAGTTGGCTGCCTTGTATCCGTTTTAGATTTCTTGGACTATATCAGTAGTAGACAGATCATAAAAAACCCACTATTAAATGATAGTGGGTTTTTTATGATTTATAGATAAGCTTTTAATTGCAGTTATAAACCAAAGCTAAGCGTAATTTCTTTGACGCAAGGTTTCATATAGACATAACGAACCTGCAATCGCTACGTTTAGGCTTTCTTGACCGTTTGGCTGTGGTAAGGCTATGGGCGTGGCACATTGCATTAATTCATCGCTGACACCTTGACCTTCATGACCCATAATCCACGCCGTCGGAGTGGTGAGGTTGTGATCGTAAATTAAAGTGTCGGTATGTGAGCTAGTGGCTAAAAGTGGCACTTGTACATAATCTAAAATGTCTTGTGTGCTTAGACCTTCATAAATAGTGAGTGCAAACTGTGCACCCATACCTGCTCGTAGCGTCTTTGGAGACCAAGCTTGCGCAGTCGCGCTGGTGCATAGGATGCTATTAATACCGACTGCTGCTGCCGTACGTAGTAACGTACCAACATTACCGCTATCTTGTACGTCATTCAGAATCAGGCAGTCCTCATTGATCATCGATAGCCCCGGCATTGGCACTTTAATAACCGCCATAATGTCGATGCCTGTACCTAAGCTTCGAATGCTCTCATAGAGCGAATCTGAAAGCGTCATAATAGGTGTATAGGTTGGCAAGCGAGACAATACTTGCTGAACTTCAGGATGATTGTGAGCTGACTCTGCCAGTAGCATTTGGGCGAACGGATAGTCACTACGTAGGGCAGCATCGATAAGATGTATGCCTTCAATGACCGTCTGACCATGCTTGTTACGCTGGCGAGACTGTGTCAACAGGGCTTTCACCAACTTGACCGTTGTATTTTTATCTGAAGTAATCAGCTCAGTGGGATTTGTTACCATAGTGGATCGCTTAGAGTAGACTGAAGGAATCATTTGGACAATTAGCAGAATGCTTATTACTGATTAGCATTCTGCTAGCTGTCTTTAACATGTGCTCAAATCAATTATTTTTCAGAATAATTTACGTGCAAGTCTTTAACGTAATTGACTTCGTTTTTGCTTCCCAGTACGACAGGGACACGTTGATGAATATCAGTCGGTTCGATATCTAAGATACGGTTGACAGCATCCGTGGCTCCGCCGCCAGCACGCTCAATTAATAAGCTCATTGGGTTGGCTTCATACATCAAACGTAACTTGCCCGCTTTGTGAGCGTATTTGGTATCAAACGGATAGGTAAATAGACCACCGCGGCATAAGATGCGATGCACATCACCAACCATGGCAGCGACCCAGCGTGTATTAAAATCGCGACCACGTATACCAGCTTCACCAGCGATCAGCTCGTCGATGTATTGTTGCATTGGTGCGCGCCAGTAGCGATAGTTTGAGCTATTGATAGCATATTCACTGGTATCAGCATCAATTTGCACATTGTCTTCTATGAGTACATAATCACCCGTATCTGGATCTAGGCTGAACATCACAACATTTTCAGTTATCGTTAGTGCAAGTACAGTAGAGGTGCCATATAACAAATAGCCTGCTGCCAATTGCTGATTGCCTGCTTGCAAGAAATCGCTGTTTTTGCTTGTTTGACCTTGGCGTTGGTACGGCAAGATAGAAAAAATAGTACCGACGGCCATATTGATATCGATGTTTGATGACCCATCCAGTGGATCAAACAATACCAGTAGACTGCCATCAGCGTTGGCAGGGGTAGCATTGTCTAACTCTTCTGACGCAACACCTGCACAATGCGTATTTTCTGCCAATGCATCTAACAATAAGTCATTAGCCAGTACATCCAATTTCTTCTGATCTTCGCCTTGCACATTTTGATTACCAGCTTCGCCTAGGATATCGGCTAAGGCTCCTTTTCTAAGTAGCTGTGAAATGGTTTTACCAACGTTAGTGACGGTGGTAATCACGTCGTTCAGTTCAGTGTTGGTTGGATGTTGATCTAGATAACTGGTTAGAGTCGTCATAAAGCTTCCTAATAATGGTATTGATAAGTCGTATTGAGAGTAAAAGAATAAGCAGTGACAAGCGCACTCTAGGCGGGCAAATTTTCAAATAGCGATACCGTGTCTTTGTCCTGACCGTAAAATCAGCTACACTATATGTATTATTATTCGTTAATATCTTTGGTAAGCTTGTTTTCGGTCATGATCGCTACACTGATATTGCACAGTCGCTACGCGAACATTGTCTAGCAGGTGGCTGAGTGTATTTATAGGACTGGTGTCATTGGGGTAAATTGTATCAAATAAGCGCCAAAATGTCCTTGTATCTATGTATATCTACGATAAATGCTCGAACAAAGATGAATAAATGATTAATATAGACACATACAAACCCACAATGAAGACTTGCCATTATGTCAAATTCTCTCGATAGCAGCTCACTACATACGATCTCGCCGACTGACTACGCAAAATTCGATCCTAGTACCATTCATCAAAGGCTCAATACATCATTGAGTCGTCCACAGCTCAATACCGATGGCAGTATCCGTCATTTTTTGGGTGTAGAAGGCCTCAATAAACAGCAATTGCAGGCGATTATCGCAAAAGCAGAAACGTTCTTTGATAAAAATGGACAATTAATCAATCGGCCTGAGCTCGAAGGCTATACCGTGATGAACTTGTTTTTTGAGCCGTCAACGCGTACACGTACGACGTTTGAAGTGGCCGAAAAACGTCTGGGTGCCAATGTACTGAATATCGATATCGAGCGCTCTAGCGCTAAAAAGGGCGAAAGTCTACGCGATACACTGTGGAACCTGCAAGCCATGACAGCAGATATCTTTGTAGTACGCCATTCAGCATCAGGCGCTGCTCATTTTATGGCGACAGAAGTGACGCCTAATATTGCCATTATCAACGGCGGTGATGGCTGGCATGCACATCCGACGCAAGGCATGCTCGACATGTTGACCATTCATCGGGAAGCGCCGCGCCCTTTTGAAGAGTTATCAGTGGCTATCGTGGGTGATATTAAGCACTCACGAGTGGCACGCTCTGATATTAATGCGCTACAAACTTTAGGGGTCAAAGACATCCGTGTCTGTGCACCGCGCACTCTATTACCTAAAGGCATTGAGCGTTATGGTGTGCGAGTTTATGAAAATATGAATGAGTGTGTCACGGACTGTGATGTCATCATGGGACTAAGGATTCAAAACGAGCGTATCGGCTCGCCATTGCTAGCGTCATCGAGTGAATACTACAAACACTATGGTATTACGCCAGAGCGCGTGGCACTTGCAAAGCCTGACGCATTGGTTATGCATCCAGGACCGATGAACCGCGGTGTTGAGATTGCTTCAAGCGTGGCTGATGGCGCGCAATCTGTCATTTTAAAGCAGGTAAATAACGGTATTGCCATTCGTATGGCTGTACTCTCTCTTGCGATGGAAGGGCAACGCGCTCATCAAGCGGCTGGTAATTAACCTGTCGCCACGCTGTTTTATTCTTCATTATTTCATTTTATTGATACGGTAATAACGCTCATGTCTAATACGATAAACACTGATGCACCGATATTTGACCATCTTCCTAAAGCCATTAAAAATACACTGCCAACCGCAGTAACAGATAAACTGGCCTCGCTTGAAGCTGGACATGAAATGTGGCTGCTACCACCGCTGGTTGACTTATGCGCACGCCTACGTGAACCAGGCCAACAGCAGCATGGTACGTTGGAATCAGAAGGGCTTGCCGCTCGTGGCAATGGTTTTTTGCATGTGGTGATTCCACCTGATACCAATCCTATTCTAGAAAATGGCTCACTGCTCAAAGGGTTGCGTGAGCGCGCGCTTGATGATGGTGGTATCTACTTACACGTATTGGGTGCATTGACGGCTGGACTAGAAGGAGAGCGTCCTTCAAATATTGCGGGATTGAAAAAAGGTGGCTGTATTGCAGTATCTAACGCTCGTAGACCTTTTCGTAACGATTTAGTGCTACTGCGTACGTTAGAGTACGCTGCAACCTTTGGTATGAAAGTATTCTTTTATCCTGATGAGCCAAGCCTGTCTGGCGATGGGGTAGCACATGAAGGCTATATCGCTTCTTATCATGGGCTGCAAGGCATACCATGGATTGCGGAAACGGTCGCCTTATCTACTCAGCTACTGATGGTCGAAGAGACGGGAATAGCGGCTCACTTCAGCCAGTTATCTTGCAAATCATCAATCGAGCTGATGCGCTGGGCAAAAGACAAAGGTCTGCCAGTGACTTGTGATGTAGCGATGCATCAATTGTACTTAACCGATGATAACTTAGAAGGCTTCAATGCCCAAGCTTATGTGTTACCGCCACTGCGTAGTAATACTGATCAACAGGCCATTCGCCGTGGATTAAAAGACGGCACCATTGATGCGATTTGTAGTCATCATGAACCGCTAAACAGTACGGCCAAAAAAGCGCCGTTTGCTGAGAGTACCCCAGGTATTTCAAACTTCGATACCTTTATGGCGCTGGCATGTCAGCTAGTACATGATGAGGTGTTAACTTTGGAGCAACTCGTCGATAAAATCTGCCTTAATCCTGCAAAAATTGCTGGTATCGGTGAGCAGTATGAAAGTATCGGCGGTGCGGTATTGGTCGATCCTAATCTAGAGTGGCAGGTGACAGCGCAATCTATGCTGTCAAACGGTAAGAACACACCGTTTTTTAATCAGCAGTTGCAAGGTCGCGTTGTGGAGACATTCTTTGGCTAATTTGCCCCGACAGAATGACAGTCCGCCACCATCTTTAAAAGATAATGCGACGGACTTAATTGGCCGGAAACAAAAGCCACGAAGCACTTCTAGTGAGTCTATCAAAGCGGTAGCAATCTATGAGATGGTAAAAGGGTTGGGTGCATTGCTCGGTGCTGTTGCGTTATGGTCATGGCATACCAATCTTGCACGTTGGCTGACGACGGCAACAGCCTCTTGGCAACAGAGCTTTGGTCACTTGTTTGCACCGCAATTTGATAGTGTGGTACGAATTGCCCAACAGGCTAGCAAAAACTGGCCGTTGTTTTTATTATTGATTTTTGCCTATGCCAGTCTGCGCTTTCTTGAAGCATATGGCCTATGGCAAGACAGAACATGGGCGTATTGGTTTGGTGTGCTTGGCTATGGCATATTTATCCCTATTGAGATTTACTATTTAATTGCCCGCCCATTTGACTGGTTTAAATTGGGCATATTGATCTTAAATATTTTTATCGTCATTGTGGTTTATCGCAATATGAAACGAAAAGGTCTGATATAAAAACGTACGACAAAATATATGGGTACAAAAAAGGCCAGCATAAGACATCTTCTTATGCTGGCTTTTATGTCACTGAATACATCTACCGTTTATGTTTCTGTGGCATCCGCACGAATGCTTTTTGCCACTTTACCAACGCTCAAGCCTTGTACCAATATAGAGAATATGACGACCGCATAAGTGAGTGCCAATAATATATCGCGCTCAGTGCCCATAGGTAGTTGCAACACTAGGGCAACGGAGATACCACCACGCAATCCGCCCCATGTCAGCACCTTCCATGCGCCAGTTGGTAAATCAAGCTGACGGCTAAAGCTCTTAGTGGTCATACCCACGACAATAAATCTAGCAAGCAGGGCGATTATAATCGTCAGACCAGCGGCGATAAACAGGTTACCTGAGTAAGCAATCATGACCACTTCTAGACCAATCAACACGAACAGAATAGCGTTTAAAATCTCATCGATTAATTCCCAAAACAAGTCAATATAATGACGAGTCTTATCGCTCATCGCTAATGCTCGCCCGCGATTACCAACCATTAATCCCATCATTACCATCGCGAGTGGTCCTGATAGGTGCCAATGGCTGGCTAGCGCATAACCACCGATTACCCCTGCAAGCGTTAACAACACTTCCTCTTGGTAACTGTCGATGCTTTTGAGCATGTAATACAAAATCGCCCCAAGTACCAAACCAAAGACAATGCCGCCACCTGCTTCCACTGCTAGGGTATGCGCCACATAATTGGCTGTCGGAATGTCGCCGCTCGATAAAATACCAAGTAGCAGCACAAAGATAACCACGCCGATACCATCATTAAATAATGATTCGCCTGCGATGACAGTTTCGATGCTCTTTGGGGCGCCCGCTGATGAGAGAATACCCATCACCGCAATGGGGTCGGTCGGTGATATTAAGGCACCAAATAACAGGCACCACAGAAATGGCAAGCCAAAACCGAGCAGCGGCAACATAAAGTATAGGGCAGTGGCAATAAGCATCGCTGATACAATAGTGCCGATGCAGGCAAGGATGCCAATAGGCAGTTTGTAGCGTTTTAAGTCGCTAATATTGACATGTAAAGCACCTGCGAATAACAGCATAGAAAGCATGCCATCCAATAAGACTTCGGTAAAATCGAGCTGTGCTAATAAGCTGACTTCGTAATCAATAAGCTGATCAAAGCCTAAAAATCCCAAAAATATGGCGCCAATAGACAATAAGATGGAGATAACCATCACGCCAATCGTGGTCGGCAGACCAATAAAGCGATGATTGACATAGGTCAATAATGCTGTGATGGATAAAAATATCGCGCTGATTTCAAGTATGGTTAGGCTGCTTGTGGGGGCCATGAAAAAGGTCTCAAATAATGATGAAAAGTATTCTTAAACGTAGTGCTGATAAGAATTAAATGGTTTGGATCGTAGTTATCTTCTCGCTTGGACACCAGTAATGAATATCAATTGATGGGTCTTGATATGATTATTTCGATTGTGTTTGCAGGGCTTTACGGATATGAGCATCAAACTCACTCACGTAGTCAAAATATCGATGCTGAGCATCATCACTAAGAATAAATTGCTTGGCTTGCTTGGACATGGCGATTAAATCATCGGTCAATTCTTGATAGTTTAGGTTTTCTTCACCTGCACGCTCAATTAATGTCAGTTCATGTAATAGTGTCTGCTGCTGTGCGCTATTGACTCGCGCATAATTAAGATTGACCATTGCCTGACACAGTGCTTTTAAAACCATCAAATCAGCGGCTGCATAACGACGTATTTCGCCAAGCGATGTATTAATAAAGTCAGAAATTTTTGGCGTATGAGTGACCACGGCTAATATAGCCAGTCGTTGCTGCTTAACTTCGGCATTTGATGCATCATCATTTGGTGCCGGTACATAAAAGTGATAGGGGCTGGGTGGTTGACAGCGCATCATAATACTCAAACAGCTCGTCAGTGATTGTACGCAGTTGACCGCTGTTTTTGGGTCATTGATACCAGGAGACAGTGCTCGTACAGCGATTTCAGTCATTTGTCCTAAGCTATAAGCAATATCATTAGAGTGTACCAGTCGCTGTTCGATACGGATACAGTTTGCGAAGCGTTGCCAAAAAACACCATCAGGTGCGCGCGGTACAACGGCCAACTGCGGTGTTGATGTTTTCTGTCGGTTATTTGGATGTGCTGTTGGACGCTGGTAAAAATAGCCAATGACATTTTTATCAGTCACATAATCACCCAGATTGACATGAATCTGTATCACGCCACCATAATCTTGTGTCAGAGTAATCAGCGACTCAAGGTAAATCTGTTGGATATAACCTGAGCGTGGTGGATAGATAGGCATTGATGACCAGTTGTGAAACTGTTCGACATCATGATGCTCGATATCACGTTGATGTTGGATGTCACAATGACTGCCATACCAATAGTGAATATTATTAATGGCATCGTTGCTCGCATTTTGGATGACATGCGATGCTTGGATGGCATGTACCATATGCTGTACGAAGTACACGAGCAATAGCGCGCAGACAATGGCCATAATAATGGCAAAGGTCACAGCCAGCTGTGGCACACCGAAAGCGACGTCGTATTTATGGATAGACTTTAGTACTAACAAGCTATAGCTAAAGGTACCAATGAATGCACCCAATACCAATTGATTGGGTGTGTCTGTCAAAAAATTGCGTAACAAACGTGGCCCAAATTGTGATGATGCCATTGACAATACGGCAATCGTAATTGAAAAGGTCGTGCCCGCGACACCCAAAACAGCACCCGCTATCGCTGTCATAATAGCGCGCGCTGCATCATCGTCACCTGTAAAGGCAAAGGTAATATCTCTGACCGTTTCACGATCAAAGTGCTGATCGATGGTTACTAATAAAGGCGCAAGCAATATACCTATGATGACGCAAGCCGTTGGGATAAACCAATAAGAGCCAATCAGCTGTTGCCATAAGTTTCGAAGACGATCGGGCAGGTCAGTGAGGGTTTGCAATGACCATAACTGGGCAAACTGTTTTAGCTTGTTTTGGCTTATATCAAGTGTACGTATCCATAAGCTTTTTTTGTCATCTTTATTCACTGTCATCAGCTTTGAGGTATCCAAAAATTATCATATTAAACTTATAGTGTTATAGCTTATTCATAAATATACGATAGGGCTTTGACTGTCATATTAGGGCGTGTCCTCAATTCAAACGAGTGTTCTCTAAATGGGCTAAAAATAGCTAAATTTTGCCAAACATCGTCAAATAGTTGGTCAATATCTCGATATTATCTGCACTATTTTTCTCGTTTGACGGCAATTTATCTCATTTTTATCGCCATTTTTAAAATGAGGACACGCCCTAGTTCTTTTTATTTTGGTTAGCTTACTTTGGGGTTATCCGCTTCAGTAATAATATCGCCCTTATTATTGGGCTGAGTTTGTTTCTTATCATCGTTTATATCTTGGGGAATGATAATTTCATTATTACGGTCATCCCATTCTATATCACTGTCTTTGTCATATGACATGGGCTCAAAGTGCGGTGTATTTTGTTTATTTGAGTCATCCTTCGCCGATGTTTCCATCGTCGGCGCTGAAGTCTTTCTAAATAAATGGGCATCATTATTTCTATGGCTACCTTTTTTATCAGAAGCGGCCTTTTTACGTGGTTCCGTATTGGTAAATATAGCGCTTAACGGTAGATTTAGTTGTTGTTTAGCATAAGTTTCGGTATGCTCAAAACGCTCTATCAATAGCCTAACCCAAGGCGTTTGATCTTCTATTCTTACCTCATCGAACTCATCTTTGATGGGTAACGGATAAGGTAAAGTACGATAAAAATCCCACAGTGTCATTTTACTCAAATCTCTTTTGAGCACATAGTCGTCATCTTCGGTCATGGTGATGAGGTTGCTGTCTTGTAAATAGTTAATATAGGTATACCATTTCGGCAGCTCTTTGCGTCCTAGCATATTGCGAAGCGCTTGTTCGCTGACGGCCTCACCTTTTAAATGGTGTGTATATACTAAGTTGAGCATGTCTAGCAAGCTCAGTAATGGATGGCGTGGCTCCACTTCTTCTGTCCCAAAGATGGTCAGGGTATAGCTGATCTCAACGCCCAGTAGAATTAAATTCCACGACAAATAAATCCATAGCAAAAATATTGGTAAGGCTGCAAAGGCTCCGTAAATAGCTTCATAACTGGTAAAGTTTGCCATCACGGTCCCAAAAAGATGCTTCATCATCTCAAAGACGATGGCCACAAATATGCCAGCGATGGCCGCATTTTTGGCTGGCACACGTGCTTTTGGAATGAACCAGTACATACCGATGAAGCCTGAGACAGTGATGCCAATCGTGACGGCTTGTATCCAGATAGACCAATCAATGCCGTAACCGGCGACTTGCTGATTTAAAAAACTAATGCTTTGTATCGCACTTGAGGCGATGAAAGCTGTGCCCAACACTAATGGGCCTAAGGTCACCATCGTCCAATAGCGCAGCATGCTTTTGATGCCACCGGACCGATTCTCTACCCGCCATATTTGGTTAAAAGCTCGCTCAATGGTCGTCAATGTCATAATCGTTGTAAAAAACAGCACCATCGCACCAATAATGGTCAGGTTGGATGATTTTTCAGCGAAGTTGTTGATGTACTCACTAACCTGCATGCTAGATTGCGGTAGTAAGTTGTTATAAATGACTTCATATATTTGTGCTCTGACCGACGAAAGTGCTGGTACTGAAGACAAAATCATCAAGAGTACGGTCAGCATGGGTACGATCGATAGCATGGTCGTATAGGTCAGAGAGGCTGATTTTTGCTGGCAGTTGTCTTCAAAGAAATGCCTAACCAAAAATCGTAAAAACTGAAACCAGCGCTGGTGTAAAAACGGGATTTTCTTTGCTAACTTTTCCATATCGATCATCTAGCAGGTATTAGAGTGACAATAGTGTAACAAACATAGGCGGTTATCATCTGCCCTTTAATTGTGTCAAAATGCACAGTAGTCAACGCGATAGAGTGTTCTGACGATAATGCACAGCTAGGTTGTTTGCATGTCAGTGAATGACTCGGGCATAATGTGCACATATATTGATAGTGTCAGCTGTTGGCTACATATTGCTATCATTAACCACATGAATGATTTAAGGAAGTGTTGCTAATGAGTCAGACTGCCCCTTATGTATTGGTACTCTATTATTCTAATCATGGTACAACCAAGACATTGGCATACGCTATCGCGCAAGGTATTGAGGACGCTGGCATGACGGCACGTATTCGTACGGTACCAACGGTTGCTCCTGAGACGACATCTAGCAAGCCTGCGATACCTGATGAGGGTGATCTTTATTGCACGATGGAAGATCTGAAAGACTGTAGCGGCCTTGCGCTTGGTAGTCCGACGCACTTTGGCAACATGGCAGCACCCATGAAATATTTTTGGGACAATACCGTCACGCTATGGCTGGCAGGAAACCTACAGAACAAACCAGCCTCAGTATTTACTGCGACAGGCTCCATGCATGGCGGTCAAGAGACGACGTTACTGACGATGATGTTGCCATTGATGCATCACGGTATGATTATCGTTGGTGTACCTTATGCGGAGCTAGCGCTCAATCGCACCCAACGTGGCGGCTCACCTTATGGTGCTAGCCATGTCAGTGGGGCATCACATGATCAGCCTATCTCACCTGATGAGCGTGAGCTAGGCATCGCCCAAGGTCGCCGTTTGGCTATCAGTGCGACAGCATTGGCTCAAGCTAACTGGAGTCGCTAAGGGGCCTTTGTACTGTTAAGCCTACAATGATCATTGAGCCTAAAATGCGACAGCGTTATTAACGCTATTAATGAGGAAGTAAATATATCTAATGGCTACAAACCGCTCCGATAGTGAGATGAATGCTGCACCACCAGTAAAGAAAACTGGTAAGCCTGCCAAAGTAAGTAAACCTATTGCGCCTATCCGTCAGCGTTTGATGGTTACGTGGTTAATTTGGCTCGTCTATAGATTGCTTGGACTGCCTATTTTTATTAATGTATTCAATCCAAGTAGTCCTGATATCGTCGGCGGTGTCGCATGGCAAATGTTGTGGTTAGTGCCAGCATTTATCCTGACACCATCGATACTGCGTGGACGCTCGCCTTATGCGTTGTTAATAAGCAGTATGTTTATACTCGTGTACTTAGGTGCGAGTGGCGTGGTGTTGTTTACGCGAGTTTATGGCAGTAGTTGGGCGGAGATAGTTGTCTATCTACTGGATTTTTTACTATTGCTGCTTATCAATGTATGGTTGTTTATTTTGCTTAAACGTCTGCCTTCGATGAATAATGTCGTTAAGAAACCTCGTCAGTAATCTAGCTTGCTTAATACTTAACTTGCCAAATGCTTAATAATCAACGCTTAACAAGTTATGTTTGTTAGCTATCAGTGTAAAACCAAAAAAAGCGGCGCTCTACATTAGAGCGCCGCTTTTTTTAATATTTTTTCAGCAGTTTAACAAACGGTTTAATTAACCTTGGTCAATTCTAAATCCATTTTTTTGCCATCGTTAATCTGACTCACTTTCACGGGTAGGTAATCCAAGCTTGGTGCTAACCAGAAGCTGGTAGAACGGCTATCGTCATCATGGACACGGTCGACACGTACTGTATCAAAAGTACCTGCTGGTACAGTTATTTTGGTGTTGCCAGATTTCTTAAATGGGGTCTTTTCGATTTTGTCTTTCTTCGCCATGTAGTAATTGCCAGAGAATTTACCGTTTAATAAATCCTGACGAATCTGTACTTCAAGGCTTAAGTCATCAAAGGCTTGTTGCGACATGTTCATTGTCGTTGATTTGCCTCGATAGTTACTCACGACTTTTTTGCTACTTGGATTAAAATCTAGTTTGTGTGTGCGACCAACGCCCAAGAGTTTATAAGTCGTGCTGGCTTGTGTTGGTGTGACGTTATTGCCATTGATGGTAAAGGTACTATCTTGCGAGGCGCTAGCGACACCTGCAACTCGTGCATTGACATTGTATTTCCAAGTATCACCTGACTTGCTTAAGGTACGTGTGGCGGTGCCTTTATATTTGTCTTCGACCGTAAAGCTATAGTTAGCGCTTGATGCTTGGATGGTCTTTGCACTAGCGATGGTAGGTGCAGTCATACTTAATGCTCCGATAGCAGCAATACTGGCGCCTGATGTTAAGGCGGTCAAAATTTTTGACTTACTACGTTTTGTGTTATTAGAATTTTTATTCGATGATGAAAAAATCATAGATGTTCCTTAAGTAATATAGTGTTGGTATATCAGATTCTATCTACCACTATTATTGTATTTACAAGCACTATAATGGTCATACTTGGTTACATTTTCAAGAGTATTTGCTGTCTATGGTGTGTTGCTCTTGTAGTCAATGTTGCTATAAAAACACCTTGGCTAAGAAGAAATAATAGGCGATTAGTACAACAGTTTGAGATCACGACAGCACTAAGCGGCTCCCTGAGATAATTCTTGTAAAATTTTAGGCTTTACACTTGAAGCGAACACACCTTGCCCCCACTTTTTGATACAAGCTTAATGCTTATCTTCAGAATATTACTTTTGAGTAGTAGTCCTTGTAGATACTGGCATTGAGACTATTAATTCAAATAAACCCTCAATTTTAATAATCAACTTTTGGAGTCATATCGATGAACATTCGTCCTTTACATGACCGTATTGTCGTCCGCCGCATAGAAGAAGAAACAAAAACGGCTGGTGGCATCTTGCTTCCTGGTTCAGCTCAAGAAAAACCTTCACAAGGTGAAGTACTGGCTACTGGTAACGGTCAGATTCGTGACAACGGCGAAACTCGCGCGTTAGATGTAAAAGCTGGCGACAAAGTTTTGTTCGGTCAATATGCTGGTCAAACGGTAAAAGTTGACGGCGAAGAGCTGCTTATTATGAAAGAATCTGATGTATTGGGTGTGCTAGAAGGCTAATTGCTCACGAGGCCTGTTGGCTGAGTCAGTTGTTAGCGAAGCACATTTATAACCATATTATCGAATCATTCAACCGTATTCTCATACTTATAATAGTGGAGTAATTTAACATGGCAAAAGACGTAAAATTCGGCATTGATGCCCGTAAACAAATGATGGACGGCGTAAACGTTCTAGCAAACGCAGTAAAAGTAACACTAGGCCCTAAAGGTCGTAACGTTGTTATCGATAAATCATTTGGCGCACCTACCATCACTAAAGATGGTGTTTCAGTTGCCAAAGAAATCGAACTAGAAAACAAGTTTGAAAACATGGGCGCACAGCTAGTACGTGAAGTTGCTAGCCGTACCAACGATGTCGCTGGTGATGGTACAACTACTGCGACGGTATTGGCTCAGTCAATCTTGCAAGAAGGCATGAAGTCAGTGGCTGCTGGCATGAACCCAATGGATCTTAAACGCGGTATCGATAAAGCGGTACGTGCTGCTGTTGAGCAAATCCATTTGTTGTCTACACCAGCTGACGATGAAAAAGCCATTGCACAAGTAGGCTCTATCTCTGCTAACTCAGACACTAAAATCGGTGAGTTGATTTCGCAAGCGATGCAAAAAGTCGGTAAGCAAGGCGTTATTACTGTTGAAGAAGGTTCAAGCTTCGAAGATACCCTAGAAGTTGTAGAAGGTATGCAGTTTGACCGTGGTTATATCAGCCCGTACTTCGCGAACAAGCAAGACAGCTTAACTGCTGAATTTGAAAACCCGTATATCTTGCTAGTTGACAAAAAAATTAGCAACATCCGCGAAATCGTGCCATTACTTGAGCAAGTAATGCAGCAAAGCAAGCCATTGCTTATCATTGCTGAAGATGTTGAGAACGAAGCGCTAGCGACTTTGGTTGTTAACAACATGCGTGGTGGCTTAAAAACTTGTGCGGTTAAAGCACCAGGTTTCGGTGATCGTCGTAAAGCAATGCTAGAAGACATCGCAACGCTAACTGGCGGTACGGTTATCTCTGAAGAGATTGGTCTGAGCTTAGAGACTGCTACTCTAGAGCAACTGGGTACTGCTAAGAAAGTGACTGTTGGTAAAGAAAATACGGTAATCGTTGATGGTGCTGGTAACAAAGCTGATATCGAAAACCGTGTTGAGTCTATCAACCGTCAAATCGAAGAGTCTACTTCTGACTATGACAAAGAAAAGCTACAAGAGCGTGTTGCAAAATTAGCTGGCGGCGTAGCAGTTATTAAAGTTGGCGCAGCGACCGAAACTGAAATGAAAGAGAAAAAAGACCGTGTTGACGATGCGCTACATGCGACTCGTGCAGCAGTTGAAGAAGGTGTTGTACCTGGTGGCGGTGTTGCGCTAGTACGTGCTATGAACGCATTGTCTGAACTAACAGGCGATAACGACGATCAAAACGCAGGTATCAACATCCTACGTCGTGCGATGGAAGCACCACTACGTCAAATCGTAACCAACGCAGGTGAAGAAGCGTCAGTTGTGGTAAACGAAGTGAAAAGCGGTAGCGGTAACTATGGTTACAATGCTGCTTCTGGTGAATACGGCGATATGATCGAGATGGGTATTCTTGACCCAGCTAAAGTAGCACGTTCAGCACTAGAAAACGCTGCATCTGTTGCAGGCCTAATGCTTACCACTGAAGTTATGATTACTGACTTACCGCAAGGTGATGACGGTATGGCTGGCATGGGTGCTGGCGGTGGAATGGGCGGTATGGGTGGAATGGGCGGCATGATGTAATTTATGCCCCGACTAAACTTGTACGACGTTGTTAACCTCGTTCGATGTACTATTAGTACAATCTTCACTTGGTCGCCTAGTCGTACTGCTTTAGTCAATCCATAAAGCGCTTTTCACTGTAGTTATAAGTATTTTTGTGAAAGTGTTTGAACTACCGAAAGCTCTGCTATCGAAAGATAGCAGGGCTTTTTTGTATCTAGTTTAATAGGGTAGTGGGTGTCACATAGAAAAACCTCGATAGGCTGAGCTTATCGAGGTTTTCTTATAAATGTTTAGTATCTTTTAACTAATAATAAAATCAAATTTACTGATGCACACTATCCCGCCTAAACGTCCACGTTTTATCATCAGATGCTTCTTCACAGTAGTAATATCCTGCTAGATCGAACTGCTTTAGTTGCTCAGCATTGGTCAGCTTATTATCTGCCGCATACTTAACCATTAGTCCACGTGCTTTTTTGGCATAAAAGCTAATCACTTTATATTGACCATTTTTTTCATCCTCAAATCGTGGTGTAATGATGTCAGCATTCAATGCTTTTTTCTTTACAGACTTAAAGTATTCATTAGAAGCCAGATTAATCAATGTTTTATCGTCGCTATCAGCCATTCGCGCATTGATAACCTCAGTCACTTCCTCACCCCAAAACTCATATAAGTTATTACCGCGCTCATTTTTCAGCTTGGTACCCATCTCTAAGCGATATGGTTGGATTAAATCTAAAGGTTTTAACACACCATAAAGCCCTGACAAAATGCCTAAGTGCTCATTGACGTAGATAGTCGTGTCTTTATCCATGTGATACATATCAAGACCAGTATAAACATCACCATCGAACAAATACCCAGCAGGTTTTGCCACATTAGTATTATCAGTGAATGGTTGTTCTTTACTCCAGTGCCATTGCTGATTGCGCGTCGCATTAAGCTGTGCCAAATCATTAGAAATGCTCATCAGCTCTTGTAAGTCAATCGGTTCTTTAGACTTCAGTACTTGCATCAATACTTGTGAATGTTCAATCAGTTCAGGCTGACTATAGTAGTTGCCTAGATTTAACGGTATAGCGTCTGCTTCGTTCAAAGATTTAGCAGGGGAGAGTAAAAAATACATCGTTATTCCTTATTATAGTGAGTCATTGACGATCCAATTACCACGTCAAGCTTACCTATTATACGACACCTATCGTTTGAACTTAACCGGCTCGTTGCTTTTTCACACGATTCTAAAATATATCAATTGTGACTGTTAGAGCTTACCTTCAGTTCAAATATAACCATCAAAACAAGAGAAACAGCACAGATAATATCGAGGGAGCTATCAGCTGTGTGTCTATTGAGGTAATGGTCTGTGATATGGGGGTGGCCTAGTGATACAAGGTTATATTTTGCAAAGCATTAAGGGTATTAAAAAAATAAATTTTTTTAATATAACAATAAAAGTTATATAGATGGTACAAATAATTAACTTTTTATTTACTTATGGGTCATCATTAAACAATGAAAGTTGGTGGACGATGTACCTATAATAAAAAGGCATGATGGCAAAGTCGCTATCATTTATTAAATTGATAAACCTTTGGTCGCAATACTGATCCAATCAAAACCAAAGGTTTTTTTGTCCCCTGTGCTTTTTAGATGTGCGTTGAGGGTATTAAAGGTAGTCGTGAGACGTAATTATAGTCATTATAAGTACAGTCATTGGACGTAAGTAAGGAGACGGTATGAAAATCGGTGTAATCAGTGCAGATAGCGCGAGCGAGAGCCGTGTAGCCATAACCCCAGACGCAGTCAAAAAGTTGCGTAAACTTGGGTTTGAAGTTGTCATTCAGTCAAATGCAGGTCAAGCAGCGTACTACGCTGATGAGCTATATCAAGCTGCTGGTGCCGACATTGCCAGTAGCAGTGCCGAGGTCATTACCCAGTCTCAGATTATTACCACCGTCAATGACCTATCAGCTGAAGCCATCGATGGCTTGTCATCTGGTCAGATCGTCATTGGCATGCTTGACCCTTATCGCAACACTCAGCTTGATAGTTATGCGGCTAAAGGTGCAACCGCCTTTGCCATGGAGCTATTACCCCGTACCTTGTCACGCGCACAGAATATGGACGTACTGTCATCACAGGCCAACCTTGCGGGTTATAAAGCCGTATTGCTAGCGGCGAATGAGTATTCACGTCCATTCCCAATGTTTATGACGTCAGCCGGTACGGTTAAACCCGCCAAGGTTGTTATCTTAGGTGTCGGGGTGGCAGGTTTACAAGCGATTGCAACGGCAAAGCGTCTGGGTGCAGTGGTAGAAGCTAGTGATTTACGTCCGACTGCTCGTGAGCAAGTGGAGTCACTCGGTGGTAAATGGCTGGATGTGCCAATGAGTGCAGAGGAGGCTGAGACCGCCAAGTCTACAGGTGGCTATGCTTGGACGCCATCAGAGCAATATGTCAAAGATCAAGCAGCTGTTGTAGACAAAGCATTAAGCAACGCGGATATCGTTATTACCACAGCGCAGATTCCTGGTCGTAATGCTCCGCGTCTGGTGCACGGCGCAACCCTCGCTAAAATGAAAGCAGGTTCAGTATTGATCGATATGGCGGCTGGTACCGGTGGTAACGTGGAAGGCAGCTTGCCTGACCAAACCATTACCACGGACAATGGCGTACGTATCGTTGGTGCTGCCAATATCCCTTCACAGCTTGCCGCCCAGTCTTCAGATTTGTATGCCAATAACTTGGTTAACTTTATCACGACCTTAATTGCGCCTGCTGGAGATGACGCTTCAGCAAAATTGGCACTTAACGTAGACATGGAAGACGAGATTCAGGGCGCACTGGCAGTGACACATGACAATCAGGTACGACTGGCCAAACGCTAGTTTGACTGGGCTAAGTTTTTACAGCCTGTCACTATTAACGTTGTCACCATACATTTGCCAGACATGAATAAATTTTAGGAGGATTAGATGATTGCCACTATTTTAGCGTCAGCACCAGCTGGTGCCGCAATGGCTAGTACACCATTTGTCGCGATTTTTACCGTATTTGTACTCGCTATTTTTGTCGGATACTACGTGGTTTGGGGCGTTACGCCTGCACTACATACACCATTGATGGCCGTCACCAACGCACTATCAAGTATCGTCATCGTTGGTGCCATGCTACAGACCGTCACCATTGATGGCTCTATCTTTACACCAACCAGTATACTTGGCGCTTTTGCCGTATTTTTAGCCAGTATCAATATCTTCGGTGGCTTTGCCGTGACCGAGCGTATGCTTGCGATGTTTAAACCGAAAGTAAAAAAAGCACCAGTAGCAACAGAAACTGGAGGTGACGCATGAACGACTTCTCAGCAATGATTGCGGCAAATGCAGATTGGTTCTATCTAGTCGGCGCGATTCTTTTTGTTTTAACCTTACGTGGTTTGTCTAGCCCAAAGACGGCTATCAGAGGTAACCGCTTTGGTATGGTAGCGATGGCGATTGCCGTCGTGACGACCTTCTTCTTAGCAGAAGGCCCTGTGCTTTGGTTAATTATTGGCGCGATGATTTTAGGTGCCCTCGTTGGTATGTGGAAGGCAAAGACGGTTGCGATGACCCAAATGCCAGAAACCGTGGCTTTGATGCATTCATTCGTCGGTTTAGCTGCAGTCGCCATTGCCTTGGCAACCGTGCTACATACTGAGCAACAGCATGGCGCCGTTGCCCGAGTTGAGCTGTTTATTGGTTGTTTCATCGGTGCGATTACGTTCTCAGCCTCGGTCTTTGCCTTTGGTAAATTAGCAGCGAAAAGCTGGGCTAAAACATTGGTTGGCGGCTGGGTAAAACCTGTCCAAGCGCTATTGTTCATTGCAATGATTGGTTTTGGTGGCGTTTATTTCGTTACTGACTCATTACCAGCATTTTATGCAATGGCTGTGATTGCCGTTATCTTCGGTTGGATGTGGATTGCCCCAATCGGTGGCGGCGATATGCCAGTGGTTGTATCGCTATTGAACTCATTCTCTGGTTGGGCAGCAGCAGGCATTGGTTTCACCCTTGGCAACTCAATGCTGATTATCGCAGGGTCGCTCGTTGGCTCATCAGGTGCGATCTTGTCTTACATCATGTGTAAAGCCATGAACCGCTCATTACTCAACGTTTTATTTGGCGGTATGGGTACAGGCGCTGTGGCAGCGGGCGGCGATGATGGCGCACCGAAGAACTACAAAGCCGGTTCGGCAGAAGATGCAGGCTTCTTAATGGCCAATGCAAGCAGTGTTGTGATCGTACCGGGCTATGGTATGGCGCAAGGTCGTGCGCAGAATGCAGTCAAAGAGTTGTACGAGCTGCTAAAAGAAGAAGGTGTGAATGTGCGTTTTGCCATTCATCCGGTCGCGGGTCGTATGCCAGGTCATATGAACGTACTATTGGCTGAAGCCGATGTACCTTATGATGATATTTTAGAGATGGATGAGATTAACTCAGACTTCGCAAGTACGGATGTTGTCTTGGTTATCGGTGCAAATGACGTTGTGAACCCATCTGCGAAAGATGACCCAACTTCGCCAATTTTTGGTATGCCAATTCTAGAAGTCACCAAAGCCCAAACGATTATGGTCATCAAGCGTTCAATGAACACGGGTTATGCAGGTCTTGATAACAGTCTGTTCTATATGGACAAAACCATGATGATCTTTGGTGATGCGAAGAAAATGGTCGAAGAGATGGTTCGTAGTATCAATGGCGCAGGTCATTAGTCATTGAAATGTATGTTTAACTGTTAGCTTTTGCCTATAAATTTTTAAGTAAAGAAAGTCACTGAGGTGGCTTTTTTTGCGTTAAAGTAGGCAGCATTTATATGACATCGATATCTATAAAAAATAAGAGTTAAGGGAGTTACTTATGAACATGTTGATCCGTTTTTTTATTATGGTTAGCTTGCTAAAACAACAACTAAAACAGCAATCAATGAGCGAGCGCATTAGCATAGAGACGTTGACCGCACCGACTGTCCGTAACTATCGAGTATTGCCGCATGACATGGGGTTTCGTGACCACTTGCCTAATTACCGCTATTTGTCTTTTATTGAATTAAATGTCACTCGCTGGGTAATGGCGTGCTGTCATCAAAAAGGTATTAAGAAATTGAATTGGGTGATGTCTATGCAAGAGATGGTTTATCTGAAACCAATCAAGTTTTTGGATAAAGTGACACTCAGTAGTAAGGTTGCAGGATGGGATCAGAAATATGTATATTTTGAGCATCGTTTCTTTGTGAAAAATCAGCTGATGAGTATGGGTATGACCAAATTTATCTTTACAGATAAAAAAGGCAAGTGTACGCCAGAAGTATTGGACATGGTAGGGGAGCATTTGACCGACACTATTGCCACATGGAACAACCATCAGGCTGCTTTGAAGTCTGCCAAGTCGGCGTAGATAGTATAAGCTGCCATATAAAATTAACTTGTCTATAATCATCTGATGAATTTTGGTAAAATAGCGCCTATCAAATCGTCAAAACCATTTTATCAAAATCGTTTAAAAGATAAGGAGCCGCTATGATCCCGCAAAAATTAAAATGGACGGACAGCTTAGATATCGCTATTGAGTTGTATGAAAAGTTCCCAGAGACTGATCCACAATATATACGTTTTACCGATTTGCATCGTTGGGTGACTGAACTTGAAGGCTTTGATGATGATCCACAAAAATCAAATGAGGGCATTTTAGAAGCCATTCAGATGAATTGGATTGATGAAGCAGATTAGAGTTACTTTGCAACGCTAATGGCTTTTTTAGTACGCGCTCATTTCAATCTTTCTCAAATAAAAAACCGTATAAATATACAGGATATACCGTATCATGATTTCACAAATTAAAGAGCTACCAGAAGCGATAGCTTGCAGTGGCATTAGCGTTCGTACTACTAACAACGCTGAGATTAGCGAAGAAACAGCCAAACTGGGTCGTTTATGGCAGAAGTTTTACCAAAACCACGCCAGTGATCTGCCTAAAGGTGAAGATATTTATGGTGTCTATCATAACTATGAGAGCGATGATTTGGTCGGTGCTTTTGATGTGGTTGCTAGTTGGAAAGTAGTCAGTGAGCAAGAGCCATCAGACAATGAAAAGACTGCTAAGTCTACAAACCTAGTAACAGTAGATATTCCTGCAGGAAAGTACATGGTATTCTCTGAAGAGGGTAGAATGCCTTACACTGTGATGAATGCCTGGGAAAAAGCTTGGACTTATTTTAATGATCGCAGTTGTGAGCACACCCGAACTTTTGATGTTGATTTTGAGCATTATATTGATGGCAATCTAGAGTATGGTCAAGTTGATGTTTATATCGGTATCGAATAAAATTAGTATTGAATAAATCAGTCAAAATAATAAAAAGCGCCAAATCTAATTAAGATTTGGCGCTTTTTATTGCTTTCTTTAACGAATAACTAATCTAGCAGTAAGTTTTCTAAAATCCCTTCATAAATCTGTGCCAATCTACCCAAATCATCGACTTCTACCTTTTCATCAACTTGATGAATTGTCGCATTACGCACACCTAGCTCGACTACTTGCGCGCCTGTTGGTGCGATAAAACGCCCATCAGAAGTACCGCCTGAAGTAGATAGCGTGGTATCAGTATCAGTAACTTTTTTGATTGCTTTTTGACAGGCAGAAACCAGTTTACCTTCAGGGGTCAAAAACGGCTGACCAGATAACTTCCAATGGATATCGTAGCTCGCCTTATTCTCTAACATCTGATTATCGGCAAAATACTTATCGAAGATAGCATGCGTTTTTGCCTTCAGTTCATCTTCAGTGGTTTCCGTTGAAAAGCGGAAGTTAAACACAACTTCTAGCGTTTCAGGAATGACATTGGTTGCGCCTGTGCCACCATTGATATTTGAGATTTGCAGTGATGTTGCTGGGAAATAGTCATTGCCATTGTCCCATGCAGTCGAGGTCAATTCAGCCAATGCTGACATTGCAGCATGAATAGGATTGCACGCTAGATGCGGATAGGCGACATGACCTTGCTTACCAGTCACTGTGAGCACTGCACCCAATGAGCCGCGACGACCATTTTTAATGATATCACCTAGCGTATCGGTACTTGATGGTTCACCAACCAAGCAATAGGTGATTTTTTCTTGACGCGCTTCTAAGGTTTCAATGACTTTTACTGTGCCGTTGATTGATGGGCCTTCTTCATCTGAGGTGATTAAAAAAGCAATCGAACCATTGTGCTCAGGGTGATTGGCGACAAAACGTTCGGCTGCGACAGTAAAAGCCGCAATACCTGTTTTCATGTCAGCCGCACCGCGCGCCCATAGATACCCATCAGCAATGGTCGGGGTAAATGGTGGGTAGGTCCAGTTTTTAGCATCACCAGTTGGTACGACATCGGTATGGCCTGCAAAGCAAATGACTGGGTCAGTCGTGCCGCGACGCGCCCACAAGTTTTTGACTTCAGCGTGTTCGCCCTTTGCCTGTCTATCACCATAATACATAAACTCACAGTCAAAGCCCGCTTTTTCCAATCGCTCTGACAATATATCTT
This sequence comes from Psychrobacter sp. SZ93C1, assembly GCF_015864635.1. Taxonomy (NCBI): domain Bacteria; kingdom Pseudomonadati; phylum Pseudomonadota; class Gammaproteobacteria; order Moraxellales; family Moraxellaceae; genus Psychrobacter; species Psychrobacter sp. SZ93C1. Next base: position 7,296 of record NZ_JADYWY010000010.1, on the reverse strand, counting down.
GGCAACCATCATCATCTGGCGTCACTGAAGGACGTTCTAGCAGTTCGATGCTTAAATCCAACGCTTCTTGTTGATGGCTTGCGGATTGATTATTGGTAGTTTGGTGATTGCTGTCAGACATGGATAAACCTTTTATGTGTAAAGTTAACTTTTAAGATTGATATTGCGAAAGTAGTGGAATACTTGTTTGTTTTTATAGTGGTTTACGACTCAAATCACATTATATTATTTATGAATAAGTGACGATTTAATTGTTTTCTTCAACGAACGGTACCAAGCCATCTCGGCGCATCCAAGTAGCGATAGAGTAACGCTGACGATGAGCAATCTGCACCTGATGTCGTAAGTCACTGTCAAATATCACCAGTCTATTGGCAACAGGCATCACATTATGATGAACACCATGTTTATCGACGACTTCTAATGCGCCACCATCACTGGCAGCCCACTCATCATTCAAATAAAACACGGCTGAAATAACACGTTCGTCACGCCCAGCAGGGTTGTCACTGTGCCATTGATAGCCAAAGCCAATCGGATAGCAGGCATAATGCGCTTCACTATGACGAATACCCGCGAACAAGCTACGATTGAATAGGGAAGCAAGGGTATTGATACTTTCTAGATAAAAAAAGCCTGCAAAGAAGTTTTCTGTGATCCAGCGTATTTTATCACCGCGAATATCGCTTACCCGAATACCAGCAGTGAGCTGTGCATCACGATATTCAATAAAACCGCTTTCTGCTTGCAAGGCTAGCAACGCGGTACTATTAAAGACATCATCGATAATAATCCAACCATCGTTGACGAACTTATCAAGCTGTATTTCAGTCAGATTGTCTTCCCAGCTCACGGCAAAATCAGAGGCTTGTAATACATGTTGGGTTGGGATATCTGGGATGTCACTATGACCGTCTGGAAACAGTAATGGTGGATTGTCCGGACCTATTGGCTGATCGGCTATCAACTCTGTCACGTTCAGGTTGCTAATAATCTGCGTCATTTCATCTCATTATTGTCAATCAGCTGTCGATATACCGTCATTCAATGCGTTTTTATTGAAAGCACTTACCAAAACCACATTATCTTTTACTCTGCCTATGCTACCATAGATGCAATTTTTCTTATTTAAACTTTTGAGATTATGAACTATAAACACGCCTACCACGCTGGTAACTTTGCTGATGTGGTCAAACACATTTTATTGGTACAACTGCTCAATCAACTGGGGCAAAAAAACAAACCTTTTTATGTGCTTGACGCTTATGGCGGTCGCGGACTTTATTCACTGAGCAGTGAAGAAGCACGCAAGACTGGAGAGGCCAAAGGTGGTATTCAAGCCCTATTGAATGCCGATACTGAAAAGGCACCTGCTGCTGTCAAAGATTATATGGAAGGCATCAAGCAAGCCAGATTCACTTATGACAGTAAAGTCTATCCTGGTTCTCCTTGGTGGATTGCCCATCATGTCGAAAAAAACCCGGAAGCGGGCGTACGTGGCGAGGCTTTTGAAGCCAAAGCCAGCGAATATGATGCGTTGAACTATCAGCTACATAAATTGCCAATCGGTATCCATCACCGTGATGCCTTTGAAGGTATCACTGCAGTTATTCCGCCAAAAGAGAAGCGTGGTCTAATTTTTCTTGATCCTCCTTATGAGCAAGAGCATAAAGACTTTACACGCCTTATCAATTTGTTGGTTAACTCTTATAATAAGTGGCCACAAGGCACTTATGCGCTTTGGTTCCCTATTAAGAACGTCGAAGCTGTAGAACTGTTCTATAAAAAGCTGAAACGTACTGAAATGCGCCGTCAGTTGGTGTGTGAGTTGAATATTTATCCAAACGATGTTGCGGTTGGCCTTAACGGTACAGGTCTGCTGGTTATCAATCCACCTTGGCAGTTTGACAATCATGCGCGTGAGATTGTGCGTTTCTTGCAGCCTGCTTTAAAAGTAGCTGATGCGCCAGACTTAACACCTGATAGCGCGACCAATGTGCGCTGGTTAGTCGGTGAATAACTGGTTCAATGAGTAGCAATGTCGGCAAATAAGGATATTAAGATGACCAATACACCATCATCTACAGGTCAATCAAACCACGTTTCCTCAAAGGATACGGCTCTAAATGATGGATTGCTACAAGACAGTGCAGCAACTCAGCCACCATTTATCGATGAGCATGAGTTCAATATCCGCCTAGCGGAAAATGACAGTTATGACGGTTTGACCTTTGAAGTGATTGAAGCTGAAGTAACAGAAGGTCAGCGAGTGGTCAGTCGCGGTGTGTATTTAGCGCCCAACTTAATTACAACTTTGTCGCTACTGTCAGGCTTTTATTCAATTTTGGCCAGTACACAAGGCGAGTTTTATAAAGCCTCATTGGCTATATTTTTGTCCGCTATTCTTGATGGGGCTGATGGGCGCGTGGCACGTATGCTCAATGCACAGAGCCCATTCGGTGAGCAATACGATTCTTTGGCAGATATGCTAGCGTTTGGTGTTGCACCTGCTATTTTGATTTATAGCTTTGCTTTAGAGCCGTTAGGTCGTATCGGGATTGGCTGTGCATTCGTCTTTACTGCTTGTGCCGCTTTTCGCCTCGCACGTTTCAATGTGCAGGTTGGCATTGTCGATAAAAAATACTTTGTTGGCCTAGCAAGTCCACTTGCCGCTATCTTAGTGACGTCTGCTGTCATGGTCGCAGTCGATCATAATGAGTGGATTGGTCAGTACGATACAGCTGTCATGTTCTTGTTTGCCGCTTGGGTCGTAACTTGTGGTCTACTAATGGTCAGTAACGTCAAGTACTATAGCTTCAAAGAATTTGATAAGAAGAAAGTGCCTTTCGTTGTTCTTATCATCGGTGTGCTGGTCATGAGTATCATACTCTATGATATCCCTGTCGGCCTTTTAGCGATTGGTATTATCTATGCGTTGTCTGGTATTGTTACTACGGTCAAAATAAAATTTAAAATTTAAAACAGATATCTATCTCATGTTACTTTATACCATTACTAGTCGTTTTCAGGCTGGAGCTAAATCAAAGTAGTCCATGTTAGACTAACTATTAAATACATGTAATGAGAGCCGCTTATTTTCTAATAAGCGGCTTTTCTATGCGTGCTATCAAATAGTTGTTTTTACCTTTTGCTTCAGACATTTCAATATATTCCTGAAAGTATATGTTCATCTGTTACAAATTCAAAACAAGAACTTTACAAATTTAACATAACATTCCAGAATGTACTTATAACGTTTCTTTTTATGTCTGTATTGCATATAAAATTATTTTTTAGAATCAGAAGAACGGATTTAGTAGGTAGCTTAAGTCAAGAGCAAGTCAATCTAGTGCTTGATTTATCACTTATCAAACGATACGGATATCAAATTCTACAGGTAATTATTCATTCAAATTAACGTTTATATTTTTGATCGACAGTGCAACTGTTGCTCTATTTGTTATAGCCATCATATGGTCGCTTCGATAGCAACTTTATACACACAGGATATTCTCATGTTAAACCATGTTTACCGCGTTGTTTTTAATCGTTCTACGGGTTGCTATACAGCCGTTAGTGAAATTAGCAAGTCGGGTGGAAAGTCTAGCAACACATCAGGTCAAGTTGGTACTGTGCCAGCTAGCCAAACAGGCGCATCGCTACGTCGCCATGCCATTTCTGTTGCAATTGGCTCATTGCTAGGATTGACAGCGATGAGTGTTCAGGCAGATGTGTGCTTAACGCAGTTTAATGGAACAGGTGGCAGTGTCTCTCCATCAATAGAGTCTATAGCTTGTGGATTTTCAAACGATGCATTAGGCGTCCGTAGTACTGCAATAGGTTATGACAACACAGCTTCAAATATTTATAGCTCAGCTGTTGGTACTATAAACACTGCTTCTGGCGAAAGTAGCTCAGCGATAGGTGCTTACAATAGCGCCTTAGGTGTTGGTAGTTCTGCTATAGGATCGCAAAATAGGGCTGATAAGCTAGGAAGTTCCGCATTAGGCATACTGAACCAAGTAGATAATACTTATAGTACGGCGGTAGGGTCTAGCAATATAGTAGATGGGCAAATGGCTTTGGGAGCAGGGCATAGGAACGTAGCTTCTGGTCGTTTTAGCTCAGCAGTAGGTTATATTAATACCTCTGCAGGGGATTATAGCTTGGCAATAGGTAGCGACAACTCAACCGCCAACGAACGTAGTACAGCGGTAGGTAGTCTAAACACAGCCTCAAAGCTGTATAGTTCAGCGGTGGGCTATAGCAATGAGGCAACTGGTGACCGTAGCTCAGCACTAGGTAACGATAATACTGCTTCGGGTGATGACAGCTCAGCAGTAGGTAGTTCTAACGAAGCCTTAGGAGGTTTCAGCTCGGCAGTGGGTTTTAACAATGAATCCTCAGGTAATGGTAGCTCAGCGATGGGTAGTGGTAATACAGCCTTAGGACTTACCAGTTCAGCGATAGGTAATTTTAACAGAGCCTCAGGTGTTGCTAGCTCAGCGATGGGTAGGGGCAACGTAGCCTCAGGAGATTCTAGCTTAGCACTAGGTAATAATAACACAGCCTCAGGAGTTACCAGCTCAGCAGTGGGTTTTGCAAATGAAGCCTCAGGTATTGATAGTTCAGCGATGGGTAGCCGTAACACAGCCTCAGGTTTTAATAGCTCAGCGATGGGTATTCGTAACACAGCTTCAGAATCAGGCGCGACTGCCGTTGGTAGTGGCAGTACTTCTACACAAGTTGCAGTAGTAGGTGCAGTGGTGCAAGCTGAGTTTGTCGACGCGACCACCCCCATACAAACAGACAATCAGAATCGCCGTTTTAAAGATGATGGTAATGGCGGTCAAATTTTTGAGTTTGCACAGAGTGACTACGAAGCTCTAGGCATCGGCGCAACAGCAAGCGGCATCCGCGCGACAGCTATCGGTAATACATCAGTAGCAAGTGGTCGTGACAGCGTAGCGATGGGTACAGAATCAACGGCTAATATTCGTAACAGTATTGCTCTAGGCGCACAAAGCAAAACATCAGTTGACGCAGGTGTACAGGGATTTGGTGCTGATGCTAGAACCGATGCCACATGGCAATCGACTTTAGCCGCAGTCAGTGTCGGTGACACTAGTGATGCTAATAACTTGCAGACGCGTCAAATTACGGGTGTAGCAGCAGGTACATCCGATACTGATGCCGTGAATATTGCTCAGTTAAAAAAGTTAGAAACAACAGGTATTTCTTATTTCAGTAATGTAGCAACCGCTTTAGGTGGGGGTGCACAGTTCAGTAATACAGGTGTATTTCAAGCACCCACATATAGAATAAGCAATGCAGACTACAACAATGTAGGTGCAGCGCTCACCGCAGTTGACGGAAAGTTAACGGATTTACAAACACAGATAAATACGATTGAGCTCACACCTGGACCTAAAGGCGATACGGGAGTAATTGGTCCACAAGGTCCAGCAGGATCTGACGGTATCAATGGAACAAACGGTATTGACGGTCAGAATGGTACGGATGGCATTAACGGCCAAGATGGTGCTGTCGGTGCTCAAGGCCCTGTTGGTCCAGTAGGTCAGAACGGAACAGATGGTTTAAACGGTGCTGATGGCACCAATGGTAAAGACGGTATTGATGGTGCTCAAGGTCCAGTTGGTCCAGCAGGTCAGAATGGAACAGATGGTTTAAACGGTGCTGATGGTACAAATGGTAAAGACGGCATTGATGGTGCTCAAGGTCCAGTTGGTCCAGCAGGTCAGAACGGAACAGATGGTTTAAACGGTGCTGATGGCACCAATGGTAAAGACGGCATTGATGGTACTCAAGGCCCTGTTGGTCCAGCAGGTCAGAATGGAACAGATGGTTTAAACGGTGCTGATGGTACAAATGGTAAAGACGGCATTGATGGTGCTCAAGGTCCAGTTGGTCCAGCAGGTCAGAACGGAACAGATGGTTTGAACGGTGCTGATGGTACAAATGGTATCGACGGCGCTAAAGGAGATAAAGGTGATTCAGGTATCAGTGATGAAGCTAAAGTTGAATTAGAAAACAAAATCGAAGATAGCCAAGCTCGCTTTTTTAGCGTTAATGACTCTAATAACAGCGAAGATGCAGGTAATTATAGCGGTAATGGTGCTACTGCTGACGGTGCGATAGCGATCGGGGTTAACGCTCAATCTAAAGGTAAAGACAGCGTCGCTATAGGCATCAATAATACAGTGACTGGCGATCAATCTACTAGCGTGGGTAATGGCAATGTTGTTTCAGGTGATCGCTCAGGTGCATTTGGAGATCCCAATATCGTCGGTGGTAACGCCAATTATGCAGTTGGTAACGACAATGTCATTGGTGATACTACTAGTAACTCTGTAGTACTAGGTAGCAATGCAACTGTTGGTGCTACAGCGGCAACAGTTGGTACCAATAGTACACCAGCTTTTGAAAACGAGACTAATGCCTCAAACTCCGTCGCTATCGGTGAGTCGGTGAACATTCAAGCAGCTAATGCAGTGGCTATCGGTGCTAATAGTAGTGTAACTCATAGCAATGCTATAGCATTAGGAGCAGGGTCGCAGACCAGTGCAGACAATACCGTATCAGTGGGCAACGCAAACAGCCAGCGCCGAATTACCAATGTCGCCGCTGGTATCAGTCCAACTGATGCAGTTAATGTCTCTCAGCTTGATCAAAATCGTGCTGAAGCCTTCGGTTATACAGATAGAAGAATAAATGATCTAGAAGGAGAGACCTACTCAGCAGTTGCAGGCGCGCTTGCTTTCGGTGCTTTACGTTACCCCAATGTACCGGGTAAAGTCAGCGTTGGTCTGGGCGGTGGTACATGGGAAGGTGAGACAGGTTATGCATTTGGTGTCGGTTACACCACATCTGACGGACAGTTTTCTATCAGTAGTGCTTTTGGTGGTAGTGGCAGCCAAAATGGTGGTAACGTTGGCGTAAGCTATACTTTTGACTAACGTTTAGTGTTAAGAAATCAAAAAATACTTGAGCCTACTATTGTTTTTGATAGTAGGCTCAATCAATTAAATCTATGAAGTTAGAAGATTTCTGAAAAACTTTCCTTGTTTTCTATTTAAGATCTCGTAGGATGCATTTAATCGTAAGGGAAGTAGATTAGTGATGTGGATAACCAAGCTTATTTGAATTAAGTTAAATTACCTCTTGACTCGAGATTTAAAGCGTCTATAATACGCCCCTCAACAGGGGAAACTGGCAGTAATTAGGAGATAATTACTTAATTAAAACCCAGTTAACTCATTGAAACGAATTAAAAAA